>NZ_LFJJ01000126.1 GCF_001189365.1 Candidatus Burkholderia verschuerenii | reverse complement strand
GGCGAAGTTCCAAACTCCCAGGAAACCATTCAGATCAATATTGCTTCTGGGAGTTCTGGGAAACACGATCTTCCGGCGGCCCCTTGCCACCCTTGACTTCGACTAATTCTGAAGGGCCGACTATTGACCGCTCAATGCCGCATGCGTCGATCGTGTCGAGCGGCGCGGCATCCGCCAACGGCGTGGGCGCGATAAACAGCCCGATCACCCAGCCGATATAAAACCGCAAGTCGCTCCAGAACTCCGTCCACTCGTAGATGCGGAAGGCTTCCACGCGCGCCAGCGACAGCACGCCCTGCACCGCGCCCGTGACGACGAGCCACGTCAGCGCGATCACGCCCGTCGCGCGAGCGCAGCGCTGGAAGGTCGCCGCGTCCCATTGCTGGCGCACGATGATGCTGCCCGCGATCAGCACGAAGATCGCCGGAATCTCGCTGGTCAGCAGCGAGCGCGCGTCCCATCCGAACATCAGCGCGATGACATAGCCCGCGATCACGGCGACGCCCGCCATGATCCGCGCGAACCATTTGCCGCCGCGCACCGCGATCCACGCGATGGCGATAAAGAACGGCATCGCCGCCCATTGCAGCGCCAGCGATACCGCTTCGACCAGGTTCTCGCTCGCGTGCTCGTTGGAATGCGCCGCGTTGACGTAGACGGTGATCGCCTCGCCCACGCAAATGGCGACGATCGCGAAACCCAGCGCTTCGCACGCCGCGAAAGTGGGCGTCTTCGGCCGGCGCGGCGCGTGCGAATGCAGGCTGCGCAGACGCTCTAGAATCGGTTCGACGAAGAACGCCAGAATCGCGCCGATAAACAGCGCGGCGGCAAGATCGGTCAGGGACAACTGGCCGAGCAGCGAGAACACGCCTTGCCAGAGGAATTCCGGCGCGGCCGCGCACACGGCGACCCACAACGCAAAGAAGAAGGCGTTCGCAACACGTCTCACCGGCATGTCCACCTCGATGCGTTTTTAGTATTGAGGCAGCGGCGTTTTCTTCACACGTTCGATCAGGGCATCGCGGACGCGCGCGCGCAGATCGGCGGGCATAGGAAAGCATTCGTAGGCGATAGCCTGCGCGACGGTCACGATCTTCATGTCCTCGTAATGCCTGCCGCTGCCGATCATCGCTTCGAACGCGTTGGCGCGTGCGTTGATTTCGACGGGATCGGCATCGACCAGTAATACCGCATGGGCGAGCACGGCGTAAAGCGGCGCATTTGCGTCGGCGTGCGGCACGCGACGCCAGTATTGCGCGGTGCCGGCGATCTTTCTCGCATCGTCCCCTGGCCCCCAGGCGAGGTTGAAACGGCCATCGCAAAAGGAGCCTTCGACGGCTTGCCAATGCGTCAGTACGCCGAGCGGCCTGAGCGCATCGGCGAGGATCTCGCACAAGTGCAAATAGACCGCTTCGGATAGCGCGCCCATCGTCGCGCGCACGGGATACGCGAGGCTCAGATTGACGATGCCCGGCCCTTGCGGCACGAGTCCGCCGCCCGACAGCCGCAACGAAACCGGACAGCCGCGTCGCGCGAATTCGGCGCGGGCGTCGGCGAGCGGCGCGTATCGCTGATAGCTGCGCGGCACGATCAGCGAGACCGGCGCTTCCCAGATGTGGGCGACGGCATCGCCGGCGGCGGCGCGCTTCAATAGCGCTTCTTCGGCGTCGAGCGGATCGCCGGGGAGCGTGGCGGGGTCGAGCAGGGAGAAGGGCATGGCATCGAGGGTGGAATCGAGCGCGATTCGAGCATGGTAGCCGCTATCGGCACAACGCGGACGCGCCCCGCCGGAATCCTTGTCCGGCGGGGCGCGTGAGAGCCAACCGAGAAAAAAGTCAGGCCGAACTCGCCGCCACATGCTCCTTCAACAACCCGTTCACCTCGTTCGCTTTCTCCATCTGGCTCATATGCCCGGCGTCATCGAACACGCGAACCGTCGCGCCGGACGGTGCGTTTTTCGCGTGCGCGGCGGGAATGATCTGATCCTTCTCGCCCCAAATCACCAGCACCGGCTTGCCCGATTCCGCTAGCTTGCCGCCCGGCCTCGCGCTCTGCTTGCCGCCGCCGAACAACCCGTCACCGAGCGATGTCAGCGCTTCGCTGACGCCATCGAGCCGTTTGTATTTCAGCAGATCGTCGAGCATCTGACGGCTGACGAGTTCCGGATTCGCGAACAGCAATTCGACGACCGGCTTCAACTCGCGCCGCGATTCGGCCTTCACGAAACCTTCCGTGTACGCGTTGTTGATTTCGTCGCCGAGTCCGACAGGCGAAATCAGCGCGACCGATTCGACGCGCGACGGCGCATCCACGGCCATTTGCGCCGCGATGCCGCCGCCCATCGAATGGCCGACGAGATGGGCTTTCGGCAGATCGACGGCATCCATAAACTTGCCGACGAACTCGCTCAACGCCGCTAACGACGTGCCCGGCACTTTCGGCGTCGATTGCCCATGCCCCGGCAAATCGAGCGCGAACACGCGATTTTTCTCGGCCAGCGCATCGAGATTGAAGAGCCAGTTGTCGAAATCGCCGCCGAAGCCGTGGATAAACAGCACCGCCGGTTTGCCCGCATCGTCGCCGCCGCGCGATGCATAGCGCACGCGAATGCCATCGACATCGACGAAGTGATACGCCGCCGCTTGCTCGTCTTCGCCCTCGTCCTCCGCAGGCGTGACGTACGACGAAACGTAGGCGTCGATATCGGCGTCGCTGACGTCTGTCGGCGCAAGCACGCCGAGCAGCGCCTTCACCGGCAGCGTATCGCCCGCCGATGCCACGCGTCGTCTGAGCAAACCGGCATCCGGCACTTCGACCGCGTTCGCGATCTTGTCGGTTTCGACATCGAGGATCGGCATGCCGACCGTGATCTCCGTGCCCTCCTCCACGAGCCACTCGTTGACCGTGCCTTCCTTCATCGACAAGCCCCATTTCGGCATGACGATCGGTGTGATTGCGGCCATCAGTGCTTTCCTCCCTTCATGGTTTTTCGAGCGGCGTCGGTGATCTGCGCGGCGCTCGGAATGTACAAATCTTCGAGCGTCGGCGAGAACGGCACGGGCGTATGCGGCGCGGTCACCATTTCGATGCCCGCCTTCAGCGCGCCGAACGCCTGCTGAGCGACTTGCGCGGAAATATCGGTGGCGATGTTGCAACGCGGATTAGCTTCATCGACGACGACGAGACGTCCCGTGTTCTCGACGGTTTCGAGCACGGTGTCGATATCGAGCGGCGACAGCGAGCGCAAATCGACCACCTCCGCTTCGATGCCTTCCTTCGCCAGCGTCGCGGCCGCCTCGAACGCGCGATGCACCATCAGGCCATACGTGACGATCGACACATCCTTGCCGTCGCGCACGATGTTGGCTTCGCCGAACGGAATCGCGTACGAATTTTCAGGCACTTCGCCTTCGAAGCCGTACAGATTCTTGTGCTCGCAGAAGATCACCGGATCGTTGTCGCGGATCGCCTGAATCAGGAGTCCTTTGGTGTCGTACGGCGTCGACGGACACACGACCTTGAGGCCGGGAATATGCGTGAACAAAGGCGTCAGCATCTGGCTATGCTGCGCGGCCGCGCGAAAGCCCGCGCCGACCATCGCGCGGATCACGACGGGCGTTTCCGCTTTGCCGCCGAACATGTAGCGGAACTTCGCCGCCTGATTGAAAATCTGGTCGAAGCACACGCCCATGAAGTCGATGAACATCAGTTCCGCGACCGGGCGCATGCCGCACGCCGCCGCGCCGATCGCAGCGCCCACATACGCCGATTCGGACAACGGCGTATCCAGCAAGCGATCGCCGTGCTTCGCGTACAAGCCTTTCGTCACGCCGAGCACGCCGCCCCACGCGTCCTTCTCGCCATCCGCGCCGGCGCCGCCGACGATATCCTCACCCAGCACGATCACGCTCGGATCGCGCTGCATTTCCTGATCGAGCGCTTCGTTGATCGCCATCTTCATGCTCAATTTGCGGGCCATGATTGTGTCTCCTTCGATTTAGTATTTGACGTAGACATCGGTGAGCAGGTCGGCGGCGGTCGGCAGCGGCGCTTCCTTCGCCTCCGTCACCGCGCGGTCGATCAATGCGGCGACTTCCTTGTCGATCGCATCGAGTTCGCCCGGCGAGATCACGTCGGCCTGCGTCACGGCGTGGGCGAATTTCTTCAGGCAGTCCTTGTTCGAGCGGATATCGTCGAGTTCGCCCGGCGCGCGATAGGTCTGCGCATCGCCTTCGAAATGGCCGTAGAAGCGGATCATCTTGCATTCGAGCAGCGACGGCCCGCCGCCTTCGCGCGCGCGTCGAATCACTTCGCCCGCAGCTTCGTAGACGGCGAAGAAATCGGTGCCGTCCACCGTCACGCCCGGAATGCCGAAGCCCGCCGCGCGATCGACGTAGCTATCGACCGCCGTGCCGTAATCGCGCGCGGTGGATTCCGCGTAACCGTTGTTCTCGATCACGAAAATCACCGGCAGATTCCACACGACCGCGAGGTTCATGCTTTCCAGAAACGTGCCCTGATTCGACGCGCCGTCGCCCGTGAAGGTGATGCCCACTTCGCCCTTGCCGCGAAACTTCGCCGCCAGCGCCGCGCCGCAAATCAGCGGCGCGCCCGCGCCGAGAATGCCGTTCGCGCCCATCATCCCTTTCGACAGATCGGCGAATATGCATCGAGCCGCCCTTGCCGTTGCACGAACCGCCTTTCTTGCCGTAGATCTCCTTCATCATCTCGACCGGATCGACGCCCTTCGCGATGCAATGCCCATGTCCGCGATGCGTGCTCGCAATGCGGTCGCCATCGTTCAGATGGCTCATGATGCCGACGCCCGCCGCCTCTTCGCCCGCGTAGAGATGCACGAAGCCGGGAATGTCGCCGCGTCCGAAATCGACGTGCAGACGCTCTTCGAAATCGCGGATCGTGCGCATCTTGCGGTAGACGGTCAGCAGTTCATCCTTCGAAAGCGGCAAGCCGCCAGCATGCTGTGCTGCCATCTCTGTCTCCTTGGTTGATTAGCGGACTACGGTGTGACTGACGGGCCGACGCATCAGCCCCGAGCGTGCCGCGTAACGCATGCACGCGGCCACGTCGATACTGCGGAAAGCGTTCTCTCTGAGCGTGATGGTCACTTCGTCGCCCGCATTGAAGGCGAGCTTGCGTTCGCCGTCGAGCGCGACGATGCCCGCGCGCTGCATCACGCGATGCGGCACGCCGTCGTCCAAACGCGCCCAGTTGGCGATCGGCACCGGCTCCATCAGACCCGGCGCGATCGGCGCATTCAGCGTGAATTCGCACGCGTCCGGACGGCCGAGTTCGACGACGAGTCCGCCCGGATCGCTGCGCGCGACCGGATCGAGCAATCCGGCGATGGCCGACATGCCGATGGCTTGCGGATCGGCGTACGACACATAGACGGCGGCGAGCTGATCGATCCGCCACAACGCGCGCGCGCCGATAAACTGCTCGTGCGAAATGATCGCATCGATGAGCGCGATGTCGTGGCGCACCTGACCTTTGCCGTCGCGTATCTCGACGTCGAGCCGCTTGTTCGATGCGAGCGCGTCCTGCGCGGAAATGCGGCCGGTCGCGTACAAACCGGTGGCGAGACCCGAAATGGTCGGCTCGCGCATCTCCGGAAACGCGTTGTTCGTTCCCGTCGATAAACCCGTGAGCGGCACGTCGCCGCATTCGCGCACCACCGCGCGATGCGTGCCGTCGCCACCGAGCACGATCAGCGCATCGACGCCGGCTTCGCGCATCATGCGCGCAGCGCGAAAGGTGTCGTCGACGCGCGCAGTCACTGGCATATCGAGAAACTCGACGGCGGCAAGCGTCGCGTCCGGGCCTTGCTTGCGCGCGAGATGACGCTGAAGCATGACTTTGAGGCCTTCGCGATCCGGCATCATCGAGACGCGATCGATGCCGCACGACGCCAGCGACGACAGCAGCCGCAGCACGATATTCACGCGGTCCGCCAGTTGCAGGCTGTTCGCGTTGGCGATGACGCGCCGGATATCGCGCGCAGAAACAGGATTGGCGATGATGCCGACGCGCGGCGTCGCGTTCTCACGCATGCCTTGTCTCCGTTTTGTGTTTTGTGCGGCGGATAAAAGCAAGCGCTATGCCAATTTCAAAAGCGCGGGATTACCCGCAGGAAATCGGCGTTTTTCGCGTATGAATGGCGCGAATTCGAATGCCGCCGTGACAGGTGTCACAGCGGCAGGTCTATCGGCGGGAGTACAGGCGTATCGGCGGTTTTAGTGACCGTTCGCGTCGCGCTGATTCGGCGACTTGATGCCGTATCGCGACATGCGCCGATACAGCGTCATGCGGCTCACGCCGATCTGTCGCGCGACCGCGCTTAAGTTCCAGCTCGCGGCGCGCAGATACTGCATCAGCAACATGCCTTCGGGCGGCAGTCGATGCGGATCGAAATCGTCGGCGATCAGCGCGGGCGCGTCCGTTTGCATTTCCGTTTGAATGATGGACGGCGTGCCGAAACCTTCCGGCAAATCGTCGACGTCGATCAAACCGTCGGCGCACACCGCGCAGGCGTAACGCAGCACATTGGCGAGCTCGCGCAGATTTCCCGGCCACGCATGCGCGTGCAGCAGCTCGCGCGCGGCGGGCGACAGCGTGGCCGCGCCGTCGAGCAGTTTGTGGATCAGCCAGTCGAGATCGTCGCGTTCGCGCAAGGGCGGCAAGGTAAAGCGCGCGCCGTTCAGGCGATAGTACAAATCCTCGCGAAAACGGCCGTCGCGCATCAGTTCATCGAGCGAATGATGGGTCGCCGAGATCACGCGCACGTCGACGGACACGGGCCGCGATGCGCCGATCGACAGCACTTCGCCTTCCGCCAGCACGCGCAAAAGTCGCGATTGCAGTTCGCGCGGCATGTCGCCGATTTCATCGAGAAACAGCGTGCCGCCGTCGGCTTCCTGAATCAGGCCGCGCTTGGCCTTCGCGCCCGCGCCGGAAAAGCTGTTCGGCAGATGCCTGAACAATTCGCTTTCGATCAGCGTCTCCGGAATCGCCGCGCAATTCACCGCGACGAACGGTCCCGCGCGCCGCGCGCTCGCGCGATGCAGCGCCTTCGCGAAATATTCCTTGCCGCTGCCGGTTTCGCCGTTGACGAGCAGATTGATCGGCGAGTCGACGAGCTTGGCGGCGCGCCCGAGTTGCTTCGCGAGCGCGGCATCGCCACCGCAGAGCGCGGCCAGCGGCGCGGGAATCTCGATATCGCGTGTCGCGCGCGTCGAAGCGGTCGACGTGAAGTACGGCGCGGGCGGCATCACGCTCAAGTACAGCAGCGCGCCGCTTTTCGAAAGCGGCAAGGCGCGCAATTCGCTCGGACGCGAATAGACGAAACGGCCGAGTTCTTCGAGACGCGCATCGAACAGCGTGTCGAAGCGCACGCCGATCAGCGACGCGGCATCGCCCGACACGAAGCCCGATGTGAGCGCCGGCGCAAGCGGCCGGCCGATTTCCGCCGCGAGCATCTCGTGCGCGCGCCGATTGTGTCCGACGATGCGCCCGCCTTCATCGAGCGCGATCAGATATTCGGGATCGACATCGACGAATTCGGGCGCGGTGTTGAGCTTCAGAATCCAGTCCTGCCGATGCGTCCGAAGAAAGTTCGCGTTCTCGATATGCCGCGCGTAAATGCGCACGAGTTGCAGCGCGAGATTCTGACTGTCGCGCGCTTGCGGCGACACAAGCGCGGAAATATCGAGTATCGCGGAGAGCGCGCCGCGCGAATCGAACAGCGGCGCGGCGGTGCAGGTCAGCGGAATATGCGTGGCATCGAAGTGATCGATCTGATGAACCGTCAGCGCCTGGCCCGTTGCGAGCGCGGTGCCGACCGCGCAGGTGCCCGCGCCGTTCTCGCTCCACTCCGCGCCGAGATACAGGCCCGCGCGACGCAGCAGCGAATCGGTATTCGCATCGCCGATGTAATCGACGGTCACGCCAGTCGCGTCCGTAAGCAGCACGACGTAACCCATGCCGGCGACCTGCTCGTAGAGCGTTTCCAGTCCGTGCCGCGTGATCCGCGCGAATCCGTCGATACGCTGCTGATGCTCGCGCAGCCGCGTCGACGGCAGAATGCGCGCTTCCTGCATGCGCGACGGATCGAGCCCGTACTGATGCACGCAACGCCGCCACGAACTCTGGATGATGCCCTCGGGGCCGCGCGCGAGCGCCTCGCTACGCGTGGTGACCGCCACGACTGCCTCGATGTGCTCGCGTTGCCGCATATCCATCGTGCTCTCCTTGGTGTCTCCGGACTGACGCTTGTCGTCGTGCTTGGCGCGTCATATCGGCGCCGCGATGACGGGGGAAAACCCGCCCGCGCGCGGCATCGCTCTGGCCATATGATGCTCGAATCGGCACAGCGCGTCATTCGGCGGGATCGTTGCGGCGCAGCATATCCACGGCGACGATTCGCGCTTGTCGAGGCGCATCACAACGAGAAAACACGGGAGACAAAGGATGACGAAGATTGCCTTCGAGGATTTCGAGCGACAAGTCGTGCAGCATCACCTCATCAAGGGCAACGTGTACGAGAACGGCGCGGCGCTGGTCGAGCGCGCGAACCGGTGGATTGCGGAGAATGGTATCGATGTGATGAACGTCGAGAGCCTCTCGACGTTCGGCGCGGGCGACGATACCAGCGTTAGCCACTGGTATTCGGGCATCCGGGTCTGGTATCGCGTGGCGGGATAGAAAACGCTTTAGCCGCGTCCGACGAACGGCATCTTCGTCGCCATCACGGTATGGAACAGCACGTTTGCTTCGAGCGGCAGATTTGCCATGTAGAGAACCGACTGGCCGACGACCTTCACGTCCATCATCGGTTCGATGGCGATTTCGCCGTTCGCCTGCGGCACGCCCTTCGACATGCGCGCCGACAGCTCGGTGAAGACGTTGCCGATATCGATCTGACCGACCGCGATGTCGTACTTGCGGCCATCGAGCGAGGCGGATTTGGTCAGCCCTTGCACGGCATGTTTCGTCGACGTGTACGCGGCGGAATTCGGGCGCGGCGCGCTCGCCGAAATGGAGCCGTTGTTGATGAGGCGGCCGCCCATCGGCGTCTGCGTTTTCATCGTGCGGAAAGCCTGTTGAAGGCAATAGAACATGCCGTTCAGATTCACGTTGACGACATCCTGCCATTGCTCCGGCGTCCAGTCCTCGAACGGTCCCGGCGGATTGCTGCGGCCCGCGTTGTTGAACAGCAGATCGACGCGACCGAAGCGCTCGACCGCGGCCGCGAAGAGCTTTTCGACGGCGGCCGGGATCGCTGACGTCGGTCGGCACGGCGAGCGCGTGCGCGGTGGCATTGGCTTCGGCGATGACCGCATCGAGCGGCTCGGCGCGACGGCCCGCGAGCACGACAGACCGGCCGTCGGCGAGCAGCGCGAGCGCCGCCGCACGGCCTATGCCGCTTCCCGCTCCGGTGACGATGGCAATGCGTGAGGACTGGTTGGCTGCATCCGACATATCGACGTTCTCCTGTTGTGATGCGCGCGACACCGCGCGCGCGTGAACTGATGTATCAGGGAGAACATTATCGATGAACGCGACGCCTGACGCCGCATTCATCGAAACGGATGCGCGAAAAAATCAGCGGCGGCTGCGCGCGGCTTCCTTCGTCAGCGTGCCCGATGCGGTGTGCATCGCGCTGCCGTCGCAGAAGACGGCTGTCATGATCATCGGCACGACTTCGTGCACGACCGCGCTGCTGCCGGATTCGCGCACGCGCTGCTCGACGGCATCGGATGGCGCCATCACCACGACGCCGTACGCCGAATCGTTGATCGGCTGGCCGCTGCCCTGCTTGAAGATCGCATCGCCTTGCTGGTAGCCGAGCACCGCATACACGCGATATCCGTAAGCGGTGAGTTCGCCGCCGCGCGTGGGTTTGAAGGCGTTGACGGAATTCGCCTCGACGCGCATCGGCGTGGCTTCGATCGAGCGATCGTCGCGCAACGGCGCAATGAAACGATGCGCGCTGGACTTGCAATCGAGTTGCGATTCGAGCGGCTGTGCGCGGCAAACGCCGGGCAATAGCACGAAGGACGCGCCGACCACGGCGGCGCAGGCGGTGACTTGGGCGAGAGGAGCGATTTTCATGGCAGCAGGAAACGTAACGACGTCGATTAAAGCTTGCAGAGCAAGCCGTCTGTTTCGGGCCGCCTTTTTCTCGCGGCACCGGATTCAATGCAATATGCGAGCCAGTGATCTGTGTCACCTGCCGTTTGCGCGGACGCCTCGCGTTTCCCGTGATGTTGGTCTGATCGTGATATTTTTTCTGGCGCGATGCGCTTCGCCGCCCGTTCAATTTCCTGCAGCGATTCCTACAATCGCCCTGTAGCGGTGGCAGAAATAGCGTCCCGCGATTTGGGCTCGCGAGTCTGTACGCGCGGCCTCAGTCCCTGTTTTCGCCCACTCAATCAACGAAGGACACCGCATGCCCGCGCTCTCCGACTTTCCCATCAGCCACAAATGGCCCGCGCAGCATCCCGAGCGCATTCAGCTTTATTCGCTGCCGACGCCGAACGGCGTGAAGGCGTCGATCATGCTCGAAGAAACCGGCCTGCCCTACGAGCCGCATCTCGTGCGCTTCGATGCGAACGATCAGATGTCGCCCGAGTTTCTGTCGGTGAATCCGAACAACAAGATTCCCGCGATCATCGATCCGAACGGGCCGGGCGGCGAGCCGCTGGCGCTGTTCGAATCCGGCGCGATCCTGATCTATCTCGCCGACAAGAGCGGCCAGTTTCTGCCGGCCGATCCCGCGCGCCGTTACGAAGCGATTCAATGGCTGATGTTCCAGATGGACGGCATCGGTCCGATGTTCGGGCAGCTCGGCTTCTTCCATAAGTTCGCCGGCAAGGAGTACGAGGACAAGCGTCCGCGCGATCGCTACGTCGCCGAGACGAAGCGTCTGCTCAACGTGCTCGATCAGCGGCTCGACCAACGCGCGTGGATCATGGGCGACGACTACGGCATCGCCGATATCGCGACCTTTCCGTGGGTGCGCAATCTGATCGGCTTCTACGAAGCGCGCGAGCTCGTGAGCTTCGACGACTTCGCGAACGTCAAACGCGTGCTCGATGCCTTCGTCGCGCGTTCGGCCGTCCAGCGCGGCCTCGACATTCCGAAGTGCGGCTGAGTTTTCCCGCGCGTTATGTTGCATCCGCACACGCAAACGTGTGCGGAGTCCGCTCGCCTGTCGCTGTCACACATCCTTCTTTTTGCGCCGGTAGATTGCGCTCTCACCTTTTCGTCTGATCAATGGCGCGCGCTTGCCGCCGCCCTCGCCGTCGCATGGTTCGATGGACGCATTTCATCGCTATCGAACATGTCGAATCTCACCGTCAAGGCGCGCCTTCTGATCGTCACGGGCGCGGTGGCCGCCGTGCTTGCCGTCGTCGGCGGCGCGGGATTGTTCGGCGTCCAGCAAGGCAATGCCGCGCTGCGCCACGTCTTCGAAGGCCGCGCGCAGGCGCTGCAAACCATCTCCACGGTCGACGAACTCATCACGCAGAGCAATTTCGCGCTCGGCGATGCCGTGCTCGATCCGTCTGCGCAAAAAAACCGAAGCCGTCGTCAAGGCGACGCAGCAGCGGATCGATTCCGTCGATGCCCTGCTCGGCCGCTATCTGCGCTATCCGCTGGACGCCGACGAAGCCGCGCGCGCGAAGCAGCTCGCGCAGGATTGGGCGACGCTGCGCGACAAGGGTTTTCGTCCGACGGCGCGCTTGCTGTCGGAGAACAATTTGTCGGAAGCGCAGTGGATCGTCACGCAGCAGATCGATCCCATCATCAAGCGCGTGAAGAAGGAAAGCACCGAATTGCGCGCGTTTCAGCTGACGGCCGCGCAGCAGGAATACGACCACGCGCAAGCGGTCAGCCGCAGCGTGCAGTGGACGGTCGGCGGCTGCATCGTCGTGGGCGTGGCGCTGGTCGCGTGGCTGTGTCTGTCGATGGCGCGCACGCTGATCGGCCAGCTCGGCGGCGAGCCGGAACTGGCGGCGAACGTCGCGCGACGCATCGCGGAAGGCGATTTGCTGACCGATGTGCCGTTGAATCGCCACGACACGCACAGCCTGATGCACGCGATGAGTTCGATGCGCACGCAACTCGCGTCGATGGTCGGCGATATTAAGCGCTCAACCGATACGATCGGCATCGCGACGGCGGGCATCACGGAAGGCAATCACGCGTTGTCGGCGCGCACGGAACAGCACGCGGCGAGCCTGCAGCAGACCTCGGCGACGATGGAACAGATCGCCTCGACCGTGCGCGCGAACGCCGATCACGCGAGCCGCGCGCAATTGCTCGCGCGCGAGGCATCGGCGCACGCGAAGGACGGCGAACGCGCCGTCGCCGATGCGATCGCCCGCATGACGGACCTCTCCTCGCGCTTGGCGCAGATCGCGGATATCACCAGCACGATCGAATCGATCGCATTCCAGACTAATTTGCTCGCGCTGAACGCGGCCGTCGAAGCGGCGCGCGCGGGATCGCTCGGACGCGGCTTTGCGGTGGTCGCGGCGGAAGTGCGCGCGCTCGCGCATCGGTCGTCGGGTGCGGCGAAGGAGATCTCGCAACTGACGTGCGAAGTCAACGCGCAAGTCGCATCGAGCGGCGACACGGTCAAGCACGCGGGCGCGACGCTCGCGGATCTGCTGGCATCGGTCGACGGCGTATCCGGCCTGATCGATTCGATCGCGGACGCATCGCGCGAGCAAAGCACGGGCATCGACGAAGTCAACGATGCCGTCTCGCAGATGGATCGCGTGATGCAGCAGAACGCGATGCTCGTCAACGAAGCGGCGACGGCCGCGCAATCGCTGGACACGCAGGCGCGCGAACTGCGCGAAACCGTCCAGGCGTTCGAAGTCTGAAAATGTTCAAACGAAGTGCACGTCGCGCGTCTTTTTGACGGCCGCGACATGACGCGCGCAACAGGTTCACAATGGATCTGACGCGGGAACTTCGCACGCTGGCAAAAATGCGTTGTCGATCAACGGTTTGCGTCGGCGGTGCTCAGGATATCCACTTGCTTGTGCACAGAAACTGTGGACAAGCCGACATCGCCCGGTGTCGCGGATCGTCACGCTCGCGCCCATCTTTTTTCCAGCTGCGATGTCTCGCGATGGTGACGTTTATGGACACCTTTTCCAGTCGGACTTTTTTGCGCCCCGCCCCGTTTTGCGATGGCGATATTCGTCGGATTGATGTGCATTCGCGCACGCTGAAACGCCCTGCCCGGGCTATGTCGAAACCGACGGCGGCAGCGCGTTCGATATCGCCGCGATCGTGCAGGACGCGGGCTCGCCGCAATCCGCGCTCGCGAGAATCCGCGGCGCGGTGTCGAAGATCGACGCGGGCGGCGGATGCTCGATCTTTTCCGACAAGCACGCCTGCGAAGAAACATTGACGCTGGCGCACAAGGCGATCGTCGCGCTGCAGGCGTGCTCGTCCGCGAAATCCAAAGGCACCGCTCACGGCTGATCGCGCATAAAAAAACGCGTGCCGCCTGATGGGCGGCACGCGTCGGTCGTGCGTGAACTACTTAATGTCGATCAGCGATCCAGGAACGGACGCAGCCTGTCCGCGCGGCTCGGATGCATCAGCTTGCGCATCGCCTTGCTTTCGATCTGGCGAATACGCTCGCGCGTCACGTCGAACTGCTTGCCCAATTCTTCGAGCGTGTAGTCCGATGCCGTGTCGATACCGAAGCGCATGCGCAGCACCTTCGCCTCGCGCGGCGACAACGCGTTGAGCGCATCGTCGATGGCAGCGCGCATGTTGGCATGCACCGCCGCTTCCGCGGGCGACGTCGCGCCCTGATCTTCGATCATGTCGCCAAGCGTCGCGTCGGCATCTTCACCGACCGGCGTTTCCAGAGACACGGGCTGCTTCGCGATCTTCAGAATGCCGCGGATTTTCTCCTCGGGCATTTCCATGCGCTCGGCCAGCACCGACGGATGCGCTTCCTGACCCGTCTGTTGCAGAATTTCGCGCGAGATGCGGTTCAGCTTGTTGATCGTTTCGATCATGTGCACGGGCACGCGAATCGTACGCGCTTGATCCGCCAGCGAACGCGTCACGGCCTGACGCACCCACCACGTCGCATACGTCGAGAACTTCCAGCCGCGACGATATTCGAACTTGTCCACCGCCTTCATCAGACCGATGTTGCCTTCCTGGATCAGATCCAAGAACTGCATGCCGCGATTCACGTACTTCTTGGCGATCGAAATCACCAGACGCAGGTTCGCCTCGATCATCTCGCGCTTGGCCTGACGTATCTTTAGCTCGGCAGCCGTCATCTGACGATTGATCAGCTTGAGCTGCGTGAGCGACATGGCGATGGCGGCTTCGATATCGATCAGCTTCTGCTGCTCCGACTGAATCGCCGGCAGACTGCGCTCCAGCGACGCGCCGTACTGCTTCGCGCCGTTGGCCGCGCGCATCGTCCATTCGAGGTCGGTTTCGTGACCACGGAAGGTTTCGACGAACTTCTCGCGCGGCATGCCGCAACGGTCGACGGCGATCGCCAGCACGCGACGCTCGATTTCACGCACTTGCGCGACTTGCTGCTGCACGTCGGCGCACAGGCGATCGATGGTCTTGGCCGTGAAGCGGATCGAGCCGAGTTCGCGCTGGATTTCGGCGCGCGCTTTCTCGACGGACTTCGTCGCGACCGCGCCCGAACCCTTCGGATTGCTTGCCTGTTCGGCCAGCTCGCCGACGCGCGCGAAAATCTCGAGGCAATCGGCCTTCAATTGCTTCGGACGCGCTTCGTTCGATGCCGCCGAATCGCCGCCGTCCATATCATCTTCGCTATCCTCATCATCGTCGGAATCTTCGCTATCCGTATCGATTTCCGAGGATTCGGTCGTGTCGGACGACGACATGTCTTCCGCGACTTCGTCTTCTTCCTTCAGGCCGTCGACCAGTTCGTCGATCTTCAGCTCGCCCGATTCCACTTGCGCCGCGTCCGAGAGAATGGTCGTGACGGTCGCCGGGCATGCGGCGATCGCCTGGATCATCTCGTGCAGACCGTCTTCGATGCGCTTCGCGATGGCGATTTCGCCCGCGCGCGTCAGCAGCTCGGTCGCGCCCATTTCGCGCATATACATGCGCACCGGGTCGGTCGTTCGGCCGAACTCGGAATCGACGGTTGACAGCGCATTTTCCGCTTCTTCATCCGATTGCTCGTCCGACACGACGGTCGGCGAATTCTCGCTCAGGAGCAGCGTTTCCGCGTCGGGCGCCTGCTCGTAGACCGCGACGCCCATGTCGTTGAACGTACTGACGATGGTTTCCATCGCCGCCGTTTCCGCGAAATTGTCGGGCAGGTGGTCGTTGATCTCGGCGTGCGTGAGGTATCCGCGCTCCTTGCCCAACTGAATCAGCGCGCGCATCTGGCGCTGACGTTCTTCATTCTGCTCCGCGGTCATCGTGGCATTGGGCGGAATGATGCCGGCCTGGCCTTTGGCCTTGCTTGCGCGTCGGCCCGCGGTTTTGCGCGCCGGAGCGACGATTTCCAGATCCGAATCTTCCCGATCAAAACTTGCCATACTTTCTCCTCGACAGGCTTGCTCGGCGATGACAGGTCCCCGGAGGCGAGCATAACGGCCCGCAATGATATCGACGACATGTTCGACCACGGACGGCGGCTAGCTGAGAATCGCATCGAGCAAAACGACACATTCCGCATATCGGTTGCGAAACGCGTGATTCAAGCGCCTTTTCAGGCGCAACCTAAGAGTATAGCAGGAATTGTTGCGACGCAGCAGGTTTTTTTGCGGAATTTTTGGGCAGAGGTGGTTGGGCGCTGCCATGCTCGACCGCGGTGCTTTTATCTGATGAATTCGGGTTTCAATGCCTGCCTGAAGTAGTTGCGGTCATTCCCTCTTTTTATCAAGCGTTGCATCGGTTATCGCTGCGTCGCTCAACATGCTTACCGTTGCCGACAGCTGGCGCCGTGGTGGCGAAATTCGAAGCGCCGTGGCCGTGCCGTGTCGGGTCCGTAGAAGCTGCTTAAGCGCATCGAGTCGCGACGGTGATTCAGTGCGATTGTCGAGACCATGCGATACGAGGTCTCCCGCGCGCGATGCAGCGGTAGGCGAACATTCCTGCAGCGGTCGAATGTGTCCTGCACGTAATGCGGTCATGAAGTCTCGCGCCCACGAACCCGAAGAACGCGTGGCCTTGCTTCGCCGTGATGCGTAACAGCGATCGAACTGCCATCGTCAGAGACGACGTAATGAGTCTGGCCTGCAAAATTGAATTTGCCGGAATGGACCCAACGACGCAGTCTGGTGCAGACGTAAACGCACATCTCAGCCAGGTCTGCAGCGCACGAGTAGAGGTTGAGGCATGACGTTGAGCTGAAA
>NZ_LFJJ01000125.1 GCF_001189365.1 Candidatus Burkholderia verschuerenii | reverse complement strand
CGCTGCTGCATAGCGGCCGCGCGGCGTTCGGCGCTGCGGGCTACGCCCTTCGCGCCGCACGTCGCACAGAAGGATCAACTGAAACCACCGGCATCCGATTTCTGCACAACTTGACGCACACAACTTGATACGCGATGCTTCAGTCTTCCCGTTTTACCGATTCCGCATGGAGTTCGAAGAATTCGTGGCCGGCTTCGATGCGTGGTTGGCTCGTGATGTTCCGACCGCGTTCCTGGTGGGCATTCGTGCCGATGAATCCCTGAACCGATACCGCGCCATCCGGCCAAGGCGGCCGGGAAAACGGCGGGCATGGACGCCGCCCGGTCGCGCCGCGCCGATCGCATGGAGTTCGCGTCACGACAGCGAGGACCAGGCCGTCAGCTTCTTCCCGATCTATGACTGGAAATTCGGCGATCTATGGCGCTACACGCATGAGAAACATCACGCGTACAACCGGCTGTACGATGACATGCATTGGGCAGGCATCGCATTTTCGCAAATGCGCATCTGCCAGCCTTACGGTGATGACCAGCGCAAAGGGTTGGACCTGTTCCATCGCATCGAGCCGGAAACCTGGTTCAGGGTGGTGACCCGTGTTGCTGGCGCCAACTACGCGGCGCGCTATTGTCGCCAACGGTTTCTCGGCTATCGCGGTGGCACAGGACTACCGTCTTCCTTCGCTACCTGGAAGGCCTATGCCCATTTCCAGCTCGGCAGCATGCCAGAGGGGCAAAGGGTCGCTATGCACGTCGCATCGAACGCTTTGTCCAATGGTGGGCGAGCCATGGCTATCCGCTCGACGCCTGGCCCGACGCAGGCACACCCGCGCTGGAGAATCGACGCGCGCAACCATCCTGGCGCCGTGTGGCCTTGTCACTTCTAAAACAGGATATGGCACGCTCGCTGTCTTTCGGTTTCGCCAGACAGGACATTCAAGCGTGGGGCGCACCTGAAGAGACAGGCGCATGATCCGGGTGGAAGATTGCTGCTTTTCGCGATGGCGCTCCATCGACGACGAGGCAAAATTCTTCGCGCACATGGGACGATTTTTCGTCAGCCGCTCGGTCCGTCGAGAGTGTGGCGGCTACCCCCTCGACGACGGACCGCGCTATCGCTGGTTTGTCGCGCAAATCACGCAAGCGTCACGGGTGCTGGGCTTCATCAGCGTGGAAGAATTGGGCGATCGTTTTCATCTGCTTCAGGGCTACATGCGCCCTGAAGCACGCGGCGCCGGCATCTTCGGAGTGTTGCGCGACGCGGTGCTGACCTATGCGGACGAGCATCGGGCGGCGTTGCTCACCCGTGTGCCGAAAGCGTGTCTCCCCTTTCTTGAACCATACGGTTTCGTCGCGCAGGGCGAGAGGGGGAACTGGATGACTTTGATGAGGAATGTCCATGCCAGAAGCGATCGATTTAACGAACATCGATCAAATCGGACGCCACGCCGCGCAGGCCGCTCCAAACGAAAAAAACCCGCATCGCTGCGGGTTTTTTTCTTCGGCACGACGCAAGCCTCTCGCGAGACCCGCGCCCATGTAAAACCGGCGATAAAGCCAGCTTACATATCCATGCCCATGCCGCCCATGCCGCCGGGCATGCCGCCAGGCATCGGAGCATCTTCCTTCGGCAGTTCTGCAACGGTTGCGTCGGTCGTCAGGAGCAGGCCTGCCACCGATGCCGCGTTTTGCAGCGCCGTGCGCGTCACCTTCGTCGGATCCACGACACCGGCTTCGACCAGGTCACCGTACTCGCCGGTGGCTGCGTTGTAGCCGTAGTTGCCCGAACCTTGAGCAACAGCCGCCACCACGACGGAAGCTTCTTCGCCGCCATTCGTGACGATCTGGCGCAGCGGCTCTTCCATTGCACGCAGGACGATCTTGATACCTGCGTCCTGGTCGGCGTTCGCGCCCTTCAGGCCGATCACTGCCGTGCGAGCGCGGATCAGCGCAACGCCGCCGCCTGCCACGATGCCTTCTTCCACAGCTGCGCGCGTGGCGTGCAGTGCGTCTTCGACACGTGCCTTCTTTTCCTTCATTTCGACTTCGGTCGCAGCGCCGACCTTGATCACTGCAACACCGCCGGCCAGCTTCGCCACGCGCTCTTGCAGCTTTTCACGGTCGTAGTCCGACGTCGCTTCTTCGATCTGCTTGCGCACTTGCTTCACGCGCGCTTCGATGTTCACGGCTTCGCCAGCGCCATCGATGATCGTCGTGTTTTCCTTGCCCACTTCGATACGCTTCGCTTGACCCAGTTCGGCCAGCGTTGCCTTTTCGAGCGTAAGGCCGGTTTCTTCGGCGACGACTTGACCGCCGGTCAGGATCGCGATGTCTTCCAGCATGGCCTTGCGGCGGTCGCCGAAGCCCGGAGCCTTCACAGCAACCGTCTTCAGGATGCCACGGATGTTGTTGACGACCAGCGTAGCCAGTGCTTCGCCTTCGACGTCTTCAGCGATGATCAGCAGCGGACGGCCAGCCTTCGCGACTTGTTCCAGAACCGGGAGCAGATCACGGATGTTCGACACCTTCTTGTCGTGCAGCAGCACGAACGGGTTGTCCAGAACGGCGACTTGCTTGTCCGGGTTGTTGATGAAGTACGGCGACAGATAGCCGCGGTCGAACTGCATACCTTCGACGACGTCGAGTTCGTCTTGCAGCGACTTGCCGTCTTCGACGGTGATGACGCCTTCCTTGCCAACCTTGTCCATCGCTTCAGCGATACGCTCGCCGATCGACGTGTCGCTGTTTGCCGAGATCGAGCCGACTTGAGCGATTTCCTTGTTGGTCGTGCAGGGCTTGCTGATCTTGCGCAGTTCTTCGATGGCAGCCGCAACCGCCTTGTCGATACCGCGCTTCAGGTCCATCGGGTTCATGCCCGATGCGACGTACTTCATGCCTTCGCGAACGATCGACTGGGCCAGAACCGTAGCCGTCGTCGTGCCGTCACCGGCGTTGTCGCTGGTCTTGGAAGCGACTTCCTTGACCATTTGCGCGCCCATGTTCTGAAGCTTGTCCTTCAGTTCGATTTCCTTCGCGACCGAGACACCGTCCTTGGTGACCGTCGGGCCGCCGAACGAACGCTCGAGCACGACGTTGCGGCCCTTCGGGCCCAGCGTGACCTTGACCGCGTTGGCCAGGATGTTCACGCCTTCGACCATCTTGGCGCGTGCGGAATCGCCGAAAGTGACTTCTTTAGCTGCCATGTGCAGACTCCTTGATTCGATTCGGTTTGCTGGCTTCGCTGCGGCGCTCGGAGGAGCGGCTCAGGCAGACGAAGCCGGAACGTGCAGGAAGGATGCTTACTTGACCAGAACGGCCATGATGTCTTCTTCGCGCATGACGAGCAGCTCTTGCCCGTCGACCTTGACGGTCTGGCCGGCGTACTTGCCGAACAGCACGCGGTCACCGACCTTCACGTCGAGGGCGATTTGCGCGCCCTTGTCATCGCGCTTGCCCGGGCCGATGGCCAGGACTTCGCCTTGATCCGGCTTTTCGGCGGCGGCTTCGGGGATCACGATGCCCGATGCGGTCTTGGTTTCCTGGTCCAGACGCTTGACGATGACGCGATCGTGCAAAGGACGAAGGTTCATACACACTCCTCTCTTGATTGAGACTGAAAACGCGGGAATTCCCGTTCCATTGAGCACAGCTCACCGGAACGGATGTCTTGTTAGCACTCTCGTGCGGTGAGTGCCAATTATATGGACGGGATTTGGCAATTTCAAGAAGGGGAGGCGACGAGAATCACCGGAGAATCCCGTAGGCCGGGCCATCGCCCCCAATAAAGCGAAAACTTAACTATCAGCTTTCAACGCTCATTGACTCGATTAATGTCAATCCAAGAATTCTGATTTATCCGAATGAGGGTTTTTACCTAGATCACTGCGGCCTAGACTGCCTCTCAACGACGAAGCGATCAGAGAGACAGGTTCTCCCACCGCAACGTTCCCTCAAGCAGTCAACCAGCATTCGGAGGTTCATCATGTTCAAGTCAATCGTTCCCGCTCTTGTCATCGCTTCCGCCCTCGCTGCTCCCGCGTTCGCTCAAGCCGCCGACAACGCACCCGTCACCCGCGCCGAAGTGAAGGCGCAACTGGTTCAACTCGAACAAGCCGGCTACAACCCCGTCAGCGATCACACGACCTACCCCGCCAACATCCAGGCCGCCGAAGCGCGCGTCGATGCACAACCGGCCGCAGCCGACGCCTCCTTTGGCGGCGTGAGCGACGGCGCGTCGGCATCGGGCCATGCTGTGCAGTCGAAGTTTCTGAGCCGCATCGTGCGTCCGTCGAACGATGTCAGCGCGGTCGATTTCGATCGTCCGTAAGCATCGGAAAGCAGGCGTCGCGGCGGCTGAAAAAGCCGCTCGGAACGAAGCCCGGCCTGAGCGCCGGGCTTTTGAGTATTGATCGACGGCGTTTTCATCAAGCTGTAAGCCACGGATTCGACGATGTTTTTCGGAACCTCCTTTTTCATCGGCGGGTCCGACGGCACTACAATTTACGTTTGCCGCGTCTCACATCTCGTATTTGCCGTGCCTATGCCCACTCCGCTGCGTCTCGCTTTCGCCTCCCTCGCACTCCTCGCCCTCGCCGCCTGCGGGGGCCGCTCCGCCACCACGCCGAGCTATCAGCAAGAATTGTTCAATTCCGGCGCGAGTCCGTTCGCGCACAACTTCGACGCCACCGTCAACGAAACCTGCGAAGCCGCGCGCCGCGCCCTGCTATCGCAAGGTTTCCTGACGACGATGGGCCAGCCCGATACCGTCGATGCGACCAAAAACTTCCAGCCGACCGCCGATCAGCACGTGGTCGTGTCGTTCCACGTCGTCTGTACGCCGGGGGAAAATGCGACCAACACGAGCATCGCGTATGTGAACGCCGTGCAGGACGGCTACGCGCTCAAGAAGAGCGACACGTCGGCGAGCGTCGGCCTGAGCGTGTTCGGCTCGCTGTCGCTGCCGATCCGCTCGAACAACGACGCGATGGTGAAGATCACCAGCGAGACCGTGCCGGCAGGCAAGTTCTACGACCGCTTTTTCGGGCTGATGGGCCACTATCTGAGCACCGTGCCACGCAGCGCGCCCGTCGCCGCCGATGAAGTGAAGAGCAAGCCGCTCGCGCCGTCGATCGTCGTGAGTTCGCCGGAACTGACGCCGACGCCGATCGTCGTGACGAACCCGGCCGCGGCGACGGCGATCCAGGCATCGGCGGCAGCGGCCGAGACGCGCAAGGAAGCGCAGGCGGCGGCCGCGAACGCATCGGGCGCTAGCGCGCCGTCGACGCCGGCGGAGGGGCCGGTTTCGGCGTCGGCTTCGGGGTCGGCAACCTCGACGCTATCTCGCTAGGAATTTCCTCAAGGCGTGCTAAGCATTCGAGTCAAAAGGAAGATTGCCTTGATTATTTTCCGTGAACCATCCTTCCCAGAAAGGCTCGTGCAGGTCTATCGCATGCGGCAAGTCCGTGGCTAAACCGCCTGCACGCACCGCTTTCATTCGCCGGACGCATTTATCATCGTCCGTCGCAAAATGCGTTATACCCGCGAAGACGCATTGGCCGAGTATCTTGGCGTCGTCTTTGATGGCGACACGCGCGTCCGATTCCTGCCGATTGCCGTGCATTTCGTTGAAGAGCCTGGCTGTCAGTAACGCGTCTTCGTAATTAAACGGTAGAACGATAAAATTCGAAAGGCCCAAACTCGATATTCGCTGTTTAACCTCGAACTCGCTAATGACGATGGTCGACAAATACATCGTGATTTCTTCGGCGATAAATCGCTGAAAGTAAGTCTTCGCAAGAGCATGATGCGAGCGATTCGAATCACTCAAGCAAATCAGGAAGCTGGTATCAAGCAAGACGGAATTCACTCAGACGTTCCCCGCAAATTTCGAACCCATTCAGCCGGGTCATCTACATCCTTCCATGCTTCCGTGCCTTCCGAAGTCAATTTTTCGAATGCCTGTTCATCGAACCCAGGGGAATAATCGACGAACTCTACTAGTCGTGCGTCACTCAATTCACCTGTTTCAATATCAAGCTTTGCTCGAATTCGGACATGCACGTGTCTATAAAGGTGATTTTCAGTTTCGGCGCGTATGGTCTCGCGCTCTGCATGCACGGTCAGCATTTTTCCGTTGGCCAAACGGATGCGGGCAGTCGGCTCCCTTGCTCCGCCCAACTTGACCACTTCACCGCGAATATAACGCTCGACATTAACCAACTGATGGTGGTCGGCGAAATGAAAATCCGTCACATTTGAAACCACAATCGTCGTCCTTTCCGCACCACTAATTTCCAGTTTCCACGATTTTGCGTCGCGTGCCGTCAATTGCCATCGCTCGATGACCGACCGACGTTTCGGATCGATCCTTGTCAGATCCAATCCGCTGGCAAGTCGTTTTAAATCGTGCAGCAGCCCTGGCGAATCGGCATTGCGCGCTTCGATCGCCAGCGATCCGTTGACCACGGCGACCTCCAATTCGGCACTTACGGACCTCTCGCTGCCGAGGAGAAATTCCTGCACGTCGCTCGCGAATGCGGTGAGCGTGCCCAACGGGACGCGCGCCGGACTGATTGCGTAGCCCGGCGATTCGTCGCTCAACGAAAATGTGATTGGGTGTGAGTCCATACGACCATTGTCGTTGTTCGCGCCTGCATCGTCTATGCCTCTTTAGTTGCTTATCGTCCGCCAATATCAGCGTAAAACACTTCAACGGCGCCAGTTTTTGGCATAAGGTACGCCCCTCACCTCGGCACGTTCACCACCCCGCCATTCACCAGAATCGCATTCGCGCCCGGACTGGCCGCGATCGCCGGCAGATTCGCCGTCGTCAGCGCGGGCGCGGCACTCGGCGAGCCGCCACGCGCGACCGCGCGCACCACCTGCGACGGCGGCAGCGGCGCGTTGTTCTTCAGATGCGCCCACATCAGGTTCAGCGCCTGAAGGTTGTAATAGTGGACCGGAATGAAGCGCGTATCGAAACCGGCCACGCCCAGAAACGCGTCGAAGTGCTGACCGTTCATGATCTCGTAGAGCGACAACTGGCTCTTGCTGCCCTCCGCCATCCGGTTCGCGCCGAGATACGGACGCGACGCATGGTTGATCGGCACGAGCGCGTCCGAGCGCCCCTGCACGATGATCGCCGGCTTGCCGCGCAGATTGGCGTTCACGCGGATCGCGTTGACGCTCGCCGCCATCGTCGGATTGCCGGTCGTCCATAGTTCGCGCAGACAAGCCGCGCCGGTGAAACTGGCATCGGCCGTCGCCAGACGATGATCCGCCGCGCCGCTCGTTCCCGCGTTGTAGACCAGATTGATGCCGTTGGTCGGCGGCACGCCGTTGCCGTTGCCGAAGACCGTCGGCATCGGCGAAATCAGCGGCGTCACGCCCGCCGCGCCGGTCGCCGGATTGGTCGTGCCGAAGCTGAAGTTGCACAGGTTATCGACGACGCTGGCCTTCATGTACGCGTCGGCGTAAGTCACGGCGACGGCGGGCAACGGCCTGCGAGTCCCACATCGGCGCGTGCAGCGTGTCGGAATCGGCTTCGTAGCCCGCCTGATGCAGCGCCGCCAGCGCGTTGTTGGCCTGCGTCGTGGTATCGCCACCGCCGATCACGCCGCCCAGCGCCAGCGACGCGCATCGCGCCGTGCGGATCGCCGCGGTCGTCGCGACCGGCAAGGCGCTCAGATTCGGCGCGTTGGCCGCCGCCGGCGCCAGCGCCGCGCACGGTTGCAGCAGATTCGCGAGGCTCATGTAGTCGGCGAGCGGCCGCCCGAACGAGCCGACCGGCGTGTTGCCCTCGTACACCGCCACCTGCGACGGCAGATTGAGGTTGATCTGCGGCTCGCCGACCACGACCGCCGTGATCCAGCCGTCGGTATCCTGCTCGGCCGCCGCCAGCGATGCCCCGCCGCCGTTGCTGACCGATGCCGCGATCGTCGTGATGCCGCCTTTCTCGTAGCGCACGGCATGCGTCGAGCCGTTGTTGAGCGCGCCGTAGGTATCGTTGAGCGCCCAGTAGGCGAACTGGATCGCCTGCAAGGTGTTCTTGCCCCAGTCCTTCTCCGGATTCTGCTGCGAATGCGCATGCTTGAACGCGTAACGCGCCGGCAAGCTCGCGTTGTACGACGCCAGCGCCGCGCTGCTCACGTTCGCCTTGAAGATCGCCGTATTGCCCGCGAGCGTCGCGTTGGACAGCGTGCCGTCGATCAGCGTGACGAGATTGGTCGTGAGATTCTGCGCGCCGTTGCCGCTGCCCTTGTCGGTGTAGGCGACCGCGCAGCCGCGCTTGAGTCCCCATTCGCCCGCCGCCGATATCGCGCCGTAAATGCCGCGCGAGCCCGACGACGTCGCCGTGACGATGCACGGCTGATCCGCGTTGAAGCTCGACGGAATCTGTACCATCAGACTGACGTTGAGATTGCCGCTGCCATCGTCGGCGTAGGCGAGATATTCCTTGCCGGCGATCTTGCCTTCGCCGAGCGTGTCGTTGCCGTTCAGATCGACGTTCGGCCCCCAGAAGCGCCCGTAGCCGCCGTTCGCCGTCATGTCGACGAGCGCGCGATAGTTCGAGTAGATCGCGAGGCGTCGCAATTCGGCCGCCGTCGGCGACGTCGCATTGGCGATGGCCGGCGCCGTCGACGACGCCAGTCCGCTCTTGCCGAGGCCGGCGGTCAGCAAGTCGTCGGTGTTGCCGTCGTAGCTTTGAATCTTCACCGAGCCGGAAACGAAGCTCGGCAGGGTGTTGGTCGGCGGGCCGCTGTTGTCGTCACCGCCGTGGCATCCGGCGAAGGTGGCTGCTGTCGCGAGCAGCGCGAGGGTCGTCGCCTGTCGCCTGAGAGTCTGGATCCGCGCGAATCTTGTCATTGTGTGTCTCCGCCATCGGTTGCCGAATCATCGAATCGAACGCCAACTCCAACGCCATCGAATGCATTACGAACGTACAACAAACGCAGCAGAGCGAGTATTGCGCCGAATCGTCCGCCTGTCGCTTCTCGACACTCCTTAGTTTCGCTGGCACGCGCGGCAAATCAGGGCAATCGAACGGATAAACGAAAACGGGCTCCGGCGCAAACCGGAACCCGTTTAGGAACCCGCATCATTCGGGCGATGTGCGAGCTCGTCACGCACCGGACACGCCGGAACCCGGCCACCCGATCGCGTGGCCGCACCCGCGCGGCCGGACGGACCTCCGGCCTCGCTTACTGGCCGCCACCTTGCGTGCCGAGCGTGAGCTTGTTGCTCACCGACGTCACGCCCGCCACGCCCTTGGCGACTTCACCCGCTTGAGCGATCTGGCCGCCTTCCGGCACCGTGCCCGTCAGGGTCACCGCACCGCCGCGCGAGCGCACGAAGACATTGGACACATCGAAGCCCTGCGCCTTCGACAGCGCGCGGCGAACGTCGTAGCCGAGCTTGCGATCGGCCTTCTTGGTCGTGGATTTCTGCGCCTTGGTCGGCGCAGCGGTGGAATCGGTGGCGGCCGCGTCGCTCGACTGGGCATACGCACTCGATGCCACCGTCACGCACAACGCCAGGCCCAGCGCCTTCAACAGATCGACGGCTTTCATGGTTTCTCCTTTTGATACGTTTGTTGACTTCGCACAGTTGCTACTTCGCTCGCTTTGCACTTTCGGTTTTTGCTTTCCTTGTGCACTTCAAAACGGACCGCACGCAGCGGCGGCCGACCCGGCACGATGGCGCGGGCCAACCGCGGTCGCGCGCCGGCCACAATGGGCCCGGCACGCGGCGGCAAACGAACTGTCGAAACGGCCGTTGCTGCGATGCGGTACTGCGAGAGGCTGGCGAATGAACAAACATCGGCCGATTTGACCGGGCGCTGCGCCCGTCGGCTCGTTTCTGTGTCTCTTATTCTGCTTCAGGCGCGATGCCTGTGTTTCGTGATGCTTGCCTGACATGAAGCGGCGAACGTCAATTTAGCCCAGCGCGGCCATTAGCGCAAAACTTTTAACATCCGGCGACGATCGGTCCGCATGCGCGCAACAATGCCGGCCGCTTCAACACATGGCTGTCATACTCGCCCGACGCGCCGCGCATCGCTCAAGCCGGCGGCCGCGAGTCATGTACCATCGACGGCATGGCGCGCGGCGGGCCGCGACCGCGCGCCGTGTTCGGGTAAGCTCGCGGGAGATGACCCAGCCCTCAGGAAGCGAACCGGAACCGCGTCCGTCCGACGGTCCGGAACACGGCCAGCGGCGCCGGCCCCAGCCGAAGATCGTCGCCCGCTTCGTGGCGATCTCCTGGCGCGATCTCGCGCTTACCTTCGGCCCGATTCTCCTCGTCTGCATCGTCGCGCTGTGGGTCGCCGTGCGGCTGATCCAGCCCGCGCCGCCCGATACGCTGACCATCGCGGCCGGCCCGAAAGGCAGCTTCTTCTGGAACAGCGCGCAGAAGTACAAGGCGATCCTCGCGCGCAACCGCGTCACGCTCAACGTGCTGGAGACGCAAGGCTCGCTCGATAACCTCACGCGTCTGGAAGATTCGCATTCCGATGTCGACGTCGGCTTCGTGCAGGGCGGGATGACGCAGCCCGGCACCCCGCACGATCATCTCGAATCGCTCGGCAGCGTGTCGTATGTGCCGCTCGCGGTGTTTTATCGCGGCGCGCCGGTCACGCGTCTGTCGGAACTGAAGGGCAAGCGGCTCGCGATCGGCGCGGAAGGCAGCGGCACGCGGGTGTTGTCGCTGCAATTGCTGAAGGCGAACGGCATCGAGCCGGGCGGCGATACGCCTTTGCTGCCGCTCGCCGGCGACGCCGCCGCCGATGCGCTGGAAACCGACAAGGCCGACGCCGTGTTCCTGACCGGCGATTCCGCCCAACCGCCGACGATGGCCAAGCTGCTGCGCACGCCCGGCGTGCGTTTCATGGATTTCGCGCAGGCCGATGCCTACGCGCGCCGCTTCCCGTATCTAACGACCATCGATTTCCCGATGGGCGCGTTCGACTTCGCCCGCAATCTGCCGCCGCATCCGGTGCATACGATCGCGCCGACGGCCGAACTCGTCGCCCGCGACAGCCTGCATCCGGCGCTCTCCGACTTGCTGATCGAAGCCGCCCGCGAAGTGCACAGCCGCGCCAACCTGCTGCAGCGCGCGAACGAGTTTCCCGCGCCGCTCGCCCACGAATTCCGCATCAGCGACAACGCCGAGCGCTATTACAAGTCGGGCAAGAGCTTTCTGTACCGCACGCTGCCGTTCTGGCTCGCGAGTCTCGCCGATCGCGTGCTGGTCGTGCTGGTGCCGCTGATCGTCGTGCTGATTCCGGGCTTGCGGCTGGTGCCGGGGCTATACCGATGGCGGATGAAATCGCGGATCTATCGCTGGTACGGCGCGCTGATCGCGATCGAGCGCGAAGCCATCAGCGGCCCGGACACGTCGCAGCGCGACGCGCTGCTCGAGCGCATCGACGCGATCGAAACGTCGGTGAACCGGATGAAGATGCCGCTCGCCTTCGCCGATCAGTTTTACGTGCTACGCGAACATATCGGCGACGGAATCGGCGGCGGGATCGGTGACAAACGCAGCGAGCCGATCGAAGGCCGGAGCGGAACAAGGCAGCACGTAAGCAGCGCAACACGTAATATCCATAGAACGGCGGATGGAAACGTCCGGCATCGACCCAACAGCGACAGGCGAGCACACGATGAGGCCCAGACGCGGCCCAGGGAAGGGAGAAACCAACATGAGCGGCCCCGGTTAACCGTATTTCTTTTTCGATTTCATCTCGCCGTTCTCGTATCTGCTGCTGGAACAGCACGACAAATGGCCCGACATGCCGTTCGCGCTGACGCCGATCCAGTTGATGAAGCTGCTCGACCGCTGGGGCCAGCCGCACGCCACCACGATTCCGTCGAAACGCATCTTCACGTACCGGCACGCGCTGTTCCGCGCCGAACAGCTCGGCATTCCGTTCAAGATGCCGCCCGTGCATCCGTTCGATCCGAACAAGGCGCTGCGCCTGGCCGTGCTCGCGGAAGGCGATATCCACGTCGTGCGCGAAATTTTTCGCTATATCTGGCGCGAAGGGCGCGATTGCTCGTCGGTGGAAGGTTTCGCCGATTTGTGCCAGCGCGTCGGCCTGCCGGATGCGGTCCAGCGCATCGAGGACGACGACATCAAGACGCGTCTGCGCGACAACAACGAGCGCGCCGTCTCGCTGGGCGTGTTCGGCGTGCCGACTTTCGTCGTCAACGAGCAGATTTTCTGGGGCGAGGACACCTTGCCGATGGTCCTGTACGTCGCGCGTTCGCCGAACTGGCCGGAAGCCGCCGAGGTCAAGCGCATCAGCAATCTGCCGATGGCCCCGCGCGACGCCGATTTCACCTGACGCAACGTGGCGCAAACGTGGCGGCAAGCCGACCGACGCGCGCCGGTAATGCCGTGCATAGGGCGTGCGCTATGGGCCGGATGGCGGAAAGCGTTTAACCTCGCATCAGGCTGTGTGACTATTTGTTGACGGACGACGTGCGATCGCACGCTTCGTCCGCGCGCGCATTGTGTCCGTGAGATGTGGGCGCGCAGGTCGGCAAAGGTCGGCGGCCATCCGTTTTCCATCGTTCGACCGATATGACCGACCCCGCCGACTCACTCGATATCTGGCTCATCCGCGTGCTGCGGACGCTTTTGCTCGAGAGCAGCGTCACGCAGACGGCGCAGCGGCTGAACCAGACGCAACCGGCGATCAGCACGGCGCTGCGGCGGCTGCGCGAGATTCTCGGCGATCCCATTCTCGTGCGCGGCAAACAGGGCATGGTGCCGACCGAATACGGCGAATCGCTGCTCGCGCCCGCCCAGCACGCCTTGCGGGAAGTCGAATTCGTCGCGACGCCGCACGGCGATTTCGACGCCGCCAGTTCGCGCCGCACGTTCCGCGTCGCCGCGCCGGATTACCTCAATGGTTTCTTCATGCCGACGCTGGTCGCCGCTTTCCGCGATGCCGCGCCGAACGCGCGTCTGGAAATCGAATCGCTGAATCCGATGCGCGATCACGAACGCGCGCTCGACGAAGGCGAGATCGATCTGATGGTGGTCGCCAACTGGACCAAGCCAAGCCGGAACCGCGTTTCGACCGGCAGGATTTGTTCGCGGATGTTTTCGTCTGCCTGATGCGCGCCGATCATCCGCTCACGCGCGAACCGCTGACGGTCGAACGCTACGCGCGCGCCGCGCATCTCGCGCCGACGCCGTACAGCGGCGGCAAGCGGCATCCGATCGACGTAGGGCTGGCGCGCGCGGGCATCGAACGGCGCATCGTGACGACGATCCCCTACTTCGGGCTGGTGCCGCAGGTGCTGCTGCAATCCGATCTGATCTTCACCGCGCCGCGCCGCTTCGCGCAGCATTACGCGTCGATGCTGCCGCTCGCGGTGATGGACTCGCTGGTGCCGTTTCCGCGCATCAAGTGCTATCAGCTGTCACTGCCGCAGCCCGAGCAGCCGACCGATGTCGCGTGGCTGCGCGAACTGATGTCGAGCGTGTCGGCGTCGCTGACGCGCAAGCGCGCCGTCACGGCATCGGGCGAGGAAAGCGACGTCGATACGGTCACCGAATAGCGCCTGTTCTCCGCTATTATCTGGACGGACCCTTTTCCTAAGCCGACCGCCCGATGGACGCTCTCGACCGTCTGCTCCAACTCGCGAATCTTTCCGGCGCGCTCGATCTGCGCTGTCTGTTGCGCGGTCCGCTGGAACTGGATCACGCGCCCGCCGGCGAAGCGGTGTTTCACGTCGTGCTGGCCGGAACGTGCTTCGTCGCGCGCAAGGGCCGGCCGACGCTCACGCTGAACGCGGGCGATATCTTCGTGCTGCCGCGCGGCGATGCGCATGTGCTGAGCGTCGCGACGGCATCGGCGGATGAGGAGGCGGTCGCGGTGCGCAAGCAGCCGCAAGGCACGATTACCCTGAAAAGCAATTGCGTCGACGGCCGCGCGGCGGAACTCGATCTGCTCTGCGGACGTTTTCTGTACGCGCCGCGCGCCTTGCTGATCGATGTCCTGCCCGATGTCGTCCACGTCTCGTTTTCGGATGCCTCGGCGCCTTATCTCGCCGCGCTGATCGGCGCGATGCGTCGCGAAGCCGACGAAGCGCAACTCGGCGCGCCGTCGATCATCACCGCGCTATCGACCGCGCTCTTCACGATGGTGCTGCGCGCGTGGCTCGCCGAACAGCCGTCGGTCGCGGGCGTGCTCGCGCTGCTGGCCAACCGGTGGCTGGGCGCGTCGATCATCGCGATGCTGGAGCGGCCCGCCGAACCGTGGACGGCTGGAATTGCTCGCCAGGGAAGCGGCAATGTCGTGCGCCACCTACATGCGGGCGTTCTCCGCGCATTCCGACAGTTCGCCGCTCGCGCTGCTCGGCCATGTGCGGATGCAGCTCGCCAGCACCATGCTCACGCACACCAAAAAGAGCATCGCCGATGTGGCGGCGGATGTCGGTTACCAATCCGAAGCGGCGTTTTCCAAGCGGTTCAAGGAACTGTACGGCGTCGCGCCGGGACGGTTTCGCGTGGCGAACGGTCTGACCTGAACCGTTCTTCGCCGTGCATGCGTGCGCCAGCATCCATACCCTTCGTTTTCCCGCACCCACACTTCCAACATTCCTACGCGAGTGCGCTGCACAATAAACGCTCGCACGTTCCGGAGGGGCCGGAACGGCTTCAGCCCTCAATCGAAAAGGACATCAAAATGGGCCCGATCGTTCTCATCGCGTTGCCGGCGCTCGTCGCCATGGCGGCGGTCGTCTTCTTCATGTCGAAACGCACGCCGAAGCACGCGGTCCATGTGCCGACGGTGATCGGCACGGGCGTCGCGGTCGCGGCGATCGCGGCGCTGTCCGCGTGCTTCACGCAAGTGTCGTCGTCGAAGATCGGCGTCGTCACGACGTGGGGACATGTCGAGGCCGAGACGCTCGCCGAAGGCCCGCATCTGGTTTCGCCGGTGGCGAAAGTGCATGAAGTGTTCGTCGGGCTCGATGTCGCGCGCATCACGGGCGCGCAGGCCGCGTCGAAAGACTTGCAGTCGGTGCATACCGATCTGACGATGAACTATCGCGTCGATCCGGCGCACGTGATCGCGCTGTATCGCAATTCGCCGACGCTCGAATACGAAGCGAGCTACGTTCAGCCCGCGATGTTCGAAGTCTTCAAGTCGGTGGTCGCGCACTACACGGCGGAGGAACTCGTGACGAAGCGCCAGCAGGTGTCGGAAGGCATTCTGGCTGGATTGCGCACGAAGCTGCAGGGTTACAGGCTGTTGATTCAGGACATCAACATGACGAACTTCAAGTTCAGTCAGGCCTTCGATGCCGCGATCGAAGCGAAAGTCACCGCGAGCCAGCGCGCGGAGCAGGCCGAGCGCGAGTTGCAGCGCGTGAAGTTCGAAGCCGAGCAGCAGATCGAAAAGGCGCGCGGCGAAGCGGAATCGATCGCGATTCAGGCGCAGGCCGTGAAGACGAACGGCGGCGAGCAATATCTGCGCTTGCAGGCGATCAACAAATGGAACGGCGCGCTGCCGACTTATCTCGGCGCGGGCGCGCCGGTGCCGTTCCTCAACGTGCAGCAGCAGTAAGCACGCGGCTGCGATTCATCGACGGCGCACCCATCCGCGCCGTCATCTCCCGCACGCGCAGCAGTTGCGCCGTCACCGCCAGCGCGATCGACCACGGCGCCTTATCGACGATACCTTCCACGCCGATCGGACAGGTGATCTCGGGCAACCGATCCGCCGCGACGCCGCGCTCGATCAGACGCCGCTCGAACTTCACGCGCTTCGTCTTCGAGCCGATCAGCCCGAAGTACGCAAAGTCCTCGCGTCGCATGATGCGTTGCGTGAGCGAAAAGTCCAGCGAGTGATCGTGCGTCATCACAATGAAGTAGTCTGGCCTGCAAAATTGAATTTGCCGGAATGGACCCAACGACGCAGTCTGGTGCAGACGTAAACGCACATCTCAGCCAGGTCTGCAGCGCACGAGTAGAGGTTGAGGCATGACGTTGAGCT
>NZ_LFJJ01000012.1 GCF_001189365.1 Candidatus Burkholderia verschuerenii | reverse complement strand
TGGCATGCCTCGCCTCACATAACCTCAACTTCCCGAACCGCCCGGTGCGGACCCGCACGCCGGGTGGTGTGGCAGGGTGGTGTGGCAGGGGACCGGCCAGCTTGCTGGCCGCCCCTATGCCGATTTGCGTGAATATTTTGACAAATTCAGGCAAACTTTACCGCTCAAGCGTCGCTTAAATCAGATGCTTCGCATTCCATGAACCGAGACGTGGATTGCGCGATCGGTTTCTATCGGAAAAATCAACTCATTGGCACGAATCCTGCTCGACCTGTGTAATGCGGATAAACAGAACCGACATGCGAGACAAGGCTTCCTCCGTGAGCCGTCTCCTGATCGCCGCGGCGATCGCCTTGCCCGCTTTCGCGTTCACCGCCGGATGCCAGTCGACGCCTCAGGCGAACCCGTCGCCGCCGAACGTTCCGGCGAACGACGACACGAGCGATGCAGCACTCGCCGCGCGCGTGAAGCAGACGCTGGCCGCCGATCCTGAGTTGAGACGGCTGCCCGTCAGTGTCGCGACGTTTCGCGGCACCGTGCAGCTGGCCGGTTATGTCGAATCGGAGATGCAGATTCAAAAGGCCGTCGCCCTGGCGCGCAGCGTGAGAGGCGTGCAATCCGTGAGCAACGAACTGCACCTCAGAACGCAGTAAGCCTCAGTGTCCACAGGGTGCTTCTCAACCAGTCGCTCAACAAACAAGCAAGAACGAAAAGCGCAGGACGAAAGAACAAACGCAGCGGGACATCGCGTGCCTTACCGGCCAGCGTGACATGCAAGGCGCATGACCTTCCGCACACGCGCCCGATCCCCATGCGGCGTCATTCCGGCGTCGCGTGCGGCGAAGGCGGATTACAGTCCACCTTGATAGTTGTCTGCCATGCCACATGCATTGATTGTCGAAGACGATCCCAATAGCCTGTCCGGCCTGTCCGCCATCCTGATGGCCGACGATTTCACCGTCGACACGGCCACGACTCTCGCGGAAGCGCGCGCCGCCCTGGCGCGCTTCATTCCCGACGTCGTGCTGATCGACCTGAACTTGCCGGACGGCAGCGGTCTGGACCTGCTGCCGAGCCTGCCCTCTCATGCGCCGGACGGCGCGCTGCCCGTGATCGTGATGACCGGTAACGCGACGGTCGAGAGCGCGATCGAGGGCTTTCGTCACGGCATCTGGGATTACCTGCTGAAGCCGGTCAACATTCCGCGTCTGCGTAGCCTTTTGGCGCGCATTCCGCGTCCGTACGAACTGACCGAGGAAGTGCAAGCGCTGCGCACCAAGCTGCGCGATCTCGGCCATTTCGACGAGATGCTGGGCCGCAGTACGGTGATGCAGGCGGTCTACGACCAGATCGAGCACACCGCGCCGACCGAAGCCGCCGTGATGGTTTGCGGCGAACCGGGCACGGGCAAGAAGATCGCCGCGCGCACGATCCACGATCTGAGCCGCCGCCGCAAAGGCCCGTTCGTCACCTTCGATTGCTCCGCCGCGCGCGATTCGTCGCGTTCGATGGAAAGCATCCTGTTCGGTCACGAGCGCAACGCGTACGCCGGCGCGGAGAATCGCGAGCCGGGCCTGCTCGAACAGGCGGGCGGCGGCACGCTGTTCCTCGACCAGATCGATTCGCTGCCCGCCGCGCAGCAGGAAGCGCTGCTTCGCTCGATCGATTCGCAGACCTTCATGCGCGTGGGCGGCAGCAACCGCATCATGACGGACTTCCGGCTGATCGCGGCATCGCGCACGCCGGTGCGCGATGCGGTCGCGAGCGGCGCGCTGCGCGAGGATCTATTCCAGCGGCTGTCGGCATCGTCGATCATGTTGCCGCCGCTGCGCGAACGCGACGACGATATCGCGCTGATCGCCGAGACCTTCGTCGATGAACTGAACCGCGAGAATCACATCGCCGGCATCACGAGTGGCTCGCCCAAGCGCGTCAGCCCGACGTTCCTGCGCGAGTGCATCGCGATCGAATGGCCGGGCAACGTGCGCGAATTGCGCGAACGCGTGCGGCGCGCGTATCACGCGTCGGGCGAAACGATCGAAACCTTGCGCGTCGACGAGCAAGGCGGCATGGGCGGACGCGGCCTGAACGGCAGCAGCGTGCAGGTGACGGTCGGCACCGCGCTGGCGGACGTCGAAGACATGCTGATCCGCGCGACGCTCGAAGCGGTCGGCGGCACGCGGCATCGCGCCGCGACGCTGCTCGGCATCAGCCCGAAGACGCTTTATAACAAGTTGCAGCGGATGAAGCTGGAATCGTCCTGAAGCGGTTTCATCGCTCGATGAGACAACGCCACGGCATCGCTGCCGTGGCGTTTTTCATTTAACCGAGCTTTGCCTTGATCAACTCGCGCGCCGCCAGATACTCCGCCTGATTCTGCAGCTTGCTCCAGCGCAGCGCCTTGCCGCGCGGACGCATCTGCCGGATGCGCTGCTCGGACGCCTTCGTCGGCGTATAGCGAAGTTGTTCGAGCACCTTGCCCGCCTCTTCCGGCCGATTACAGACGAGCACCATGTCGCAGCCCGCCGTCAGCGCGGCGGTCGCGGCTTCGGTCAACGTGCCGCCCGCGCGCGCGGCTTCCATCGACAGATCGTCGCTGAAGATCGCGCCGGTGAAGCCGAGCCGTCCGCGCAAAATATCCTGCAGCCAGATGCGCGAAAAGCCCGCCGGTTTGTCGTCGATACGCGTGTAGATCACGTGCGCCGGAATCACCGACGACAAGGACATGCCGAGCCAGTCGTACGGCTTCACGTCGGCGTTGAGGATTTCGTCGAGCGCGCGGTCGTCGGTCGGCAGCGCGACGTGCGAATCCGCCGATGCAAACCCGTGCCCCGGAAAGTGCTTGCCGCAATTCGCCATGCCCGCGAGCCCGTGATTCAGGCTCTTGGCGAGCATCGCGACGACGCGCGGATCGCTATGGAACGCGCGATCGCCGATTACTTGCGACTGGCCGTAGTTCAGATCGAGCACCGGCGTAAAGCTCATGTCGATGCCGCACGCGCGCAGTTCGGACGCCAGCACGAAACCGAACGCCGTCGCCACCTTACCTTGGTCGCGGTGAGCACGTCCTTGTCCCACAGCGCGCCGAGCTTGCCGGGCGCGGGCAGCACGGTGAAACCATCGGTGCGGAAACGCTGCACGCGTCCGCCTTCGTGATCCACTGCGATCAGAATATCCTCCACGCACCGCGCGAATCGCGTCGGTCAGCGCGACGAGTTGCGCGCGGTCCTGAAAATGCCTTGCGAAGAGAATGATGCCGCCGGTCATCGGATACGTGAGGCGGTCGATATCCGCGTCGGTCAGCGTCGTGCCGGCCACATCGAACATGACGGGGCCGGGAGTGCGTTTTAGCGAATTCAATTGTTGTCTTGAGCGAGTCTGGAAGGGTTGTCGGGCACTTCGGCGATCACGAAGGTCACCGCGTAATCGCGTTCGTCTGTGACCGTGACTTTCGACGTGATATTCCGCTCATCGAGCCATTGCGCGAGTTCGCCCGATGCGACGCACATCGGCTTGCCGCTCGGCTCGTTGAGCGTTTGCAGCGCGCGCCAGGTCATCGGCCAGCGCATGCCGAGGCCGATCGCCTTCGAAAACGCTTCCTTGGCGGAAAAGCGCGTGGCGAGAAACGCGAGGCCGCGCACTTCCAAGCGCGCCTTGCGCGCGTGATAGATGCGCAGTTCGTCCGGCCCGAGCACTTTCTCGGCGAAGCGGCCTTTGGTTCGCTCCATGACCGCCGCGACGCGGCTGACTTGCACGAGATCCGTGCCGATGCCGTAGATCGCCATTACGCCGCCCTCACGCGTTGCGCGCCGCCAGCCGCGACGCGACCATGATCGCCTTCATCTCGCGCACGGCGTTGTCCCAGCCCGCGAAGATCGCATGCGCGACGATCGCATGACCGATATTCAGTTCGACGATGCCCGGCAGCGCCGCGATCGGCTGCACATTGGTGTAATGCAGGCCGTGGCCCGCGTTGACCTTGAGCCCGAGCGAATTGCCGAAGTCCACGCTCTTCGCGACGCGCTCGAATTCGCGCTTCTGCTGCGCGTCGTCGTGCGCTTCGGCGTAGCTGCCCGTATGCAGTTCGATGACCGGCGCGCCCGCTTCCTTCGCGGCGCGAATCTGCGTTTCGTCCGGATCGATGAACAGCGACACGCGCGCGCCGACATCCGCGAGTTGCTTGCACGCGGCCTTGACCGCTTCGAACTGGCCCGCGACGTCGAGACCGCCTTCGGTCGTCAGCTCTTCGCGCTTTTCCGGTACGAGGCAGACATCGTGCGGCTTGATTTCGCAGGCGATATCGAGCATCTCGCGCGTTACCGCGCATTCGAGATTCATGCGCGTTTTCAGCAGCGGACGCAGCGTGCGCACGTCGGCATCGACGATATGACGGCGATCCTCGCGCAGATGCAGCGTGATGGCGTCCGCGCCAGCGTCTTCGGCGGCCAGCGCCGCGCGGATCGGATCGGGATACGTGGTGCCGCGCGCGTTACGCAGCGTCGCGACATGGTCGATATTCACGCCGAGATCGATCACGCTCGCGGCCGAGGAGAGAAAGAAGCTCATAGGTTTTGCAGGTCGATCAGTATCTGACGGGTGGCGAGCGGCGTGCCGCCCAGATGGTAATTGAGCAGGAAACGCATCAGCGTCTTGCTCTGCGAAGCGGTGTGCGGCGACGTGTAGTCGTCGCGTTCCATATCGATGAGCGTTTGCCCGGCGATCACCGGCCATTGCGCGGGCAGATCGTCGGAGGCCGCGCGCACGCCGCGATCGGGATCGAACACATAGCGGCCTTGCGGCTGCACGGGTTCGCGCGTCACGGTGCGGGTGAAGTTCATCGCGAAGCCGGTTTCGCGCAGCAGCACGGTTTCGAACGAGCGCAACACCTGCACGGCGGGTTCGTCGTGCGCGAGACGCGAGAGCGTCAGCACGTAATGATTGAACAGCGTGGGATGCGCGTCTTCGCGCGCGCAGAATTTGACCAGCAGTTCGTTGACGTAGAAGCCGCAGAGCAAGGCATCGCCGGCGAGCGGTAACATGCCGCCGACCCATTCGGCATTCGTCAGCGTGCGGACTTCGCCCTTGCCGGACCACGAAAGCCCAAGCGGCTGAAACGTCTGCAACACGCCGCGCAACACCGAATGCGGACGTTTCGCGCCCTTCGCGACCAGCGCGATACGCCCATGATCGCGCGAGAACACGTCGATGATCAGACTCGTCTCGCGATACGGATAACTATGCAGCACGAAACCCGGCTGCTCGGCGATCCGAAAATCGGAGCGCGGCTTTTTCGGCGCGCTATCGGCGCCGGACGAAGCAGACGACGCCGACGACGGCGCGGCTCGCCGCCGCTTCGGTGCGGCCGGCTTCTCGCGTTCGTCCTCGAAATCGTCGTCGGGCGAAAGGGTTCGCGCGTCGTCAGCGCCGTCGTCCATAAGCGTGCGTCATTCGTAGCCGTAAGCGCGCAGGCCTGCTTCGTTATCGGCCCAGCCGCTTTTCACCTTCACGAAGGTTTCGAGATACACCGGACCGTCGAAGAGCTTTTCCATGTCGAGCCGCGCTTCGGTGCTGATCTGCTTGAGCTTCTCGCCCTTCTTGCCGATGATTATCGCCTTGTGGCCGTCGCGATCCACGAGAATGGTCGCGAACACGCGCCGCAAGCGCCCTTCCGTCTCGAACTTGTCGATCAGCACGGTGCTCGTGTACGGCAGTTCGTCGCCGGTCCAGCGGAACACTTTCTCGCGCAGGATTTCGGCCGCGAGGAAACGCTCGCTGCGATCGGTGAGATCGTCCTCGCCGTAGATCGGCTCACCTTCCGGCAGATACGGCTTGATGATCTGCAGCAGCCGCTTGATGTCGTCCACGTTCTTCGCCGACAACGGCACGATCTCGCGAAACTCGCGCAGCGCGGACATCTGCTGCATGAAGGGAAACAACGATTCCTTGTCGTTCACGCGATCGAGCTTGTTGGCGATCAAAAGCGTCGGCGAGCCGGGCGGGATCAGATCGAGCACTTTCTGGTCGTCCGGACCGAAGCGACCGGCCTCGATCACGAACAGGATCAGATCGACCGACGTCAGCGTGGACGTCACCGCGCGATTCAGCGAGCGGTTGAGCGCGCCGCTATGGCGCGTCTGGAAACCGGGCGTATCGACGAAGATGTACTGCGCGTCCTCGAACGTGTTGATGCCGGTGATGCGGTGGCGCGTCGTCTGCGCCTTGCGCGACGTGATGCTCACCTTCTGGCCGACGAGCGCGTTCATCAGCGTCGATTTGCCGACGTTCGGCCGGCCGACGATGGCGACCATGCCGCAACGGAAACCAGAGGGAGTAGGAGCGTTTGTCATGTGTGTCTGATGCAGTGAATCGTGGGGCGCGCGGGGCGCGGCTCGCATCGCGTGCGTTCTGCGGCGTCAGTGGCCGGCATCGGCCGCGCGGGCGACGCGATTGGCCGCGTCATCGCCAGCGGTGTCGTCGGGCGTGGCATCGTCGGACGATGCCGGCGACGGCTTCGCGGTGTGCGCGGTATCGCTCCGGGTGGCCTTTTCGGGCTTGTGGATGACCTGACGCTCGGGCTTGTCCGCCGCCGCATACGCCGCCACCGATGGCTCGACGTGCGTCGCGCGGATCACCGCGAGCGGCGCGGTGGCGGGCTTTTCATCGCCGGCGTGCGCGGTTTGCGCCGTCTGTGCCTGATGATTGCGCTCGCGTTCCCGCTCGCGCCGGTCGGGCGAACGCAGATCGAGCGCGCCCTGCACGCCAGTCATGCCGGCCACGAGATCGTCGCCGGATTTGGCGGCGCGCGCGCCCTTGCGCTTCGGCTTCACGCCGAGCGTGGGCGCGGCGGCCATGACTTCATCGAGTGCTTTCTTGGCGGCCGCCTGCTCCGCCGCGCGACGGCTCGCGCCCGAACCGGTCACTTTCACATCGAGCTTCGGCACCGCGCATTCCACATCGAACTGCTGATTGTGCGCGGCTCCGTGCGTCGCGACGACCGTGTAGGTGGGCAGCGCGATCTTGTGGCCTTGCAGATATTCCTGAAGCAGCGTCTTGGCGTCCTTGCCGATGGTGCGCGGATCGATATGATCGAGCACCGGCGTGTAGAGACGCTTGATGACGGTGTGGGCGGCATCGAAACCGCCGTCGAGAAAGATCGCGCCAAAAATGGCTTCGAGCGTGTCGGCAAGGATCGACGGACGGCGGAAACCGCCGCTGCGCAATTCGCCCTCGCCCAGACGCAGACATTCGGAGACGTTCAGTGCCTGCGCGATTTCGTACAACGATTGCTGTTTGACCAGATTCGCGCGCACGCGGGACAGGTCGCCTTCGTCGAGTTTGCCGAATCGTTGGAACAAAAGCGCCGCCACCACGCAATTTAGAACGGAATCGCCGAGAAATTCGAGCCGTTCGTTGTGCGTGGCGCTGTGACTGCGGTGGGTTATCGCCTGGCGCAGCAATTCCGCATTGCGAAATTCGTACCGCAGCCGGCTTTCCAACGGAGAGGATGGCATGTAGACAGTATAACGCGGGCGCAATGGCGGACGATTCCGCCAGACAAGGCCGGAAAACGCGTGCCGAGACGGTGTTAGCCGCGCTTCTTCACGCCGTTTCGAAGCATCTTTTTTATGATTCGACGCCGGCTGTCCAGGTCTGACAAGCCGGCGTCGTGCAACTTACTGGAACGAGCCGATGCGCTTCAGATTGCTGAAGTTCATCCAGATAAAGAACGCGCGGCCGACGATATTCGCATCCGACACGAAGCCCCAGTAACGCGAGTCCGCACTGTTGTCGCGGTTGTCGCCCATCATGAAGTAATGGCCCGGCGGCACCTTGCACGTCACGCCCTGCGAGTTGTAGACGCAGTTGTCGCGGAACGGGAAATCGTCCGCGCCGATCACGAACGGCGGCACTTGCGGATTGTTGAGGATGTTGTTCTGGCGGCCGTCGAGGTCTTCGGTGAACTGCTTGGCGTAACCGACGCGTTCCTCGTCGAAGAAATCCGGTTGCGCGGCTTCGGGCACCGGCTTGCCGTTGATGGTCAGCTTCTTGTCTTCGTAGGCAATCGTATCGCCCGGCAGGCCGATCACGCGCTTGATGTAATCGACCGATTCGTCCTTCGGATAGCGAAACACCACCACGTCGCCGCGTTGCAGCGGACGGCCCTGCGTGACCTTGGTGTTGACGATCGGCAGACGCAGGCCGTAGTCGTACTTGTTGACGAGGATGAAATCGCCGACCAGCAACGTCGGCACCATCGAACCCGACGGAATCTTGAACGGCTCGACGATGAACGATCGCACCACGAACACCGCGAGAATCACCGGGAAAAAGCTCGCCGTGTATTCGAGCCACCACGGCTGACGCAGTTTCTCGTCGCGCAGGCGCGTGCGGGTCTGTTCGGCGTTTTCATCGGCGAAGCGCTCGCCGACGCGTTCCTGCTGCCGGTCGAACTCGGCGACCGCCGCTTCCGCCGCGCGCTTGCGCTGCGGCACGAAAACCAGCTTGTCCAGCACCCATGCGATACCCGTCAACACGACGAGAATCAAAAGAACCAGTGCGAAATTCATCAAACGCTTCCGGTTGTTATCGTTCTTCGCCCGAAGGCGATGCTGACTGCGCGGACGGACGCACGCTTAATCGTCCACGCGGAGAATGGCGAGGAAAGCCTCTTGCGGGATTTCCACCGAGCCGACTTGCTTCATGCGCTTCTTGCCGGCCTTCTGCTTTTCGAGCAGCTTCTTCTTTCGCGTGATGTCGCCGCCGTAACACTTGGCCAGCACGTTCTTGCGAAGCGCCTTGATGTTTTCGCGCGCGATGATGTTCGAGCCGATGGTGGCCTGAATCGCCACGTCGTACATCTGACGCGGGATGAGTTCGCGCATCTTCGCCGCCACTTCGCGTCCGCGATACTGACTCTGCGAGCGGTGCACGATCACCGACAGCGCATCGACCTTGTCGCCGTTGATCAGCATGTCGACCTTCACGACATCCGCCGCGCGGTATTCCTTGAACTCGTAGTCCATCGACGCATAGCCGCGCGAGGTCGACTTCAAGCGGTCGAAGAAGTCGAGCACGATTTCCGCCATCGGGATTTCGTAGGTCAACTGCACCTGACGGCCGTGATACTGCATGTTGATCTGCGTACCACGCTTGGCCGTGCACAGCGTGATGACCGAGCCGACATACTCCTGCGGCATGTACAGGTTCACGTTGACGATCGGCTCGCGCACTTCCTCGATCTTCGGCGGCTCCGGCATCTTGGCCGGATTCTCGACCATGATGGTCGTGCCGTCGCGCTGGACGACCTCGTAGATCACCGTCGGCGCCGTGGTGATGAGGTCCATGTCGAATTCGCGCTCGAGCCGCTCCTGCATGATTTCCATGTGCAGAAGGCCCAGGAAGCCGCAACGGAAGCCGAAGCCCAGCGCCTGCGAGACTTCCGGCTCGAATTGCAGCGACGCATCGTTCAGCTTCAACTTTTCGAGCGATTCGCGCAGCGCGTCGTACTGATTCGCCTCGACCGGATACAGCCCCGCGAACACCTGCGGCTTCACTTCCTTGAAGCCCGGCAGCGGTTCGACGGCGGCACGATTCGCGACGGTGACGGTGTCGCCCACTTTCGCGGCCGTCAGTTCCTTGATGCCCGCGATCACGAAGCCCACCTGACCCGCCGCCAGTTCCGGCAGATTGGTCGACTTCGGCGCGAACACGCCGACGTGCTCGACCGGATACTGCGCGCCGGTCGCCATCATCTTGATTCTGTCTTTCGGCTTGAGCGTGCCGTTGACGATACGCACCAGCATCACGACGCCGACGTAGTTGTCGAACCACGAGTCGATAATCAGCGCCTGCAGCGGCGCGTCCGGATCGCCCTTGGGCGGCGGCACTTTCGCGATCAGCGATTCGAGCACGTCTTGCACACCGAGACCGGTTTTCGCGCTGCAATGCGTCGCGTCGGTTGCGTCGATGCCGATCACGTCCTCGATTTCGGCGATGGCGTTTTCGGGGTTCGCGGCGGGCAGGTCGATCTTGTTGAGCACCGGCACCACTTCGACGCCGAGTTCGATCGCCGTGTAGCAGTTCGCGACAGTCTGCGCTTCCACGCCCTGCGATGCATCGACGACCAGCAGCGCGCCTTCGCACGCGGACAGCGAACGGCTGACTTCGTAGGAGAAGTCGACGTGTCCCGGCGTGTCGATCAGGTTGATGTTGTAGACCTGGCCATCGCGCGCCTTGTAGGTCAGCGCGGCGGTCTGCGCCTTGATGGTGATGCCGCGCTCGCGCTCGAGGTCCATCGAATCGAGCACCTGTGCTTCCATCTCGCGGTCCGACAGGCCGCCGCACAACTGGATGATTCGATCGGCCAGCGTGGACTTGCCGTGGTCGATGTGCGCGATGATCGAAAAGTTACGAATATGATCCATTCAGTGCCGCGTACGGTGCAGATGAAGCAAAAAGCGAAAAAGGCGCGCCCTCCCACATGCGGAGCACGCCTCGAAAATTTGGGGAAAACTCGTACATTTTAGCCGAAACGGGGGTGCTCCGGCGGTTTTCGGCGTTTAAGCGCCTCACGGCCGACGCGCCTGCAGCGCCGCGACGACCGCGCGCGGATCGAGCCGATACCGGCACAACTCGACGCCGTCCAGCGTCAGCACGGGAACAAGCTCGTTGTAATGCGCTTCGAGCGCCAGATCTTCGTCGATATCGATCCAGCGAACGCCCCGCCCGTGCGCCTGCGCGATCGGTTCCAGCGCCTCGCGCATGTCCTCGCAGAGGTGACACCAGGCGCGCCCGTAGAGGATGAAAGGCGCGTCGGGTGTCGTCATCGCCGCTTACTTCTGCGTCGGCACGCGCGGACGCAGCGGCACGAACTGCGTGTTGTCGCCGCGACGCACGAGAATCGCGACCATCTTGCTGGCATCGAGATTCTGCGCGACCGCTTCGAACTGCTTCGCGCTGGTGATATCCGTGTCGCCGATTCGCATGATGATGTCGCCCTTCTGGAAGCCCGCGCGCGCCGCCGGCCCTTCGACCGCGTCGACCTGCACGCCGTTGCCCAGCTTGAGCGACTTCTTCTGCTCGGCCGGAATGTCGCTCACCGCGAGGCCCAGCGAGTTGCTGGCGCGTTCCTTCGGCTGCGGCGCCTTCTTCGGCTCGGTCTTGGCGACCTTGTCCGGCTGCATTTCGGCGATGGTGATCGGCAGATCGCGCGTGTTGCCCTTGCGCCAGACGGTGATCGTCGTCTTGGTGCCCGGCTTGGTGTCGCCGACCATGCGCGGCAAGTCCGTCGCGGTATCGACGTTGACGCCGTTGAACTTGGTGATGATGTCGCCCGGCTGGATGCCCGCCTTTTCGGCCGGACCGCCCGCCTCGACGCTCGACACCAGCGTGCCCTGCGCCTTCGGCAGGCCGAGCGAATCGGCCACGTCCTTGGTCACTTCGCCGATCGCCACCGCGATGCGGCCGCGCGTCACCTTGCCGGTCGTCTTGAGCTGATCGGCCACGCGCATCGCTTCGTCGATCGGAATCGCGAACGAAATGCCCATGAAACCGCCGGTGCGGCTGTAGATCTGCGAGTTGATGCCGATCACCTCGCCCGCCATGTTGATGAGCGGACCACCCGAATTGCCCGGATTCACCGCGACGTCGGTCTGGATGAACGGCAGGTAATCGCCGGTATCGCGCCCCTTCGCGCTGACGATGCCCGCGGTCACCGTGTTGTCGAGCCCGAACGGCGAACCGATCGCCAGCACCCATTCGCCGACGCGCACCTTGTTCGAATCGCCGATGGTGATAGCCGGCAGATTGGTCGCGCTGATCTTCACGACCGCGACGTCCGTGCGTTCGTCCACGCCGACCAGCCGCGCCTTGAATTCGCGCTTGTCGGTGAGCGTCACGTAGATGGTGTCGGCATCGTCGACGACGTGCGCGTTGGTCATCACATAGCCGTCGGTCGACAGGATGAAGCCCGAGCCCACGCCGCTGCTCTGCTCCGAATTGTCCTGGTTGTCGTCCGGCGTGCTGCGGCTGCCGCCCTTGCCCTGATCGGCGCCGCCCGAGCCGCCGTCGCCGCCACCGTTGTTGCCGCCGCCTCCGCCGCCACGGGGCGGCTGGCCCGGCATCGGAATGCCGAAGAAGCGGCGGAAGAACTCGGACATGTCGCCATCGTCGAGACCGGGCGGCAGACCGCGCAGGTCGCTCGACGAACCGACGCGCGACGACGTGCGGATATTGACGACCGACGGCCCCACCTTGTCGACCAGCGTGGTGAAATCGGGCAGATTCGCCAAAGGCACTACCGCTGCCGCTGTTCCCGTACCCGAGATGAACGGCAGGCACACGGCGAACGCCGCGGCCGCGATGAACTTGCGCAGCGAGTAGAAGCTCATAAGTTGGAGGCCGAGGATTACTTGGAAGGCTTGTATTCTATGGCAGAAGCAAATTGCTGCAACGTGGCTTGCGGCACTTCACCCAACAAGGTAATCCAGAAATCGCCGCGACGTTTGACGAGAACATGCGTGGCGCCGCTATTGCCCGCGCCTTCCTTGCGTGAATTCTTCTCGACCGGCTCGATGAATACCGAAATCGCGGCGATGCCGTCCGAGTACACGGCCTGATCGACCGGAATCGGCGGCTGGCCTTGCTGGCTCGACGCCATCGGCCGGCGCAACTGGCGGATCATGCGGAAGCCCGGGATATTCGGCGCGACCGTCCAGCCCTGCGCCGCCATATCGATGGGTTGCACCGGCGGACGCACGATGGTCCAGCCCTGCGTGCTCTTCATGCCGTTCGCAATGGGCGCCTTGTCGATCGTCCCGCCGATGCGAACCTGCGAGAACGACAACTGCTCCAGCACGTTGCCCTGCGGATCGAGCGTCTGCGCGCGCAGCAGCAGGCCGGTTTTGGCATCGGCCCACAATTTGTACGCGAAGCGGTAGGCATCTTTGGGGTCGAGTTCGAGTACCTGACTGTCGAGACCGGCGACGCGGTCATTGCCGAGCAGTTTCGGTTCGTAGACGCTCAGCACCTGATCGCCGCTGGTGGACAGCAGCGCGGGAAACGAATCCTTGCTCAGACGATGTTCGACCACGAGCAAATGCCGCTCGGGAACGAACGTGTACATGTCGTCATCGTGACGCAGCATGCGACGCGGCGCGCCGTCGAGGCTTTCGAGCGATTCATACTCGCCGTCGCCGCGCGTGGCCAAATGCGCGATACGCGACGACTGAACCGTTGCGCCACGCTGATAGACGAAGGTGCCTTCGTAATTCTGCTGCTGGGCCGCATCGTGGATGCGATTGAGCAGAGTAGCGGCTGACTTGCGCTGGGCGGCGGGGTCGTCGCCCTGAGCGAGCGCTGCATGCGTCGCCGTCAACATCGCGGCTGCAACGAGCATCAACGCCGGCAGCCGCCCCCAATATCTTGTTTTTTTCAACCGCACACTCTGCATCAAATGAATGGCCCTATGCCCTACGGCCGCTTACTGGGCCTGGGTGACCGCCGCAGCGCGAATCAGGGGCATGGCGCCCGGCATCGACGGCTGCTGCGAAAACTGCTGATGCGCCTCGAGGTATTGATCGAGATCGGCATCGCGGATGATGTTCGCTTCGACGACCGGCGAACGCGTGGTCGCCGCCGGCACGGATGCCATCGCGACGCGCTGCACGGAATCCGCCGCGCCGTTCGTGCTCGCGACCTGCGCGCCCGAATGGCTGTCGTAGCCCTGCAATTGCGGCACGACAATCCATGTCAGCGTGGCTGCCGCCGCCGCGACCGCGAAGGCCGGCACGATCCGTCTGCGGAATGCGTTGCCGCGCGCCTTGCCGGCAACGACCGCCGTCGGCGCCAGCACATGCGCTTCGGCTTCGAAACGCGCCGAGAACGATGCCATGAACGCGCTGCTGCGCGCCGGGCTTTCGGCCAGATCGTCGGAACGCAATGCGTCGCCGATCAGATGGTAGTCGGACCACGCGGCGCGGTCGTGACTGTTCAGCTCCGCGAGAAACTGACCGAGATTGCCGATTTCGTCGAGCGATTCGCCGTCGACGAACGCCGACATGCGCTCGCCGCGCGAACCTGCGTGATTTTGAGCCTGACCTTGCATCTGAACCGAACCCATGATGCTCCCCATCCTAGACACCCACTATAGTGACACTACCTGATTCGGATATCGCGTCCTGCCCCGCGGATGCTCGCCGGCTTACCAGCGCTTGCCTTCGGGAGTGTCCAACAATGGACGCAATTTTGCCGCAATGGCTTCCCGAGCACGAAAAATTCTCGATCTGACGGTGCCGATGGGGCAATCCATCATTTCGGCGATCTCTTCGTAGCTCAGCCCTTCAATTTCCCGGAGCGTGATGGCGGTGCGCAGTTCTTCGGGAAGCATCGCCATCGCAGCGTTCACCGTCTCGGCGATCTGCTTGCTCATCAACATCGACTCGGGCGTGTTGATATCCCTTAGTTGGTCGGCATCGGAGAAAGTTTCCGCCTCTTCAGCATCGGCTTCGGTAGAAGTTGGCACGCGGCGTCCCTGAGTGGCAAGGTAATTCTTGGCCGTGTTGACGGCAATCCGGTACAGCCAGGTGTAGAACGCCGATTCGCCGCGAAATTGCGGCAATGCACGATAGGCTTTGATGAAGGCGTCCTGGGCGACGTCCTCGACCTCGGCGGGGTCGCGCACGAGGCGCGAGATCAGTCTGATGATCTTGCGGTGGTATTTGGCGACCAGAAATTCGAACGCGGCTTTGTCACCTTTCTGCACACGTTCGACCAGCACTTGGTCGATTTCTTTTTCACTCACCTGGGAAATATCCGTTTAGCTTTGGGCTGTTGTGCGGACGGCTATTGTAACGTCACGCCTGAGCGTCAACTCGAATGCTCATGCGCGGTTACAGTCTTTACAGGTAAGCGCGGGCGGCGCGGCGGGCGCTCACCGCGATCTGGCGGAAAGTGTCGGAATCGATGGAATCGGCGGCGATCAGCAGCGTGCGCGTCCGCCCCGTTTCCGCGCGAAGCGTGAGCGCGAGCAGCCATCCGCCCCACTGCGCGCAGCCGGCGATACGCCAGTGCCGCGCATCGCCGCCGCGGTCCCAAGTGGTGAAGGTATCGGCATGCACGTCGATGGCGACGGGCAGACGACGCATCCACCTGAGCGCGCCCAAACCCAGCGCCGCGACGCACGCGATGGCGGCGACGCACGCATCGAATCCGCCCGCATAGCCGCGCACGCACTCGAACACCGCCGCACCCGCGATACCGACGAACGCGACGAGCGCGCCGCGCAAGAAACGCGACGGCCGCATCGCGATGCCTTCGCTACGATGCGGCCGTTCCACGCTCGCGCTCGCCATGTTCGATTCCTTCCGACGAGCGCGTCGTGCTTTACGCGTGACGCTTGAAGACGAGCGAACCGTTCATGCCGCCGAAGCCGAACGAGTTCTTCACCGCGACATCGATCTTCATGTCCCGCGCGGTATTCGCGCAGTAGTCCAGGTCGCACTTCGGATCCTGGTTGAAGATGTTGATGGTCGGCGGCGACACCTGATTGTGGATCGCCAGCACGGTGAACACCGACTCCAGTCCGCCCGCGCCGCCCAGCAAGTGGCCGGTCATCGACTTGGTGGAGTTGACGACGACGTTCTTCGCGTGATCGCCGAATGCGCGCTTGATGCCGATCGTCTCGGCGATGTCGCCGAGTCCGGTCGACGTGCCGTGCGCATTCAGATACGTCACTTCGTCCGCGTTCACGCGCGCGTTGCGCAATGCGTTCAGCACGCTGCGGCGGCCGCCGTCGCCGTCTTCGGGCGGCGCGGTCATGTGATACGCGTCGCCGCTCATGCCGTAGCCGAGCACTTCGGCGTAGATCTTCGCGCCGCGCTTCTTCGCGTGTTCGTATTCTTCGAGAACCATCACGCCCGCGCCTTCGCCGAGGACGAAGCCATCGCGGTCGGTGTCCCACGGACGGCTCGCCGTCGCCGGATCGTCGTTGCGTTGCGACAGCGCGCGCGCCGCCGCGAAGCCGCCGATACCCAGCGGCGACACGGTCGCTTCCGCGCCGCCAGCGATCATCACGTCGGCGTCGCCATATTCGATCAGACGCGATGCCTCGCCGATGCAGTGCAGACCCGTGGTGCACGCCGTGACCATCGACAGATTCGGACCCTTGAAGCCGAAGCGAATCGACAGATGGCCAGAGATCATGTTGATGATCGACGCCGGCACGAAGAACGGCGAGATGCGGCGCGGACCGCGATTCAGCAGTTCGGTCTGCGTGACTTCGATCATCGGCAAACCGCCGATGCCCGAGCCGACCACCACGCCGACGCGTTCGGCGTTGTCATCGGTGATCTCGAGGCCGGAATCCTGCATGGCCTGCACGCCCGCCGCGAAGCCGTAATGGATGAAGGTATCCATATGGCGCGCTTCTTTCACGAGCATGTAGTTTTCGATGTTGAAGCCCTTCACCTCGCCCGCGAAACGCGTGGAAAAGTTGGTGGCGTCGAACTTCGTGATATTGGCGATGCCGGACTTTCCCGCGACCAGATTGGCCCAGCCGTCGGCAACGGTATTGCCGACAGGCGAAACGAGCCCAAGGCCTGTAACAACAACTCGACGACAGCTCACGGTAACCCCTTATCCATAGAATGACAAAAACAAAAGCCACAGCGGCCACAGGAAACCGCCCTGTGTGCCCTGTGGCTGATATACGGTCTTTGCAGCGACGGTCCTTCAAGTCTGAAGTGCACGAATCGCTGACGCGTCTGGCCTTTAGGCCTTGACGTTGGCGCGAGCGTAGTCGATCGCCTGTTGAACCGTGGTGATCTTCTCGGCCTCTTCATCGGGGATTTCCATGCCGAATTCGTCTTCGAGAGCCATCACCAGTTCGACGGTATCGAGCGAGTCCGCGCCCAGATCGTTCACGAACGATGCCTCGTTCTTGATTTCGGCTTCCGCCACGCCCAGTTGTTCGGCGACGATCTTCTTGACGCGCTGTTCGATGTTGTCCATGCAACCCTCCGAGGGGGAAAAAAGTTCAAAAATACAGGTGCGCGCATTTTATCAGGTTTGGACCCGCAAAATACGGCGCGTCAGTTCCATGACTCCACCGTCCGGTCCGCTACATCAAGAGGCTTCCGGCGGGTTCGCGAGGTTTCTTTTCTGCCGCGCTGAAGCGGTGCGCATTGTGCCCGTCGAGCATTTTGCGCGCCCGTCCCGGCGCGGATATTAAGTGAAAAACGGCGAAATGCCTATTACGCCCTACATATACATGCCGCCGTTCACATGCAGCGTCGTGCCGGTGATGTATCCGGCGAACGGCGAGGCAAGAAACGCGACGGCGTGAGCGATGTCTTCCGGGCTGCCCAAACGGCCGAGCGGAATCTGCGTGGTCAGCGCGGCACGCTGCTCTTCGGGCAGCAAGCGGGTCATGTCGGTATCGATGAAACCGGGCGCGATACAGTTGACCGTAATGCCGCGGCTGCCGATTTCACGCGCCAGCGCGCGCGTCATGCCCGCCACGCCGGCCTTGGCCGCCGCGTAGTTCGCCTGCCCCGGATTGCCCGACGAGCCCACCACCGACGTGATGTTGATGATGCGGCCGCCGCGAGCCTTCATCATCGGGCGCAGCACGGCGCGGGAGAGACGAAATACCGCACGCAAATTGGTATCGATGACGGCGTCGAACTCGTCATCTTTCATGCGCATCGCGAGTTGATCCTTCGTGATGCCCGCATTGTTGACGAGAACGTTCAGTCCGCCGAATTCCTTTACGGTGGCGTCGATGAACGCGTCGGCGGCTGCCGCGTCGTTCACGTTCAGCACCGCGCCGCGACCCTTCGCGCCTGCTTGCGCGAATGCCTCGCTGATCGCAGCCGCGCCGCTTTCGCTCGTGGCCGTGCCGATCACCGTCGCGCCCTGCTTCGCGAGTTCCAGCGCGATCGCGCGTCCGATGCCGCGCGATGCGCCCGTGACGATGGCTACTTGCTTATCCATATTCATGGTGTTCTTCCTTAACCGGCGATCAGTTTGCGCGTTTCTTCGAGCGATGCCGGATCGACGATCGAGGCACCGACCAGATTGCCGTCGATACGCTTCGTCAGACCGGCGAGCACCTTGCCCGGACCGCATTCGATAACGTGCGTCACGCCGTCCTTCGCCATCGCCTGCACGCATTCGACCCAGCGCACCGGACCGGCGGCCTGACGCACGAGCGCGTCCTTGATGGCGGCGGGATCGGAGACGATCGACACGTCGATGTTATTGATCAGCGGAATCTGCGGCGTCTTGATCTCGACTTGGGCGAGATATTCGCGCAACTGGTCCGACGCGGGCTTGAGCAGCGAGGAATGGAAAGGCGCGGAAACCGGCAGCGGCAGCGCGCGCTTCGCGCCCTTCGCCTTGGCGACTTCGCACGCTTTCTCGACCGCCGCCTTCGAACCGGCGATCACGACTTGCGCGGGCGCATTGAAATTCACCGCTTCGACCACACCCGCCGACGATGCTTCCGCGCACACGGCGCGAACCGTGTCGTCGTCGAGGCCGAGGATCGCGGCCATGCCGCCGACGCCCACCGGCACGGCGCTTTGCATCGCTTGCGCGCGGAAGCGCACCAGCGGCACGGCATCCGCGAACGCCAGCGCGCCCGCCGCGACCAGCGCGGTGTATTCACCGAGGCTGTGACCGGCGACGATCGCGGGCTTGAGTCCCGTTTCCTGCTCCCACACGCGATAGATCGCGTACGCCGCCGTCAGCATGACGGGCTGCGTGTTGGTCGTGAGATTGAGGTCTTCGGCCGGGCCTTCGGCGATCAGCTTGCCGAGATCCTGACCGAGCGCGTCGGAAGCTTGCTGCACCGTCTCGCGCACGATCGCGTGATCCGCGAACGCGTTCAACATGCCGATCGATTGCGAGCCCTGGCCCGGAAAAACGAACGCAAATTTCATCTCGTCCTCGTTGGATTGGAATGATCCGCGAAGTCTTCATGGACCGCGCGCTTGAGCAGCGCGCGAGGTCGTCGATGAAGAGGGATCAGTTACGAATAGGTAGAGGTCGATTAAGCGAATCAGAATCGGATGACCGACGCGCCCCAGGTGAAGCCGCCGCCCACACCTTCGATAAGAATGTTGTCGCCGCGCTTGATGCGGCCATCGCGCACCGCGACGTCGAGCGCCAGCGGAATCGATGCCGCCGACGTATTGCCGTGCTCGCCGACCGTCACGACCATGCGCTCCGGCGGCAGATGCAGCTTGCGCGCCGTGCTCTGCATGATGCGGATGTTCGCCTGATGCGGAATCAGCCAGTCGACGTCCTGCGCCGTGAGTTGCGCCTTGTCGAGCACTTCGATCGCGACTTTTTCCAGCACGTTGACGGCGAGCTTGAAGACCGCCTGACCGTCCATGTGCAGGAACGCGCTGCCCGACACCACGCCGCCGTTCACGTTGCCCGGCGTGCAGAGAATGTCCGAATAGCTGCCGTCCGCGTGCAGCGCGCTCGACAGCACGCCCGGTTCGTCCGATGCCTGCAGCACGACTGCGCCCGCGCCATCGCCGAACAGCACGCACGTCGTGCGATCGTTGAAGTCGAGAATGCGCGAGAACGTTTCGGCGCCGACGACCAGCGCCGTGCGGTTCAAACCGCTGCGAATGAAACTGTCCGCCGTCGCGATGCCGTATGCGAAACCGGAGCACACCGCCTGCACGTCGAACGCGGCGCCGTTGTTCTTGATGCCGAGCTTGTTCTGCAGCAGACACGCGGTACTCGGAAACACGAAGTCCGGCGTGGACGTCGCCACGATGATCAGATCGATGCTCTGCGGATCGATGCCAGCCGCTTCGATGGCGCGTTGCGACGCGATGAGCGCGAGATCGCTGGTGGTTTGATCGGGTGCGGCGAAGTGGCGAGCGTGGATGCCGGTGCGCGCGACGATCCATTCGTCGCTCGTCTCGACGCCCTGCTTCGCGAGACGGTCCGCCAATGCCTGATTCATGACGCGTTCGGACGGCAGATAGCTGCCGGTGCCGAGCACGCGAGCGTATTGATTGGTTTGAGCCATTATGCCTTCGAGTGTAGCGCAGTACCGGACTCGCCCGGCGGGTTCGGCTGCTTTGCCACGGAGTCGGACGCCGTGCCGTCGCCTGACGGTGCGGATGCGGGTGCAGCGGCTTCATCCGGGCGCGCGGATGGCGCGTTTTCTTCCATCGCGCGAACCAGACGCTCTAGCACCCCATTTTTGACGGCATCATACCCGCGTTTGATAGCCCACTCAAACCCGAAGGCTTCCGCGGAACCGTGACTTTTGATGACGAGATGCCGCAGGCCGAGCAAGGCTGCCCCGTTGTACTGCGCGGGATCGACGCGGCGCTTGAAACGCTTGAGCACTGGCATCGCGACCAGCGCCATCAGCTTCGACGTAAAGGAGCGGCTGAACTCTTCCTTGATGATGTCCGCGAGCATCTTCGCGAGACCTTCGGAGGTCTTCAGCGCGACATTGCCGACGAAACCATCGCACACCACCACATCCGTCGTGCCTTTATAGATGTCGTTGCCTTCCACGTTGCCGTAGAAGTTGAGCGTGCTCGCGCGCAGCAGCTCGCCCGCGCGCTTGATCGTTTCGTTGCCCTTGATGACTTCTTCGCCGATATTGAGCAGCCCGATGGTCGGACGCTCGCGCCCTTCGATGGCGGACACGAGCGCGTGCCCCATCTCGGCGAATTGCAGCAGATGCTCCGGCTCGCAGTTGACGTTCGCGCCGAGGTCGAGCACGGTGGTGTAGCCCTTCTGGCTAGGCATGGCGAACGCGATCGCCGGGCGTTCGATACCGGCGAGCGTCTTCAGCACATAGCGGGAGACCGCCATGAGCGCGCCGGTATTGCCAGCGGAAATGCAGGTTTGCGCCTGGCCGTCTTTCACCAGATTGAGCGCGACGCGCATGGAAGAATCTTTCTTCTTGCGCAGCGCGACTTCGACCGGATCGTCCATTGCGACGACCTCGGATGCGGCGACGACAGTCAGCCGCGGCTCGTCGAGCGCTTTTGACTTCTTGAGCTGGGCGCGGATCGCCTGCTCGATGCCGACGAGCATCAGGTGCGCGTCGGCATGCGCGCGCACGAAATTGACGGCGGCGGGAACAGTCACGGCCGGACCGTGATCGCCTCCCATGCAGTCAATGGTTATCTTTACGGTCATGGGAAGCGACGAATTTCAGGCACAAAAAAGCGGCAGTGAAATGCCGCCTTCTTGTCGTACCAGGAAAATGTCAAAGCGTGCCGGGCGCGAACAACCGGAAAGGGGTGACGCGCACGCAGCCCAAGCGATGGACGCTTAGTCGTTCTTCGTCTTGACGACTTTCTTGCCACGGTAGTAGCCGTTCGGGCTCACGTGGTGGCGCAGATGCACTTCACCCGTGCTCGGTTCGACGGCCAGCGGAGCGCCCGTCAGGAAGTCGTGGGAACGGTGCATGCCGCGCTTCGACGGCGACTTCTTGTTTTGCTGAACTGCCATGACTACTCCAGAAAAATTTTGCGAATTCTAACACACGGCCTCTCTACGCGTTCGCGGAGGAACCTCCGGGCCGCCTTGGCCCGCACCGCTCGAAGCGGGAGGTTGCGTGCGGCAGTCTTTCGCCGCACCGCTACATCAGTGCTTCTTGCCGTCCGGATCGCTCCCCTTGAGCTTCTCCAGTACCGCAAACGGATTCGGTTTTTCGTCCTCGCCGGCCTCGTCCGCCACTTCCTCGGCATCGCCCGCGCTATTCGACAGCAGGCTTTCATGCACTTCGGGGCAGACGCTGTGCTTGGGCACGAGCGGCAAGGACAACAACAATTCCTCTTCGATCAGATCGACGAGATCGAACTGGCGCGAGCCGACGATCACATCGATTTCATCGTCATCGAGCGGAAACTCGTCCGCTTCTTCCTCGGTCGCCACGATGCGATACGTCGCGTCGACATCGAGATGCTGCGAATACGGCGCCAGGCAACGCTGGCAGGTGAGCCAGATCGACCCGTGCACCGCGAGACGCAGATACGGCTGCAGCGCGTCGGTGCCGTCGTCCTGCAATTCCGGCTGCGTCGAGCCTTCGGCCTGCCAGGTGAACACGCTGTCGCGCTCTGGCGCATCGGTCGGCACTTCGGCTAACATGCGCGGCATCTGCGAGACACGCAGCGCGCCGGCTGCCTGCCGCTCTTCGCGAATTCGTAAAGATCGAGCGCGCGCGGATCGGCGGAGCTCACAGGTTTGCCAGGATTCTGAGTCATGTGCGCTCCTGCATGGGCCGTACTAGGGTTCTTGCTTCCGCGAACGGTATTCGATTCGCGGTCAGTGCTCAGTATGCACTGACTCGCCGCTTCGGTCAGGCGTGCTTGCCCGGAGTTGCCTGTCGCCGGCTTAACGTGCTTGCTGGGTTTGCTGATTCTGCCTGCTCGTACGTTGCGCGCCATTGCATACTGCCGGGCTTCATCGATTCATCGGCCTTGATTTAATTTTAATACATGTACCGATGAAAATCCTAAAATTATAGCGGCTTAACTCTTTCGAGTCAAATACTTATGATGCGCGCATCAATCCTTTGGCGCCGCGTCGCTTTTTCAGCTATTTTTGCCGATTTTTCCTCATGTCCGAGCCTTTTTCCACGCCGCCGCGCCTGATTCTCGCGTCCAGTTCGCCCTATCGACGGGAATTGCTCGGGCGCTTGCGCGTACCGTTCGACGTCGTTTCGCCGAATATCGATGAAACGCCGCTCGCGGGCGAATCGCCCGAGCAGACCGCCTTGCGGCTGTCGATCGCCAAGGCGCGTGCGGTCCGCGCGACGGGCGCGCTCGTGATCGGCTCCGATCAGGTCGCCACTTTCGATGGCCGGCAGATCGGCAAGCCCGGCACGCACGAGAAGGCCGTCGCCCAGCTTCAGGCTATGCGCGGCCGCGCCGTCGAATTCCACAGCGCGCTGTGCCTGCTCGACAGCCGCACGGATCGCGTCCAGTCAGCGGATATCGTCACGCGCGTGCGTTTTCGCCACTATTCCGACGACGAAATCGAAACCTATCTGCGCGCCGAAACGCCGTACGACTGCGCGAGCAGCGCGAAGGCGGAAGGACTGGGCATCGCGTTGCTCGACGCGATCGAATCCGACGATCCGACCGCGCTGATCGGCTTGCCGCTGATCGAACTGTCGCGCATGCTGCGCACAGCGGGCTTTTCCATTCTGGGGGCAGCATGAGCGGCGTTCTCTATCTGATCCCCAACACGCTGGGCGACGGCGACGCCGAAGCGCTCGCCCAGGTCCTGCCCGAACCGGTGCGCGCGCAGGCGGCGGCGCTCGGCTACTACATCGGCGAAAACACCAAGACGACGCGCGCGTTTTTGAAGAAAGTCGGCACGACGCGGTCGATTCAGGAAATCGACGTGCGCGAATTGAACGTGAACACGCCGCCCGCCGAAATCGACCGGCTGCTGGCGCCGATTCTCGCGGGCGCGGATGCGGGCCTGGTGTCGGAAGCAGACTGTCCCGCCGTCGCCGATCCCGGCGCGCTGCTGGTGCGGCGCGCGCATCAGAAAGGCGTGAAAGTGGTGCCGTTCGTCGGCCCGAGCTCGATTCTGCTCGCGCTGATGGCATCGGGCATGAACGGCCAGAGCTTCGCGTTCAACGGTTATTTGCCCGTCGATGCGGGCGAGCGCAGCAAGCGTCTGCGCGAACTCGAGCAGCTTTCGCGCAAAGCCAATCAGACGCAGATTTTCATCGAAACGCCCTATCGCAATCGCGCGATGCTCGACACGCTGATCGCGACTTGCGCGCCTTCGACGCTGATTTGCGTCGCCGTCGATCTGACCTTGCCGGCGGAAACCATCGTCACGCGCACGGCATCGGACTGGAAGAAGGCCAGCGCACCGGACCTGCACAAGCAGCGCCCGGCAATCTTCCTGCTGCTGGCGTCGTAGCCTTTCGCGCGTTTAGCGGATGTGCACCTTGTCGCCGAGCGTGAGCGCACGCACGGCGGCGTCACCGATGGATGCGCCGAAGCGCTTCACCACGCGCTCGCTGATGCTTTCCTTCTGCGTGTAATCGACGATATCCGGCTGCTTGATGATCTCGCGCGCGACGTAATTGGCGTCGCCGAAGCCATCGGCGAGACCGAGTTCAACGCCCTTCTCGCCGGTCCAGAACTCGCCGGAGAACAGGTCCGGATCGTCTTTCAGGCGATTGCCGCGACCTTGCTTCACCGCGTCGATGAACTGCGCGTGAATCTGGTCGAGCATTTCCTGCGCGTGCGCGGTCATGGTCGGCGTTTCGGGTGAGAACGGATCGAACGCGCCTTTGTTCGCGCCCGCCGTGTGCATGCGGCGCTGGATGCCGAGCTTGTCCATCAGCCCGGTGAAGCCGAAGCCGTCCATCAGCACGCCGATCGAGCCGACGATGCTCGCCTTATCGACATAAATCTTGTCCGCCGCCGCCGCGACGTAATAGCCGCCCGACGCGCACATATCGTCGACGACCACGTACAGCGGCGTTTTCGGATATTTCGCGCGCAAACGGCGAATATCGCGATAGATGATGCCCGCCTGCACCGGACTGCCGCCCGGACTATTGATGAGCAAAATCACGCCCGCCGTGCCTTCGTCTTCGAACGCGGCTTCCAGCGCGCCGTCGATGTTGTCGGCGCTGGCGTCGCCGTTGGCGGAGATTTCGCCTTGCAGATCGATCAGGGCCGTGTGCTTTTCGGCCTTGGCGACGCGATCGCCCGAAAAGGCGAACACGCCCCACGCCACCGCAGCGATCACGCCGAGAAACACGAAGCGGAAAAAGATGCGCCAGCGGCGCGCCGTGCGCTGCTCGCGAATCGCGGCCATCGCGATGCGTTCGAGCGCCTCGCGCTCCCAGTTGTCGCGGCGCGCGGGCGCCTGGCGTGACTCGGGTGATTCGGGTGATTCGGGTGATTCGGGTGATTCGGGTGATTCGGGCGGAAAGTTGTCGGACATGCGTGGTTATGAAGTTGAAAAAATCAGGCGGAACGCAGCGTTTCGTCCGGCAGCCAGAAGACCGCGCGCCCTTCCGGCGTATCGCGCTCCTCGACATCGACGGCCCGCAGCCGCGCGCCCCGGCACGGCCCGCCGACGCATTTGCCGGAATCCGGCTCGTAGATCGCGCCGTGCGTCGCGCACATCAGATAGAGCCCCGAGCTTTCGAAGAACTGGCCTTCGACCCAGTCGAGCTCCATCGGCACATGCGCGCAGCGGTTCAGGTAGCCGAAAGGCTTGCCGTCGTAGCGCACGAAGAAGACTACCGCATCGCCGCTCGCCTCCGCAGCATTCACGCGCACGCCCGCGCCGCCGTCGACCAGTTCGTCCGATGCGCACACCCGCACCGCGTCGCGCGTCTGCTGCTCGCTCATGCGTGCTCCCGCAGCCAGCCCGCCAGCGACGCGATGCTGTCCGCGCAGAACTTCGGCTCCAGCGCCGCCAGCGAATCCGCCGGATGCGCGCCGTACCCGACGCCGATGCCCGCCGCGCCCACGTTGATCGCCATTTGCAGGTCGTGCGTGGTGTCGCCGATCATCACCGTGCGCGTGAGGTCCTGACCGAGTTCGCGCGTGAGTTCGTGAAGCATGGCGGGATGCGGCTTGGAGAAGGTTTCGTCGGCGCAGCGCGTGCTGTCGAAGGCGCTGGTGAGCCGCACTTCGTCGAGCGCGCGATTCAGCCCGACGCGGCTTTTTCCCGTCGCGACCGCCAGAAAATAGCCCTGCTCACGCAATTCCTGAAGCAGTTCGCGCACGCCGTCGAAGAGTTCGGTTTTCTGGCCCATCGTCAGGAAATGGAAGCGATAGCGCTCCGCCAGGCGCGGATAATCCGCCGGCGCGAGCGTCGGCGCGCAAATTTGCAGCGCGTCCTTGAGGCCCAGGCCGATCACGTAGCTTGCCGATTCATCGGCCGGCACCGGCAGCCCCAGATCGCGGCACGCCGCCTGGATGCTGCGCGTGATGTGCGCGGTCGAATCCATCAAAGTGCTATCCCAGTCGAAAACGATCAGATCGAATTGCTGCCGCGCCATTTAGGGTGTCTCTCGTTAGTCTTGGTTTGATTGCTTGAGTTGATCGAGGAAGCGCCGGCATTCCGCCGGCAACGGCGCTTCGAGCTGCAGCGGCTCGCCCGTCGCCGGATGCGTGATTTTCAGCCGATACGCGTGCAAAAACATGCGTTTCAGGCCCGGTTTCGCGCTCGGCCGCGCCAGATCCTTGTTCAGCGCGAAATCGCCGTACTTGGCGTCGCCCGCGATCGGCAGGCCGATGCTCGCCATGTGCACGCGAATCTGGTGCGTGCGCCCGGTCTTCAGTTCCGCCTCGACCCACGCGTAATTGTCCCAGCGCTCGATCAGATTGAACACCGTATGCGACGGCAGGCCGTTTTCCTGAATCCGCACGCGCCGCTCGCCGTCCGCCGCCACATATTTGTGCAGCGGCGCCTTGACCACGCGACGACGGCCCCAATCGCTCTGCCAGTCGCCGTAACCCACGGCGTAATAACGCTTGTCGATGCGATTTTCGCGAATCTGCTCGTGCAGATCGACGAGCGCCGCGCGCTTCTTGGCGAGCATCAGCACGCCGGACGTTTCCCGGTCCAGCCGATGCACCAGCTCCAGAAACTTCGCGTGCGGCCGCGCGTTGCGCAATTGCTCGATCACGCCGAACGCGACGCCGCTGCCGCCGTGCACCGCCACGCCCGACGGCTTGTCGATCACGATCAGATGATCGTCTTCGAACATGATCGGGAATTCGGCGGCGGGCGCGTTCGATGAAACCGGCGGATCGTCCGGCTGCGCGACGCGAATGGGCGGCACGCGCACCAGATCGCCCATTTCCAGGCGATAGGCGGAGTCGATCCGTCCCTTGTTCACGCGGACTTCGCCGCTGCGGAGAATCCGGTAAATGTGGCTCTTGGGCACACCCTTGCAGACGCGCAACAGGAAATTATCGATGCGCTGGCCGGCGGCGGTTTCGTCGACTTCGATCATCGACACCTGTTCGCTCGCGACCTGTTTATGGGATGTTTTGCCTAACTCATTCATTCTGAATATAATTTGCGAGCAGCCTGAAAAGGTCGATGCTTTAGATCAAGCATGGACCGCGATTTATCAGACTGTAACGGCGCAAGCGATAAACCATCATTTTACTTGCGCCCAGGGCCGGTTGCTCACCCAGGAAATGAGCGACGAGTTGCACGCACGGCGATATCACCGGCAAGGACGGAGCCCACAGGCACGTTCGGTCGTGTCGATCGCTGACGGTAACGGATTTTTGGTCAAAAAGAATTTTATCGGCTAGACGTGGCACGTCCGGATGTTTGAACCGGACGTTCGCCTGATTCAACCCGGCCATCGAGCGGGAGAATCAGGCAATCACGACTCGCCGGATTTGCGAACAATCGACAACGAAATCGCTGCGGCGCTGATTGCTGCGAAGCGCGACAACGTTGCAATGACGCGAGACACGGTCGGACCACGGGAGCACACCAGCCCGAGGTCCCGCCAGCGCGGCGGGGCCGCAAAGGTAAGACAGGCAAGGCAGGAGGTGAAGCATCGCGACAGTTTGCGCGAAGCCGCCTGCAACGCCCGAACTTTGCCGCCGCCGTCGGGAGGGTCAGGAATTGCAAGAGCGCCCCGGTTTTGGCGCGTCTATTTTTGAGACGTGGAAACTGCCGCGCCGCCGTTCATCCTCAGCCGCGCAAAACGCCGCGTCGGCGTCTCCTCGATCGTTCGCATGTGCCCCACGGCACCGCCGCTGCGTCGTTTTCGCGGGCGTCGTGTGCCTGCTTTCGGCAATTCTCCCGCCAGAAGTCCCGCTCCAGCGTGCTTTGTGACAACACACAAAAAAGCGTGGCACGCCCACCTTCCCGCTTCGCGCGCGTGACGTTTTCGTCACCGACGCCGATTCGCATGACGAGGGAACGCGGAGTCACTCTGGAGCCGTTTCATGAAACGCATGCTGTTTAACGCGACGCAGCAAGAAGAATTGCGCGTCGCCATCGTCGATGGGCAGAAGCTCATCGACATCGACATCGAAACCGCCGGGCGCGAACAGCGCAAAGGCAATATCTACAAGGGAGTCGTTACCCGCATCGAGCCGTCGCTCGAAGCCTGTTTCGTCAATTACGGCGAAGACCGCCACGGTTTTCTGCCGTTCAAGGAAGTCGCCCGCCAGTATTTCCGCGACGGCGTCGAGATGCGTTCCGCGCGCATCCAGGACGCGCTGCGCGAAGGCCAGGAACTGATCGTTCAGGTCGAGAAGGAAGAGCGCGGCAACAAGGGCGCGGCGCTGACCACGTTCATTTCGCTGGCCGGCCGTTACCTCGTGCTGATGCCGAACAATCCGCGCGGCGGCGGCGTGTCGCGCCGCATCGAAGGCGACGAGCGGCAGGAACTGCGCGAAACGATGGCGCAGCTCGAATTGCCGGAAGGCATGAGCATCATCGCGCGTACGGCTGGTATCGGCCGTTCGGCGGAAGAGCTGCAGTGGGACCTGAACTACCTGATGCAACTGTGGCGCGCGATCGAAGCCGCGTCGCAGAGCGGCGTCGCCGGTCAGCCGATGCTGATTTATCTCGAATCAAGCCTCGTCATCCGCGCGATTCGCGACTATTTCCAGCCGGATATCGGCGAAATTCTCATCGATACGACCGAAATCCATGATCAGGCGCGCGCCTTCATGGATATCGTGATGCCCGACAACCTGCAGAAGGTGAAGCGCTATCACGACGACGTGCCGCTGTTCTCGCGCTTCCAGATCGAGCATCAGATCGAAACGGCGTACTCGCGCACGGTGCCGCTGCCTTCGGGCGGCGCGATCGTGATCGATCACACCGAGGCGCTCGTCGCCATCGACGTGAACTCGGCTCGCGCGACCAAGGGCGCGGACATCGAGGAAACCGCCACGCGCACCAACCTCGAAGCCGCCGACGAAGTCGCGCGTCAGCTTCGTCTGCGCGATCTGGGCGGTCTGATCGTGATCGACTTCATCGACATGGAGTCGGCCAAGAGCCAGCGCGAAGTCGAGCAACGCCTAAAAGATGCGCTCAAGCACGATCGCGCCCGCGTACAAATGGGCAAGATTTCGCGCTTCGGCCTGATGGAATTGTCGCGTCAGCGCCTGCGTCCGGCGCTGTCGGAAGGCAGCCATGTGACCTGCCCGCGTTGTAACGGCACGGGTCATATCCGCGATACCGAATCGTCCGCACTGCAAGTGCTGCGGATCATTCAGGAAGAAGCGATGAAGGAAAACACCGCGGCGATCCATTGCCAGGTGCCGGTCGAAGTCACCGCCTTCCTGCTGAACGAAAAGCGCTCGGAAATCAACAAGATCGAGTCGCGCTTCAAGGTCAACGTCGTCCTAATCCCGAACAAGCATCTGGAGACGCCGCACTACAAGCTGGAGCGCCTGCGTCACGATGACGCACGTCTGGACGATCCGCGCGCGTCGTGGAAGATGGCCGTCGAAGCCGCGACCGAACTCGAATCGGAAACCGGCTACAGCAAGCGCGCCGAAGAAGTGAAGCCGAAGCAGGAAGCGGCGGTCAAGGGCATCACGCCCGAAAAGCCCGCGCCGAGCGCGCCGGTCAAGCCGGCTCCGGTCGAAGCCGCGCCCGCGCCCGCTCCGACGCCGGTTCCGGCGAGCGGCGGTTTCTTTGCGTGGATCAAGAATCTGTTGGGCATGCAGCCGGCCGTCCAGCCGCCGGCACCCGCGTCGGTCGAGGCGCAACCGGTTCAGAAGCCGCAACGCGAGCGCACCGAGCGCACGGGCGGCGGCGATCGCAACCGCAATCGCCGTGGCGGCAATGCAAGTCGCGATGGCGCGGCAGCAGGCGCAGCCGCTGGCGGCACGGGTGGCACGGGTGGCAATGGCGCGGGCCGTCAAGGTCAGCGACGCGAGGATCGCGAAGCGCGTGGCGGTCGCGAAGGCCGCGAGCCGCGTGAAGCACGCGAACCGCGTGAGACTCGCGAGCCGCGTGAAGCACGCGAGGCACGTGAACCGCGCGAGGCACGCGAGCTGCGTGAAAACCGCGAGCCGCGCGAACGCGCTCCGCGTCAGGAAGGCGGCGAGCGTCAGGAACGCCGTGAGCGTCCCGATCGCGCCGAGCGTGTGGAACGCGGCGAGCGCCGCAAGCCGCAACCGGATGCAGCCGTCGAAGCATTGACGCAAGGCGAAACGGTGCCGTCGGAAATCGTCGAAGCCGCGCAGCTCGATGTCGACACGATGCAAGCCGGCGTGGATCCGACGTCCGCGGAAGCGCGTGACGGTGAAGAACGCCGTCGTCGTCGCCGTGGCCGTCGTGGCGGCCGTCGCGAGCGCGAAGAAGATGGCATGACGGTGAATCACGCGGCAGACGTCGCGGAAGCCGAAGGTTCGGCCGAAAGCCTGTTGGCGCAAGCCGGCGTGTTCGATGCCGAGGCCGCGCAGGAAGCCGCCGCGCGTCGCGAGCCGCGTCCGGCTGTCACTCCGCAAGCGCCGCAAGCGCCTGTCGAGCAAGTCGAGCATGTCGAAGTGAAACCGGTGGAAACGACGCCGGTCGCCGTGCAGCCGATCGACGCTCCGGCAACCCCGGAAGCCGCGCCCGCGCCTGTGGCCCAGCCGCAAGCCGAGCCGGTCGAAGCGAAGCTCCAGACGCCCGAACAGGCGCCCGAGTTCTTCGCCAAACCTAGCGCCGCGCCGTCGATCGACAACCCGTTCGGCCCGACGCCGAAGGTCGCGGAAACCAAGGCCGCCGATCCGTTCGAACCTGCCGCGCCTGCCGACGTTACGCCGACGCCCGCAGCCATCGAAGAAGCGCCGAAGCCGGTGGAAACCATCGCCGAGGCAGTCGAACCGGTGAAGACGGCGGCAGTCGCACCGACGCCTGAAGCCACGGCCGTCGCACCGCTCGAGCCGCTCGAGCCGCTCGAGCCGCTCGAGCCGATCGCTCCGATCGCTCCGATCGCGGAAACGACGCCGAAAGCGCCTGAACCCGCGCCGGTGGCGATCGAATCGGAGCCGGTGAAGGCGTTCGAGCCGGTGCCGCAACCGGTGGAAGCACCGCGTACCGCGCGCGTCGCACCGTCGATGACGCCGGAAACGCTGCAGCCGATGCTGGAAAACGCTGGCCTCGTCTGGGTCAACACCGACGCGAGCAAGCTGGCGGAAGCAAGCGCCGCGGCCGCGCGCGAACCGGCGCCGATCCGCGTGCCGCGTGAGCGCAAGGCTTTGCCGCCGGTCGATCCGACGCCGATGCAGCAAGTCGAAACCAGCAAGACCCTGCACTAAGCGGGAGCGCGCGGCCGGAAGCATCGGCCGCGCTCGCCAGCGGGACGAAAGCGCCGTCAATTCACGTCGATGGCGCTTTTTTTGCGCTTCGAATAGGACGCGCAGTAGGTAAAAGCCTGAGGATGTGGACCCGCCCGGCCGATAACCCGGAAAGGCCGCATCCGTTAAAATGAACTTCTGATTACAGTTTTAAACACACCCGAGTTTTCATGTCCCGACGCATCATCCCTCTCGCCGACATCAGCGCGATTCCGGACTTTTCCGGCGTCGCGGCGTCGCCGTCCGGGCTGCTGACGGACACGCTCGCGCGGCCGCTGCGCGATTTGCGCATCTCGGTGACGGATCGTTGCAATTTCCGCTGCGTGTACTGCATGCCGCGCGAAGTCTTCGACAAGAACTATCAGTTTCTGCCGCACGCGGCGCTGCTGTCTTTCGAGGAAATCGAGCGGCTGGCGCGCGTGTTCGTCGCGCATGGCGTCGAGAAAATCCGTCTGACCGGCGGCGAGCCGCTGCTGCGCAAGAACATCGAATATCTGATCGAGCGGCTTGCGTTGCTGCGCACGCCGGAAGGCCGTCCGCTCGATCTGACGCTGACGACCAACGGTTCGCTGCTCGCGCGCAAGGCGCAGTCTCTGAAAAACGCGGGTTTGTCGCGCGTGACCGTGAGTCTCGACGCGCTCGACGACGCGCTCTTCCGCCGCATGAACGACGCCGATTTCGCCGTCGCCGATGTGCTGAACGGCATCGAAACCGCGCAGGCGGTCGGGCTCGATCCGGTCAAGATCAACATGGTCGTCAAGCGCGGCACCAACGATCAGGAAATCGTGCCGATGGCTCGGCTGTTCAAAGGCAGCGGCGCGGTCCTGCGATTCATCGAATATATGGATGTCGGCGCGTCCAACGGCTGGAACATGAGCGAAGTGCTGCCTTCGGCGCAGGTCGTCGAACGCATCGATCTGCACTTTCCGCTCGCGCCGCTCGACGCGTATTCCGCCGCCGAAACCGCGCAGCGCTGGGGCTATCAGGACGGCAGCGGCGAAATCGGCGTGATTTCGAGCTTGACGCGCGCGTTTTGCGGCGATTGCACGCGGGCGCGTCTGTCGACCGAAGGCAAGTTGTACCTGTGCCTGTTCGCCAGCGCCGGGCACGATCTGCGCGGCCTGATCCGCAGCGGCGCCAGCGACGATGACGTCGCCGCCGCCATCGCACACATTTGGCAGGCGCGCGGCGATCGCTATTCGCAACTGCGCGGCAGTGCATCGGGCACGGCGGACGAGGATGCGCCGCGCATCGAGATGTCGTACATCGGCGGCTAACCGGGACCGCGCACGATGGCTTTCCCCACTTCGAACCTCACCGGCCTGCTGCTCGCGGGCGGACGCGGCTCGCGCATGGGCGGCGTCGACAAGGGCATACAGCCGTTTCGCGGCGAACCGCTCGCGCTGCATGTGCTGCGCCGTCTCGCGCCGCAAGCCGGCGCGATGCTGATCAGCGCGAATCGGTCCATCGTGGAGTACGAACGGATCGGCGCTGCGTTCGGCGCGACGGTGATCGCCGATACGCTCGACGATTATCCCGGCCCGCTGGCAGGCATCGCCGCCGCATTGCGCGCCGCGCACACCGAGTTCGTCCTGAGCGCGCCCTGCGATGCGCCCTTCGTCGATACGCGGCTCGCCGTCACGCTGATGCAGGCGCTGCACGACGCGAACACCGACATCGCCTACGCCGCGACAACGCACGCCGGCGCGCGCATCGCGCATCCGGTGTTCGCGCTACTGCGCACCTCGCTTGCCGACGATCTCGACGCGTGGCTCGCCGCCGGCGAACGCAAGGTTCGCGCGTGGTACGCAAGCCACAAGGCGGTCGAAGTCCCATTTCCCGATGATCGTGCGTTTTACAATATCAATGATTTGCACCAGCTGGCCGAGCTGGAGCGCGACTAGCCAAGGCCGCGCCGCCATCGTGACAAGCCGCTGACGCATTCCATCGCTACGCTCGGATAGCCCGGCCGCAGCATCTTCGCCCGGCTCACGTCCGCGACCCACTCCCACTCATGATCACGTCCAAGCCTCTTTCCGGTTGCGTCACCGACTACGATCCCAACGCCTTGCCCGTCGAGGCCGCGCAGGAAATCGTCCGTCAGTGGGCGCTGCCGCGCGCGGGCGAATCGCGGGTGGAACGCGTCGGTCTGTTCGATGCGCTGGATCGCGTGCTGGCCGAAGACGTGATTTCGCCCATCGACGTGCCCGCCTTCGACAACTCCGCGATGGACGGTTACGCCTTCGCGGGCGGCGCGCTCGCGGGCGGCGGCGCGACGGTCGATCTGCGCGTCGCGGGCACGGCCTTCGCCGGCCGTCCGTTCGACGACGCGCCGCGCGCCGATCAATGCGTGCGCATCATGACCGGCGCGCTGATGCCGCCGGGCTGCGACACGGTCGTGCCGCAAGAGCTCATCACGCGCGACGGCGATGCAATCCGCTTCGCGACGTCCGCCGTGCGTCCCGGACAAAATCGCCGTCTGTCGGGCGAGGATCTGGCGCGCGGCAATCCGGCGCGGCGCGCGGGACGCATCGTGCGCGCATCGGACCTCGGCTTGCTGGCGTCGCTCGGCATCGCCGATGTCGCCGTGTTCAAGCGGCTCACGGTCGCGTTCTTTTCGACGGGCGACGAACTGCGCTCTGTCGGCGAAACGCTCGCGCCCGGCACGCTCTACGACAGCAATCGCTACACGCTGTTCGCGATGCTCAAACGTCTGGGCGTCGCGACGATCGATCTGGGCATCGTGCGCGACGATCGCGCGTCGCTGGAAAATGCGTTGCGGGAGGCGACGCAGGCGGCGGACGTGGTCATCAGCTCGGGCGGCGTATCGGTCGGCGATGCGGACTTCACGCGCGAGCTGATGAACTCGCTCGGCGACGTCGCGTTCTGGAAAATCGCGATGCGCCCCGGCCGTCCGCTCGCCTTCGGCCGCCTGTGGTCGGGCACGCGCCCGGGCACGGGCGAGTCGGCGCTGTTTTTCGGCTTGCCGGGCAATCCGGTCGCGGTAATGGCGACGTTCTACTTCATCGTGCGCGAAGCATTGCTCGCGATGTCGGGCGCAACCCGTGTACCGTCGCTGCGCATCCGCGCGGTATGCGCCGGGCCGATGAAGAAACGCGCGGGCCGCACCGAGTTTCAGCGCGGCATCGCGACGCGTCATGACGACGGCAACTGGAGCGTCGTCACGACCGGTCCGCAAGGCTCGGGCGTGCTGAGTTCGATGAGCGAAGCCAATTGCTTCATCGTGCTCGACCACGCGCGAGGCGACGCGGACATCGGAGACGAGGTCGAGATCGTGCCGTTCGACGGCCTGATCTGACCTGCACGCTCATCGAGCGATATCGAAACAATGATTCCATCTCAGCGATAGACGGGGCTTTACCTCTATGAAAAAGCAGATTTCATCCATCGCACCGGGACCGACGGCCAAGGCGTTGATCCTCGTGTACCTCACCTTCAGCGTGCCGATCGTGCTGCTCGGCGTGGTGGTCGCGTTCGTGCGATACGGCTCGGTGGAAGTGAGCACCGTCACGAGCGCGCTGCTGCTCAACGCGATCCTCGGCTTCATCCTGTTGTGGATCGCGTGCCACGCGTACAACTGGGTGGCCTCGCGCTTCGGCGGCATCGAGATCGTCCTGACCGATGCGACGGAGGAAGGATGAGCGTCCCGTCGATTCGCCCTGCCACGCCCGCCGACGTCGGCGCGATCTGCGCGCTGATGTACGAACTCGCGGAATTCGAGAAGCTCACGCATCTGTTTGTCGCGACGAAGGAAGGCGTGCACGACGCGCTGTTCGGCGCGCGTCCTTCGGCGGAAGCGCTGGTCGCGGTTCAGGACGGTGAAGTCGTCAGCTACGCGCTGTTCTTCCATAACTTCTCGACCTTCCTCGGCAAACGCGGTCTGTATCTCGAAGACCTCTACGTGCGCCCGACACTGCGCGGTAGCGGACTCGGCACGATGATGCTGAAGAAACTCGCGGAACTGGCGGTCGAGCGGCAATGCGGACGTTTCGAATGGTCCGTGCTCGACTGGAATCAGAACGCCATCGACTTTTACGAAAAGATGGACGCGACGGTGCTGCCCGACTGGCGCATCGTGCGGATCACGGGCGACGCGCTCGACAAGCTCGCCGCCCCGAAGTAAGTCATCACGTCGTCAGCCATCACGTCTCGTCGTCGCTTTCGGGCGACGACAACTCTCCCAGCAGGTCCGGCATCTGTTCTCCCGGTAAGGCTTCTACATCGCGCAGACGCTTGTTCATCTGACGCGTGCGCGTCTGCGCCGCTTCGATGGAACGCGTGACGGTTTCGAGCTGCGTTTTCGTGCGCGCCAGCACGTCGCCGAACTTGCCGAACTCGGTCTTGACCGCGCCGAGCACCTGCCACACCTCGCTCGAGCGCTTTTCGATGGCCAGCGTCCTGAAGCCCATTTGCAAACTGTTCAGCAGCGCCGTCAGCGTGGTGGGACCGGCGATACTCACGCGATACTCGCGCTGCAAAAAGTCGCTCAGGCCCGGACGACGCAACACTTCGGCATACAAACCTTCGGTCGGCAGAAACAGCAACGCGAAATCGGTCGTGTGCGGCGGCGCGACGTATTTCATCGCGATCGATTTCGCTTCCGCGCGCAGCCGCCCTTCCAGCGCACGCGATGCCTCTTCCACCGCGACCGGATCCGCGCGTTCCTGCGCGTCGATCAGACGCTCGTAGTCTTCGCGCGGAAATTTTGCGTCGATCGGCAGCCACACGGGCGTGGCCGCATCGCCGGGCGCGCCGGGCGCATCGTGACGGCCGGGCAGCTTGATCGCGAATTCGACGCGTTGGTTGCTTTTCGGAATGGTCGCGACATTCTTCGCGTATTGATCCGGCGTCAGCAGTTGTTCCAGCAGCGATTCCAGTTGCACTTCGCCCCAGATGCCGCGCGTCTTGACGTTGGTCAGCACCTTCTTCAGATCGCCGACGCCCGCCGCCAGCGTCTGCATTTCGCCGAGTCCTCGATGCACCTGTTCCAGCCGGTCCGACACCAGCTTGAACGATTCGCCGAGGCGTTGCTCCAGCGTCGCGTGAAGCTTTTCATCGACGGTGCGGCGCATTTCCTCCAGCTTCGCGGCATTGTTCGACTCGATATCCTTGAGCCGCGCCTCGAGCGTCGCGCGCACTTCGCCGAGCCGCCGCTCGTTCGCCTCGGACAACTGGCCGAGATGCAGCGTCATCGAATCGGCGAAACGCTTGAGCGCGTTGCTCTGATCGTCGCGCGCCTGCTGGCTTTGCTGCGCGAGCTGCTGGGCGAGCGCGTCGAACTGCGCGTTCTGCACGTTCGATGTACTCGCCAGTTGCGTCGACAGCGTCTGATGAAACTGCGCGAAGCCGCTTTGCGATTCCATCCGCGACACGCGCGCCGTTTCCGCGATATCGCCGCGCAAGCCGCGTTCGAGCCGCTCCTGCCCGCGCGCGCTTCGCCCATGTCGTTGACGTGATCGGCGAGCGACGCGAATTCGTCGATCACGTCGTCGTTCGCGCCGCGCTTGAGCACGACGAACAACGCGATCAGCGCAATGACCAGCGCGATCGCGAGAAGCGCGACCGCGCCGTACAGCATGTCGATCATTTCTTCAGCACGTCCGGGTTGATGGGATTCGGCGGATTGCCCGCGCGCGGACCTTCGCCCAATCCGGCGATGAGGTTGTCGGCGGCGAGATTGGCCATCGCGCGGCGCGTGGCCTCGGTGGCGCTGGCGATATGCGGCGTCAGCACGACGTTATCGAGCACGAGGAAATCGGGATTGAAGTTCGGCTCGCCCTCGAACACGTCGAGCCCCGCCGCCGCGATGCGATTCTCGCGCAGCGCCTGAATCAGCGCCACGTCGTCGACGATGCCGCCGCGCGCGATATTCGTCAGCGTCGCGGTCGGCTTCATCAAGGCGATTTCCTTCGCGCCGATAGTGTGATGGTTCTCCTTCGTGTACGGCAAGACGAGCACGACGTGATCCGCGCGCTTGAGCAACTCTTCCTTCGACGCGTACTCCGCGTTGAGCTTCGACTCGATCTCGGGCGCGACGCGCGAGCGGTTGTGATAGATCACGCGCATGTCGAAGCCGGTCGCGCGCCGCGCCAGCGCTTGCCCGATACGTCCCATGCCGATCACGCCGAGCGTCGAGCCGTACACGTCGCCGCCGAGAAACGAATCGAACGACCATTTCTGCCACTTGCCCGCGCGCAGAAAGTGCTCCGATTCGGTGACGCGACGCGCCGCCGCCATCATCAGCGCCCAGCCGAAATCGGCGGTGGTTTCGTTGAGCACGTTCGGCGTGTTGGTGCCGAGCACGCCGTGCGCGTCGAACGCGTGCATGTCGAAGTTGTTGTAGCCGACGGCCATGTTGGCGACGACCTTCAGATTCGGCGCGCCCGCCAGTTCCTTCTCGCCGACGAGTTCGCCGGCCGCGAACACGCCGTCCTTGTCGGCGATGCGGCGCTGGAATTCCGCTTGCGGCAACACGTCGCCCGGATTCACTTCGACATCGAAATACTGCTTGAGGCGCTCGATCACATCGGGGAACGTGGGACGCGCGACGAGTACTTTCTTCTTCATCGGTTACTCCAGGAAAAATAGCCAGCCCATGACGGCGAAAAGCGGCAGAAGGACGATGCACGACCAGCCCAGATAGCCGAAAAAGCCCGGCATGCGGACGCCGCGCGATTCAGCGATCGCCTTCACCATGAAATTCGGCGCGTTGCCGATATACGTATTCGCGCCCATGAACACCGCGCCCGCCGAAATGGCGGCGAGCGTGGTGGCATCGGTGGTCATGAGCGTGTGGGCGTCGCCGCCCGCGAGATTGAAGAACACGAGATAAGTCGGCGCGTTGTCGAGGAACGAGGACAACAGGCCGGTTGCCCAGAAATAGGCGAGATCGACAGGCTTGCCCTGCGCGTCGGACACCGCGAGCACGATGCCCGCGAACGCGCCCGCCTCGCCCGCGCGCAGAATCGTGATGACCGGCGCGATAGTGATGAAGATCGCCACGAACAGTTTGGCCACTTCCACGATCGGCGCCCAGTCGAACGCGTTGCCTTCGCGCGCGCGTTTGGGCGTGAGCGCAAGCGATGCACCGAGCACGCCGAGCAGCGCGACATCGCGCACGATGTTCTGCAAGGCCACATGCGTGCCGACGACGTCGAAGAACACGCCCGGCTTCCAGATGCCGCTCATCAGCACCAGCGCGACGATCGCCACGAGCAACACGAAGTTGATCTTGCCGTCGATGCCGAGCGGTTGCGTATCCGGCGTTGGATCGGCAAACGCGCCGCGCGACTCCTCTTTTCTGCGCCAGTAATAACTGTCGAGCGCGTAAAACAACGCGAGCAGCACGATGCAGATGAACAGCATGGGCAACGCGAGATGCACCGTCGTCCAGAAGAACGAGACGCCGTTCAGAAAGCCCAAGAACAGCGGCGGATCGCCGAGCGGCGACAGCGAGCCGCCCGCGTTCGCAACCAGAAAGATAAAGAATACGACCACATGCACGACATGCTTGCGATTGTCGTTGGCGCGCTGCAACGGGCGGATCAGCAGCATGGCCGCGCCCGTGGTGCCCATGATGCTCGCAAGCGCGGTGCCGAGCGCGATCAATCCGGTGTTGAGCCGCGCCGAACCATGCAGATTGCCGCGCACGCAGATGCCGCCCGCCACCGTATAAAGCGACGCAAGCAGGACGATGAACGGCACGTATTCTTCGAGCAGCGCATGCACGAGCACGCCGCCCGCCGTGCCGACGCCGAACGCGACGGCGAACGGCACGAGAAACGCGATGGCCCAGAGCGCCGCGACCTTGCCGTAATGGTGATGCCAGAACTTGCCCGCGACGAGCGGAAACACCGCGATCGACAGCAAGATGCCGACGAACGGGATCCCCCACGCGGCGGAAAGCGTCGCGCCGTCGACCGAAGCGGCCGATGCGCTCAACGGCGCGCCGAGCGCCGCGAGCCCGCATGGCAATGCACGGCGCACCGTGTCAGGCTCCGCGCACGACGATCACATGCACGCGATACGGCCCATGCGCGCCGAGCACGATAGTCTGTTCGATATCGCCCGTGCGCGACGGTCCGGAAACGAAGTTCACCGCGCGCGGCAACTCGCCGCGTTCCGCGCGAATCAGCGCGAAGGCGTCTTCATGCGCCGCGATGATGCGCGACGCCGGCACGATGGCGATATGCGTCTGCGGCAAAAGCGCGGCGGACGCGGGCGTGTCCGGTCCGGACAGCAGCACGAGCGAACCGGTTTCGGCGGTCGCGCAAAAACATCCGGTGATACCGACGAGATCGGCGTCCTCGGGCTTGCGAAACACCGTCTGAATACCCGACGCCGCGAACGGCAGATCGGCGAGCGCGGGCCACGCGACCGCATCGGTGGGAAGCGCGGACGACTGAAGATAGCGCGCGGCTTCCACGGGGGCATCGGCGAGCGATTCGACTTCGGCGACGGTCGTCGACAGACGTTCGGCTTCGAGACGGAAGCGCGCCGATCAGTTCGTCGCGCGTGGCGGGCAACGGCGGACGCGGGCCGGCGGGATGACGCTGCACGTAATCCGTGGCGGTGGCGCGCTCCGCATCGCTCGGCTCGACGCCACGTCTGCCCTGCGCGCTGCGAATGCGCGCGAGAATATTGCGGCGCGCGGCCGATGTATCCATAGTGCCGTCCTCGTGAATGCGTGCCCGAAGTGCGTGCGCCGCATGCTTCATGCGACGCGTTCGAAATTATAACGAGCGCCTTCGCCGCACGAAGCTCGGCCGAACGGCATAAGCCGAATGCACGTTCGCGCGATCAGTCTTCGCCGACGGGCTGCGGAATGCCGAACACCTGACGCAGATACGCGAGATAAGCCTTGTCGTCGCACATATTCTTGCCCGGCGAATCGGACAGCTTGGCGACCGGCTGACCGTTGCAGCGAACCATCTTGATGACGATCTGCAAGGGTTGATAACCGAGGTCGTTGGTCAGATTGGTGCCGACGCCGAACGCGAGCTGGCAGCGTCCGCGGAAACGCTCATACAGTTGCAGCACCTTGGGAATATCCAGCGCGTCCGAGAAGACAAGAATCTTGGTGCGCGGATCGCAGCGGTTTTCTTCATAATGGCGAAGCAGCCGCTCGCCCCAGTCGAAAGGGTCGCCCGAATCGTGGCGCGCGCCGTCGAACAGCTTGCAGAAGTACATGTCGAAGTCGCGCAGAAACGCCTTCATGCCGTAGACATCCGACAGCGCGATACCGAGGTCGCCGCGATATTCCTTCGCCCACATCTCGAAGCCGAAAATCTGCGAATCGCGCAGACGCGGACCGAGCGCCTGACACGCCTGAAGGTATTCATGCGCCATCGTGCCGAGCGGACGCAGGCCGTGCTGCATCGCGAACAGCACGTTGCTGGTGCCGGCGAACTGCGCGCCGAGACGCTCCTTGAGCGTCATCAGTACTTCTTCGTGCCACTGCTTGGAGAAGCGGCGGCGCGTGCCGTAATCGGCGATCTTGCAATCCGAATATTCGGGCGGCGTGACCAGCAGCTTGATCTTGTCACGCAGACGCTCGCGGCCGGTTTGGAACCCGGGCTTGCGCTGCGTATTGCGGAAATACACCTCGTTGACGATGGCGAGCACCGGAATCTCGAAGAGAATCGTATGCAGCCACGGCCCTTCGATCATGATGTCGATCTCGCCGTTCCCCTTGGGCGACGGCGCGATGCGGATCGACTTCTCGTTCAGATGGAACAGTGCCAGAAAGTCGATGAAATCGCTCTTGATGAAGCGCATCGTCCGCAAATACTCGAGCTCTTCTTCCTTGAAGCGCAGGTTGCAGAGCTGACGCACTTCGTCGCGAATCTCGTCGATATACGGCACGAGATCGACCTTGGGCGTGCGGCAGCGGAAGCGGTATTCGACATGCGCCGCCGGAAAGTGATGCAGGACGACCTGCATCATCGTGAATTTATAGAGGTCGGTGTCGAGCAGCGAATTGATGATCATGGTTCTGACTGAAACATCGATGCAAGGTGACCGCGCGCCGTCTCGAAGCGCGAGTCTTCGAAGTCATGTTACCCGAATGCGGCCCGATTCACCGGTCATGCGAACCCTTTTAGACGCTTTCGACGCAGGCGCATCGGCCGATCGACGCGCATGCATATTCACATTGCGATTCGATATAAAGCGTGCACTGCCGCACTCGCTCCGAAATTGACCGTTACGCTACAATATGCGTTTTAGCAAGTGCCCCCTGTCCTCGCGGCTCGCCTGAGTCCGCGGGAGCCGAAGAAAGGGCGCTGCCCCCACAGATTCCGCACGCAGGAGCCCGAATGACTCACGTTGTGACCGAAAGCTGCATCAAGTGCAAGTTCACCGATTGCGTGGACGTGTGCCCGGTGGATTGCTTCCGCGAAGGTCCCAACTTCCTCGCAATCGATCCGGACGAGTGCATCGACTGCGCCGTGTGCGTCGCCGAGTGCCCGGTCAACGCCATCTATGCCGAGGAAGACGTCCCCGGCGATCAGCAGCACTTCACCGAGCTGAACGCCGAACTGTCGCGCAACTGGCCGAGCATCACCAAGACCAAGGCGCCGCTGCCCGATTCGGACGACTTCAAGGACGTGAAGGACAAGCTGGACATGCTCGAGCGTTAAGCCCGCGTGTGGCGCTTTCAGGCCTTTCGCGTAATTGCAAAAAGCTGTATGAGATGAGGAATTGGCGTTGACAGGGTAGCAAACGCTCCCTATAATCCCATGCCTCTGCTGTAGATGTTCCCCGATAGCTCAGTCGGTAGAGCGCCGGACTGTTAATCCGTAGGTCCCTGGTTCGAGCCCAGGTCGGGGAGCCAAAACTCCAGCAAAAAGCCCAGTCAGTCGACTGGGCTTTTTGCGTTTCCGGCACTTAATTTTGTTGTCGCGCGCTATCGGACGTCATTGATTATCGGCGAGCCACACGATGGTCAGCGATCGCACGCCCTGCGCGCCGCGAATCAGCACGCCTTCGATATCCGCCGTCGCGGACGGTCCGGTGACGAGCGCCGCATAGCGCGCGGATTTGAAATCGTCGCGCCGATAAACCTGCTGCAAGCCTTCGACGAGTTGCGACGGATCGAGCAACACGACCAGATGCTGTACGATATAGCCGATCGAATTGACGACGTACTCCTGCTCGCTGAACCACACCGAGCCGGTTTCCGCGACGCCGAAGCGTGCCCGCACAACGCCCACATCGACGTTTTCGAGCGATGCCGGCACCGTATCCGCCGATACTTCGCGCGTGCCCTTCACACCCGCCACCGCCGATGCAACCGCCGCGTCGCTCCCGAATCGCGACGCGATCAGCGCGTTCACGTCGTCGAGCCCGGACGCGTCGACGCAGATGCCGCCCATCGGCGTCAGCGCGGCCGTGAAGCGCTCGCGCAAATCGCCTGCGGGCGTCGGAAAAACCGGCACATCGGGACGCGGCCGCGACGCGGGCTGGGCCGAACGGATCTTCGATAGAAAGGCTTCGCGCGTCGTCATTTGGCTGGCTTCCGGTTCTTTTTGTACCACTCGTGGAATGTCTCGGCGGGCGCTTCGGGCAGATCGCGTCCGCGTCCCCAGATATTGAGCGGGTTGTACAGCACGAAGTTGGGCAACCGCTTGAGCGCCCCGCCGAGCGACGCCACCGTGCCGCGATAAAGCGTCGGACTGGCGAGCAGCCGCCCCGCCATCTTCAGCACTTCCTGCTTCACGAACGGCACTTCGTGCTTTTCCGCGATCACCGCGCGCCACTTGTAGATCTGCTCGTGAATATTCACCTTCACCGGGCACACGTTGGTGCAACTGCCGTTCATCGTCGAGGCGAACGGCAGCGCGCTGTAGCGCTTGAGATCGTAAGTGGGATTGATGATCGCGCCGATCGGCCCCGAATACGTGCCGCCGTACGACAACTCGCCGCTGCGCCGATACACCGGACACGTATTCATGCACGCGCCGCAGCGGATGCATTTGAGCGAGAACCAGAAGTCGTCCATCCCGAGCCGTTCGGAGCGGCCGTTATCGACGAGGATGTAGTGCATCTCCGTGCCAGGACGCGGCGCGCGAAAGTGCGACGTGTATTGCGTGATCGGCGAGCCGAGCGCGCTGCGCGACAGCATGCGCACGAACACGCCGAGATCGGCGATCGTCGGAATCAGCTTTTCGATGCCGATCGACGCGATATACAGCGGCAGCACGTTCGCCGACAAATCGGCGTTGCCCTCGTTCGTGCAGACGACGACCGTGCCCGTCTCCGCCACCGCGAAGTTGCAGCCGGTCATGCCCGCGGTCTTTTCGCGCACGAAGTACGGCCGCGTATTCATGCGCTGGCTTTCGGCGAGATAGTGGATATCGCTGTTCTTCGGATCGGTGCCGATGGTCTTGCCGAACAGTTCGGCAACGTCCGCGCGCAGCTTGTGCACGGCCGGCACGACCATATGGCTCGGGTCCTGATGATCGAGCTGCTGGATACGCTCGCCGAGATCGGTTTCCATCACCGTGATGCCGCTGCCGCGCGGCTCCAGATAGTCGCGCATATAGCATTCGTCGGTGAGCATCGACTTGCTCTTCACGAGCGATGTCATGCCGCGCTCGCTCATCAGCTTGTAGACCAGTTCGTTGTGCTCTTCCGCATTGGCCGCGAAATGCACGACGACGCCGTTCTTCTCCGCCTGATCCACGAACTGGCCGATGTACTCGGCGAGATTCGACAGCGTGTGTTCCTTGATGCCCGACGCCAGCTCGCGCATCGTTTCCCATTCGGGGATGCCGTGCGCCTGCGCATCGCGCTTGGAGCGCAGGTCCCACAGACGCTTGTCGTGGAAGGCGACGTGATCGGGCTTCTGCAGGAACGCGCCCGCCGCCTTCGCGTGATCGATGCGAATCGTTTTGCTCATGCGCGCGCTCCGTTCAGAACCGGCGCGATATGGATGAAGCGCGCGTCGAGCTTCAGGCGTTCGGCACAGCCTTGCTGATGCATCAGGCACGACATATCGCCCGAGACGATATATTCCGCGCCCGCGCCGACGTGATCGCGCACCTTGTCCTGCCCCATGCGCACCGACACGGCTTCTTCGGTGACGGAAAACGTGCCGCCGAATCCGCAGCATTCGTCGGGACGCGCGGGCGACACGAACTCGATGCCCTTCACGCCTTCGAGCAACGCGCGCGGCTTCGAATACGCCTGGCCGGCGACTTCCGAATTCGACGTCTCGCGCAGATGCCGCACCGCGCTGCAACTGTTGTGCAGCCCGACGCGATGCGGGAATTCGGCCCACGGAAACTCGCGCACTTTTAGCACATCGTGCAGGAATTCGACCAGTTCGAAGGTATTCCGCCGGACTTTCTGCACCGCGCTGGTCTGTTCGATGGCGATGAAATGCTCGCGCACATGATGCGTACAACTCGCCGATGGACCCACGATGTAATCTTAATCGGCGAAGTTACGCGCAAATACGCGCTCGGCGCCGGCCGCTTCCTTATGCGCGCCGCTGTTGGCCATCGGCTGGCCGCAGCAGGTTTGCTCTTGCGGATAGTCGACGTCGACGCCGAGCCGTTCAAGCAGTTCGAGCGTGGCGATGCCGACCTGCGGATAGAACGCATCAATAAAACAGGGGACGAACAGGGCAACTTTCATGGCGTGAGGCGCATGTGGGGAACAGCGCTTGGTCAGCTTGGTCTGACCAAGACTTTAAAGAGATGCGGGAATCGTGTCAAACTAGGGTAATCCAAAGCCGATCGCTTTACTCAAGCACCGCAATGACCTTCCAGCCCGTCCATCCGCACGCCTACGCGCGCGTGCGTCTTTCCGATGTCGTGTCGGGCCAGATCAGGCAATTGATCTCCGACGGCACGCTGCTGCCCGGCCAGCGCCTGCCCGCCGAACGCGATCTCGCGGAGCAGTTGAACGTGTCGCGGCCGTCATTGCGCGAGGCGCTGATCCGGCTCGAATCGGACGGATTCATCCGCGCGGTGGGACGCGGCGGTTTCGTGGTGTCGGATGTGACCGCGCCGCTGGTGTCGCATCCGCTGGCGGCCTTGCTCGAGCAGCAGCCCGACGCCAGCGCCGACGTGCTCGAACTGCGTCACGGACTGGAAATGCTGTCGACCGCCTACGCCGCCGAGCGCGCCAACGAAGATGATCTTGCGAGCATAGGCGAAGCGTATGCGGCGCTGCAGGCCGCCGTCAGCGAGAAAAGCGCGCGCATCGCGGAAAAGGATGCCGCCTTTCGCCTTTCATCTCGCCATCGCCGATGCCACGCACAATGTCGCGCTGACGCACGTCATGCACGGTTTGAACGAATTGCTGCGCGAGTCAATGCTCACCCTCGCATCGGCTGGTCGATTACGACGATGCGATCGAAGCCAGTCTGCTGGCACAGCATCGCGCGATCTACGAGGCGATCGTCGCCAGCGATGCCCCGCGCGCCCGCGATGCCGCCAGCGCCCATCTCGAATATGGTGCGCACGCTGTATCGCGATCGTCCGCCGAAAAAGCCGCGCGACGCCGCCGCCACGCCGCTTATGAAATGACGATTGCGTAACGCGATCGTAAGTAACGATAGGACATCGCCTACACGGATTTCAGACGCACACGGCTGACGCGCGGCTTTCGTTTTCGCGATACTGAAATCGTCGAAAACAACACGCGAATGGAGGATGACATGCCTTATCTCCTCGGATGGCTGCTGGGCGTACCGGTCGTGGTTCTCGTGATTCTGTATCTGATTTTCCATTGAGCACCGGTTCCGAACGAAAAAAGCAAGGGCGTCGCTACAATACGACGCCCTTTCTCTTTTCCGAAGGATTCCGATGAAACGCTCCCTCACTCTCGCAGCGGCGCTCGCAGCACCGGTCGCGATCTTCGGCGCGGGCATCGCGCACGCGGAAGAGATCGCCAGCGTCAACACCAATTTCCGTTTCACCGGCTCCGATCGCGTCACCGTCGAAGCGTACGACGATCCGCTCGTGGAAGGCGTGACGTGCTACGTGTCGCTGGCGCGCACGGGCGGCGTCAAGGGCACGCTCGGCATCGCCGAAGATCCGACCGAAGCGTCGATCGCCTGCCGTCAGGTCGCACCGATCAAGATCGCGCAGCCGCTCAAGCAGAAGACCGACGTGTTCTCGGCGGGAATGTCGTTCATCTTCAAGACCTTGCATGTGGTGCGGGTGGTCGATACCAAGCGCAACACGCTCGTTTATCTGACCTATAGCGACCGCATCGCGACGGGCAGCGCGAAGAACAGCGTCACCGCCGTGCCGATGCCCGAGGGCACGACCATCCCGATGAAATGAACCGCGACAACGTTGTAGACTGAACGATTCGCTGATCGACCGTCGATGGCCTCATGAACGCCGCCCATTTCCGCAACGCTCCACGCTACTGGCGCTCGCCGCTCCTGCCCGGCGCGGATATGGTCATGGCCGAATACTACGATCACGAATTCACGCCGCACTGGCACGACGCCTACACGGTGCAGGTGATCGAAGCCGGCGCGGAGTGCTACGACTATCGCGGCGGGCATCACGTCGCGGAAGCGGGCACGGTGCCGGTGATCAATCCGGGCGAACTGCATACGGGCGCGCGGGCGGTCGATTTCGGTTGGCGCTATCGCGTGTTCTATCTGCCGCCGGCATTCGTCGAGGATCTCGCGCGCGAGATGACCGGGCGCGCGGCATCGACCTGGTTTCCCGCAGCCGCAATCCGCGATGCCGATCTCGCGCAGCGTTTAGTGATCGCGCACAACGCGCTCGAAAACGACGCCGATCCGCTCGCCGCCGAAACCACGCTCATCGATGCCGTGACGACGCTGATCGCGCGCCATGCGCTGGAACGACCGTCGATCGTCACGCTCGCCTCCGACGCGACGCGCATCGAAACGATGAAATCGCGCCTCGCCGACGATCTGCTCGCGCCCGTCACGCTAGCGGAACTGGCCCAGACCGTCGGGCTGTCGACGTTTCATGCGGCGCGGCTTTTCACGCGCGAAACCGGGCTCGCGCCGCATGCGTGGCGCAATCAGTTGCGGATCGTCAAGGCGTTGCCGGCCTTGCGCGCGGGCGCGTCCGTCACAGAAGTCGCGGCGGCCAGCGGCTTCACCGATCAAAGTCACTTCACGCGGCATTTCAAACGCGCGTTCGGCGTGCCGCCGGGACGCTGGCGCTAAAGCAGCGCAAGAACGTACAAGCGCGACACAATACGCCCGCCGTATCCTCCGAAATTCGCCGCAGGCGCCCGCGACACCATTCCGATGATGGTCGGCGCCGCGCCCTTCGGCGTCATCTTCGGCACGCTCGTCACGGCCAGTCCGCTCACGCTGTGGCACGGTCAGCTCATGTCGCTCGCTGTGTTCGCGGGCTCGGCGCAATTTATCGCGGTCGGGCTGATCGCGGGGCACGCCAGCTTCGCCGTGATCTGGACGACGACCTTCGTCGTCAATCTGCGGCACATCCTGTATTCGGCGACGCTCGCGCCCTACGTCGCGCATCTGCCCACGCGCTGGCGCTGGGCGCTGTCCGGCCTGCTCACCGACGAAGTGTTTGCGGTCGCCTACGCGCATTACCGGAAATATCCGGCGGGCACGGTCGGGCCACATTACTTCTTCGGCTCGGGTCTGTCGATGTATCTCAACTGGCAAGCGTGGACGCTGCTGGGTCTGCTGTTCGGCGCGGCGTTTCCCGGCCTCAAGTCGCTCGGACTCGACTTCGCGATGGTCGCGACGTTTATCGCGATCATCGTGCCTCAGCTGGTGGCGGTGCGGTTCGTGGCGGCATCGCTGGCGGCGGGCGTGCTGTCGTTCGCGTGGCAGGGATGGCCGTACAAGCTCGGCTTGCTGGCGGCGGTGCTGGTCGGCGTCGCCGTCGGGATGATCGTGACGATGATGGAAAGCCGCCCACGCGCACGGAACGCACGCAATGCACGCAACGCCAAGGAGCGCACGCAATGAACGCGACATCGAACTACGTGCTGCTGATCCTCGGCATGGCGCTGATCACGTATCTGATTCGCGCGGCGGTGTTCGTGCTCGGCGAACGGCTGCCCTTTCCGCCGATCGGGCGCACGGCGCTGAGCTTCGTCCCGGTGACGGTGCTGACCGCCATCATCGTGCCGATGACGGTATCGCCGCACGGCGAAACCGCCGAGCTCACGTGGCGCAATCCGCAGCTGGTCGCGGCGCTCGTCGCCATCGCCGTGTGCGTGCTGACGAAGCGTCCGCTGCTGACCATCGCGGTGTCGCTGGCTGTGTTTTTCGCGTGGCAATTCGCGGTGTTGCGCTGACCCTGATTCGACGCAAACAGCCTGCTTTCAGGCAGCACGCATCGCGCTCTCAAGTTCTCGTCCAGATCGCCGATATCTGTAACGAACGGACTCCGCCTAGAGAGCGGCGCCGAAAGCTTTGCCGCGACCGAAAAACGGCTGCGGAACCGGGAACCAACATGCGTCAAATCACCCTTTCGTTACGCGAAGAGACCGTCGCGTCGTTGCAGCGAGACTTCGAGACGTTTCTGCGTCTGTCGCTCAAGCTCGACCCGCATTTCGTCACGCCCTCGTTCGAAGATTTTCTTCGCGCGAAATTGCTGGACAATCCGACACCGCTCACCGAGCAGGCGGTGCAGCGCATGCTCACGCACGGCCAGTACGCGTGGGCCAAGCGCGCGCTCGACAAGGAATTCCCCGAAGTCGTCGAAATCCTGATTCGCCAGGCCGCCGAACACGGCTTCGCGTTCGCGATCCGGCCGGACTGGACCGCCGAGGATCTGATCACCGCGTCGCGCGAACTGGCGACGGCCATCGTCACCGAAGCCAAGGGCGATGCCTCGCAGATCGAAGCGCTCGCCACGCAGATCAAATCCGCCACCGAAGATATTCGCGACGTCGAAACGCGCATGCAGACGCCGGCCTGGCGTCTCGCCGATTCGCTGCGTCAGCGCGTGTACGAAACGAAGATCGCCGTGGAAAACAGCGTCGGTTCGAATGCGCGCGAGAAGCTCGGCGAGTTGCGTTGTCTGCTGCGTCTGGGCATCTATTTCGGTTCGATCCAGAAGCAAGAAGCGCAGCAAGTGCTCGAATACATGCGCTCGCTGCGGCCCGAACTGTTCGTCGACGAACCGTACGACGGCTTCACGCGCTTCGCATCGTGGCTGCGCGCGATCTTCGCGCCGCCGCCACGGATGCGCGCCCGCACGCAGCGCTGATCAGTCCCACATCCTTTTGAGGCGCGCCGCGATATCGATCTTCGCTTTCGCGGCAGCCGCCAGACCGGCCACCGTCGGCGCGGCCGGCGCGATCACCGGCGGCCACGCGGCCGCCTCGAACTTCTGCATCAACTGCTGCGGGATGAAGCGCGTGCGTTGCGCCCAGACGTGACGGTCGCCCAAGTGCGTCTGGTTGTGCACGTAGAAGCGCTGCGGCGTGACGATATGCAGATCCTCTTTCGCGCGCGTCATCGCCACGTACAGGAGACGGCGTTCCTCGTCGATTTCCTCGTCGCTGCCCGTGCCGAGATCGGACGGAATGCAGCCGTCGACGCCGTTCAGCACGAACACATTGCGCCACTCCTGCCCTTTCGCCGAATGGATGGTCGAGAGGATCAGATAGTCTTCGTCGAGCATCGGCACGCCGGATTCGTCGCTGGTGGCGTCGGGCGGATCGAGCGTGAGTTCGGTGAGAAAGCGCTCGCGCGTCGGATACGTCGCCGCGATGCTTTCCATCTGCAATACATCGCCGATACGAATGGCCGCGTCTTCGTGATTGCGCTCCAGATGCGGCTCGTACCAGCGGCGGATCATCTCGAATTCGGCGGGCCAGCCCGATTCGCGTCCGCATAGTTTCGCCATCAGGCCGACGAAGCGCGGCCAGTCTTCGCTCGCACGCGCGGGCGCCTGAAAATGCGCGATGGCGTTCGGCGCATCGGTCTGCGCGACGCTATCGAGCAGACGCCCCGCGATCGCCGGCCCGATGCCCGGCAGCAGTTGCGCGACGCGAAACCCCGCCACGCGATCGCGCGGATTCTCCGCCCAGCGCAACACCGCGAGCACGTCCTTGACGTGAACGGAATCGAGAAACTTCAGCCCGCCGAACTTCACGAACGGAATGTTCCGCCGCGTCAGTTCGATTTCGAGCGTCGCGCTGTGATACGCCGCGCGAAACAGCACGGCCTGCGACTTGAGTTTCATGCCGCCTTCGCGCGCTTCGAGCACTTTTTCGACGACGTAACGCGCCTGATCGGCCTCATCGGCGACGGTCACGACGCGCGGCTTCTGCGCCGATGCCTTGTCCGTCCACAGGTTCTTCGTATAGCGCTCGGACGCGAGATCGATCACCGCGTTCGATGCTTCGAGAATCGGCTGCGTCGAACGATAGTTGCGATCGAGCGTGACGGTCGCGGCGGGCGGATCGAAGTGCTGCGGAAAATCGAGAATATTGCGCACCGTCGCGCCGCGAAACGAGTAGATCGACTGAGCATCGTCGCCGACGACCGTGAGGCCGCGGCCGTCCGGTTTCATCGCGAGCAGGATGGTGGATTGCAGGCGGTTGGTGTCCTGATATTCGTCGACCAGAACGTGATCGAAGCGGCCCGACAGATCGGCGGCGATCGTCGGTTCGGCCGCGAGATGCGACCAGTAAAGCAGCAGATCGTCGTAATCGAGGACGTTTTGCGCCTGCTTGGCGGCGACATACGCGGCGAACAGACGCTTGAGATCGGCTTCCCACTCGCGGCACCACGGAAACGACTGATCGAGCACCAGCGCGAACGACGCGCCCGTGTTGACGACGCGCGAGTAGATCGCGAAGCAGGTCGATTTGGCGGGAAAGCGCTTCTCCTTCGACGACAGTCCGAGCTCATGCCGCACGAGATTCATCAGATCGGCGGAATCTTCGCGATCGTTGATGGTGAACGACGGCGCGAGCCCGACGAGATCGGCGTAATCGCGCAATAGCCGCGCGCCGACGCCATGAAACGTGCCCGACCACGTCAGCCCCTGCGCGATGGCGCTTTTGGACCCGAGCGCCTGCGTGGCGATGCGCGTCACGCGTCGCGTCATCTCGAGCGCCGCGCGCCGCGAAAACGTCAGCAGCAAAATGCGATGCGGATCCGCGCCCTTCACCAGCAGATGCGCGAGCGTATTGGTCTTGCCCGATCCCGCGCCCGCGATCACGAGCAGCGGGCCGCCGCATCGACCGGGTTCGTCGACGCCGAATTCGACCGCGCGACGCTGCGCCTCGTTGAGCTTCGCCAGATAGGCGGCTGCGGCCGGATCGGAAGTCGAGGAGGAATCGGCGGCGGTATCGGGAAGCGTGAGCACGAGGACGAATGGCGGCGGGATGAAGTGACGCACACTGTATATCCATACAAGCTTTGCGTGCAAGTGCTTGGCGGGACAACGCTTTTGGCCCTAAATCGCGCGCAGAAAAAAGCCCGGCCGGGCAATGCGCCGGCCGGGCTTTTCCACGCGAACCAAAGCGCGTTATTCCGCCTTCTTCGCGTTCTTGACCTTGGCGTCGGCGGTGGCTTCGTTCGCCTCCGACTGCGCTTCGGTCTTCTTCTTGTCGGCCTTCGCCTGAGCGACGGCGGCCTTCTTATCGGCCTTGGTCTGCTCCTTCGATGCCTTCTGATCCGCCGTGGTCGGCCCGCTCGCCGCCGTCTGCGCGAACGATGCCGCGCTCACGCTCGTCAGCGCGCCCGCGATCAGCGCGGCCAGCAATACGTTGGTTTGACGCTTCATGATGTGTCCTCCTCGATCGATGGCTTAGTGCTGCAGGCCGGTGTCTTTCGGCGCGGCCGGCGCGGTGGCGTTCAACTCGGCCTTGGCGGCGTCCTTGTCGGCCTTGCGATTGATCTTCGCGTTCTTCACCTCTTCCTTGTATTGCGCGCTCGCCTGCTGCTTCGAGGCCTTCAGTTTGGCCTTCGATGCCTTCTTCGACCGCTGTATTCGGCGTTCGCCTGCGCGGTGGCGTTGCGCTTCTGGACCAGCGGATCGGTCGGCGCGGGCGCGACCATGCGTTGCTGCTGCGGCGTGACGCCGGGCGCGCCTCCGGTCGACGCATCGGGCGCCTGCATCTGCATTTGGGTCGGCTGCGCGGCGGTCTGCGCGTACGCGCCCGTGGCGCTCAGCGTGGCAATGGCGGCGCCGATCATCAGAAGTCGAGCTTGAGTCATGAGCGAGTCCTCTCTTTAGTTGCACCGGCGGGCGAAGCGCCGCACGGCTTTGTCGATTGTCGATTGGATGAAAATGACCGAAGCTGCATCGATCAAACGGTCTGACCGGCCGAAAATCCGACGAGTTCTCGAAAATCAGTCATTGTTACCCGTGGTTTCAGATGGCTACAATTCTGTGACTTCCGGTTTCGAACCGCTTCCGACTGATACGACCGTTCGCGTTTGCACCAGCAGGGGGCGTGCCCGCGACCGGTGAGGTTCGCTCGCTTATCATTGCCGTCTTTCTCCACGCACCGCCCGCCATGCCGCCACTTCAATTCACCCTCACGGGCGACTACATCGAACTGCACAACCTGCTCAAGCTGATGGGACTCGCCGACAGCGGCGGCTCCGCGAAAGCGCGCGTCGCGATGGGCGATGTGCGCGTCGACGGAAAAGTGGAGTCGCGCAAGACCGCGAAGATCCGCGCCGGCCAGAAAGTCGAACTCGACGGCCAGACGATCCGCGTGCGCGCGCCGGAGTGAGCGCGGCCGTCATCGACACGACGTGCGCCAGGCAATAAGCTAGTCGTCTTTCGTTTTTCAGCGCGGGACCGGCGCTGTATCGTCGTGCGATCGCTCGCGTCGACGCCGGTTCCATCCATCGAAGTTCAAGCATGCAACCGCCCTACGAGCGCGCCGGACGCGCGCATCAGCCACCGCCGACTCTGTCCCGCCACGCCGTCGATACCGCGCGACTCGCCGCGCCGCTCGCCATCGCGCAGCTATCGCAAATGGCGATGGGCGTCACCGACACCATCCTGCTCGGCTCGCTCGGCCCCGATGCGCTGGCCGCGGGCGGGCTGGGCACGAACCTGTTCTTCGTGGTCGTCACCTTGTTGCAGGGCGTGCTGACGTCGGTGAGCGTATCGGTCGCGCATGCGCGCGGCTCGAATGCGGACGAGCGCGTGCCGAGCATCTACTGGACGGGTTTCGTGCTGTCGCTGCTGCTGGCGGTGCCGGCGTTCGCGCTGCTCTCCTATGCCGAAGCGATCCTGCTCGCTTTCCACGAACCCGCCTTGCTGGCGAAGAACGTCGGCGAGTATTGCGCGGTGCTGCGCTGGGGCACACCGGGCAGCCTGATCGACGTCGGCATGATGCGCGCGTTTCTGCCCGCGATCGGCGCGGCGCGGCGGCTGTTGTGGGTGTCGATCGGCGGCGTATTCGTCAACGGCTTTCTCAATTACGGGCTGATTCACGGCGCATACGGCTTGCCGCGCGAAGGCTTCCTCGGCTCGGCGATGGCGACGTGCATCACGGTCTGGCTGAGGGCGCTGGCGCTGGTCGCGTTCCTGCATCTGCGGCCGCGTTACCGGCATTTCGTCGTGCGCGCGTGGCCGCATTGGCCGTTGATGGGCGAAATGTTCGGCATCGGCTGGCCAGTCGCGATCACGTACGGCGTCGAATCGACGCTCTTTCTTGCCACCGGCATGATGGTCGGGCTGCTCGGCGAAGCGCCGCTGGCCGCGCATCAGATCGCGCTGAACGTGGCGTCGGTGGCGTTCATGGTGCCGCTTGCCATCGGACAGGCGGCGAACGTGCGCGTGGGCTACTGGATCGGAGCGGGCGTGCCGCTCGCCGCGCGGCATGCGGGATTCGTCGCGCTGGCGCTCGGGGTCGGCTTCATGATGTGCTCGGGGCTCGTGTTGATCGTGGCGCCGCATGCGATCGTCGGGCTTTATCTTCATCTCGATGATCCGGCGAATGCGCATACGGTGTCGTTGGCGGCTTCGCTGCTCGGGGTGGCGGCCGTGTTTCAGATCGTCGATGGGATGCAGACTGTTGGGTCCGGTTGTCTGCGGGGTTTGAAAGACACGCGGGTGCCGATGCTGGCTGCGGCTTTTGGGTATTGGGGCGTGGGGTTTCCTACCGGGTATGTGCTCGCCTTTCATTTCGAGCTTGGCGCTAAGGGGCTTTGGTGGGGGTTGGCGGCCGGGCTTGCCAGTGTGGCTGTGTTGATGACTTTACGGTTTCATCGGATCAGTCGTAGGTTTTGTGGTTGATGGTGGTCGTGGCTTCGGTTGAGGTTTTTGGGGCGTTTTTTTCAGTAGCCGCCTCCCCGGCGGGGGGTCACTTTCTTTGCGGCGGCAAAGAAATTAACCAAAGAAAGCCGCTTGGCCGATCCTAAGCACCTTCTTGAGCGGCCCCGGCACAGAACCTTAGACTTGGCACAGCGATAGCGAGTGTTCGCGGTAGTGTGCAGAATGATGTGCAAAAACGCTGAGGCGGCAGGAGCGCAGAGGCAGGGGTGGCCGTGGTGTAAGTTGATGAATGTCCAGTTCGTCAACCTGCCCTCGGGAGGGCTTACGCCATGGC
>NZ_LFJJ01000124.1 GCF_001189365.1 Candidatus Burkholderia verschuerenii | reverse complement strand
CGCCAGCTCCCGCACCTCATCTGAATATCGCGTCCCGGTGGGCTTCCTTGCCTTGCTTTCGTTTTCCATACTTCAAATCTCCATTACAGCCAAGATCCGAAGTCTCCTACATTCCCGGTGCGGTTCAACCGCCAGGTCGCCCAAGCTTTCGACGCGAGTGATCTCGAGATCGGCTGCGGACTGGCGCAGCGCCTGAACGATGATAGGCAATTGTGTATCCGGCGCCAGATCCGAAGGACTATCCCGCAGTGACACCAGTGCCTTCAGCAGTTCCTCGGGCCGGCTCCCGAGTTCCTGAAACGCGTGGACCGCCGCCGGCAGCGTCGGTGACCGCGCGCCCAGTTGCTCACGCGTTTGAGCCAGCACATCGGCGACATAATCCTTGCCGAGCAGAGGGAAAGGCTGCGACCATGCGCCTTGAAACGCCTGATTGCCGCGAAGCACCATCTCTTGCACCTGCGCCCGGTGCGAGCCCGTGCCGATGATGTAAAGCTTCCCCGGCATGTCGGGGCTCAGGTTGACCGCGTCCCGCGCGGCCTTCAACGCCAGCAGCAGCTCGTTTCCGGTTGCAGTGCCCAACGCATGCTGAATTTCGTCGATGATGAGCACGACGTTCGTCCGAGTCTTCTCGACCAGCTCCGTGAAGACCGTCGCCAACGTCGGGCCGACAGGCTTGCCGATCTGATCCAGTTTGAAGCCGAACTTGAATCCCGCACCGCCGACGTCGATCGAAGAGACGCGTTTGAGTTGACGTGCGACACGACCGAAAAGATCGGAAGCAGGCGTTTGCAGGTCCTTGACGGTCTGCTGGACGGCCGTGATCACGAGGTCTGCGGGATTGGCCTGAGCCTGACTCCATAAGTCCGCATACACGACAATGGCGCCATGCTTTTGTAGTGCGGGCATCAGATCCTGCCGCACAAAGGTGGTCTTGCCGATCCGGCGCGGCCCGGACAGGAAGACGCCTGCCTGTAGCTGCGCATCCAGGCCGCGCGGATACAGAATCTGCTGGGCCATCTCTTCGGCGAGTTGCGTACGGTGATAGGCCATAGCGACTTATCTCAAATTATTTATCTGGGATAATTATCCTCCTCAAATAATTTTTCGTAAATCCTCGAATTGTCTGATTAATAACGTACGTGGACTTGGGCGCGCGGACGTGGCTCTTTCCAGCGACTCGACATTCGCACGGTACTTGCCTTCGCCATCAAGCACGCTTGTTGCCGTCCCACTGTGGCTCATCACCAAACGCCTCCCCCAGATAATCCACAAATCGGCGCACCTTAAACGGTATCTGTCGTGCGCTCGGATAGACCGCCTGGATCACCAGTTCCGTCGCACGGTAACCCGGCAGCAGCGCCACGAGCTCGCCCCGCCGCAGATGCTCCCCAAACACGAACGTCGGACCATACGCGATGCCCGCGCCCGCCAGCGCAGCCGACAGCAGCATCTGCGTGTTGTTGGCCGCCATCCGCACGGGCCCTTCGATGACATGCGCGCGATTTTTCGCATCGAACAAGGTCCAGTCGCCTGCGGACACGGCTTCGCTGAAGGCGAGTCTCGGCGCCTGAAGCAGATCGCGCGGCTTGCACGGCGTGCCGTGCCGCTCGATGTACGCACGCGATGCACAGACGACCATCCGGCAAGGAGCGATCCGGCGCGTCACCAGCGCCGGATCTTCCAGTCGACCAATACCTTCCAGTCGACCAATACGGATGGCGACATTGATACCCGCATCGAGCAAATCGACATAACGATCCCCGAGCACGACATCGACATTCACCTGCGGATAATCCTCGATATAACGCGCCACGACTTGCCCCAGATGCATCGCGCCGAACGTGACAGGCGCGGCCACGCGCAGCACGCCGCGCGCCGTGGCGTGCGAATCGCTGGCCTCCCGGTTGGCATCGTCGAATGCATCGAGAATCTGCTTGCTGCGCGCATAGTAAGCCTGGCCCGTTTCCGTCAGGCTCAGGCGCCGCGTCGTGCGTTGCAGCAGCCGCGCATTCAGACGCGCCTCGATCTCGCTCACATGCTTGCCGGCCATCGCCGGCGAAAGTCCGAAACGCCGCACGGCCGCCGCGAAGCTGCCTTCTTCCACCGCTGCGACGAACACACCGAGACTCGTTAGTCGGTCCATGTCTTCACCTTGATTCGATACCCGAATTATCGACTGTCGCCAATCGACGGGCAATTATCAAATCACATGCACGGCTCTACGATGACGTATCCGACCAACGAGGAGCACAACATGGACACGATGGACAAGCTGGACATCGAAACGAACGGTACGCGGATTCACGTCGCGCAGCGCGGCAGCGGCGCGCTTGCACTGGTCTTCCTGCACTACTATGGCGGCTCGTCGCGCACGTGGGACGAGGTGGCGAAGGCACTGCCGGACCGTTACCGCCTCGTGGCCACCGATCATCGAGGCTGGGGCGATTCCGATGCACCCGCGCATGGTTACCGTATAGCGGACCTGGCGAACGACGCCGAGGGCGTCATCGACGCGCTGGATTTGAAGCGCTACGTGCTCGTCGGCCATTCGATGGGTGGCAAGGTCGCGCAACTCATCGCCTCGCGGCGGCCGACGGGACTCGAAGGTCTCGTGCTGGTCGCGCCGTCGCCACCCTCGCCCATGCTTTTGTCGGACGAGGAACGCGCGACGCTGACGGGCGCGTATCGATCGCGCGAATCGGTCGAGTTCGTCATCGACCACGTCCTCACAGCGAAGCCACTCGATGCCGCGTGCCGCGCGAGCAAGTCATCGAGGACAGCCTGAAGGCCGCGCCGCAAGCGAAGGCCGCGTGGCCCGACATCGCGATGCGCGAAGACATTACCGCTGAGGTGGCGTCGATCGACGTGCCGACCATCGTGATCTCAGGAGAGCGGGATCAGGTGGATCGCGTCGCGACATTGCAGGCCGAACTGCTGCCGCGCATCCCTCAAGCGACGATGCACATCCTGCCCGGCACCGGCCATCTGTCACCCGCTCGAAGCACCGGACGATGTCGCGCGGATCATTGCAAGCTTCGTCGCGGCGATAGAGGACCAAGCCGTTCAGTGACGGCCCGCGCTCCTGCGATATTCCGCCGGCGTCACGCCGACGTGCTTGAGAAAGGCTCGTCTCAGCACGTCCGGATTGGCGCGAATCCGCATTTCGCGGCGACCTGTTTGGGCGCGTCGCCGCTCGATTCGATCAGACGCCGGGCAACCGCCACGCGCGCGCCCTCGACCCACGCCGCCGGCGTCACGCCGACTTCCGCCTGAAACAGGCGCGCAAAATGGCGCGGGCTCAATCCGGCACGCGCCGCGAGACTGCCGCCGCGAGACTGCTCACGCTATGGTCCAGCTCGGGACACGCGGCGACCAGTCTCTGCACGTCCTGCAATGCCGAACGGCCCATCGGGTGCGCGTGCCCCTTGCGGCTGAATTGCATCTGGCCGCCCAGTCGTCTGAAATACATCACGAGTTGGCTTGCGACGCGCATCGCAAGGTCGCGGCCGAGATCCTCTTCCACAAGGGCCAGCGCGAGATCCAGACCAGCCGTCACGCCGGCTGCCGTGCGCAGCCGTTTATCGCGCACGTACAGCGCATCCGCTTCGATCGTGACGTCCGGATAACGATGCGATAACTCGTCCACCGACGACCAGTGGGTCGTGATCCGCTTCCCCTTCAGCAATCCCGCTTCCGCCAGAACGAATGCGCCGGTGCACACCGAGCCGAAGCGTCTGCAGGTCTTCGTGGTCGCGATCAGCCATGCGCGCAGCTTGTCCGAAACAATCAACGATGACGCATGAGGCGCGCCCGCCACCAGAAGCGTGTCGAACTTCGTGACGCGCTCGCCGGCCACTTCGTCGGGGACCATCCGCACGCCGGACGAACTCGTCAGATGACCCCGCGCGGTCGCCACGACCTTCAGCACGTATTCGTCGCGGCCCGCTTCGATGTTCGCCTGTGCGAAGACATCCAGCGGACCGGATACATCGAGCAACTGCACGCCCGGCATCGCGAGCATGGCAATGGTCCTCGCCATCAGAATCTCCCTGAGTCCGGATACGGCGCGAAATGGCAGAAATCGGCGTTTCACACCGATCGCTGCCAATTCTACACCGTTCCACAATAAAGCTCTTGTTCACACAGGAGTCGGTCATGGATATCAATGGCATCGCTATTCCGGACAGCAAGCTCGCCCGCGAAATCACCGAATTCGTCCGCGATACGGAAACGGAACTGCTCTTCAATCACTCCAGCCGGGTGTATTACTTCGGTGCGCTCACGGGGAGCGAACGCGGCCTGAAGTACGACCCGGAATTGCTGTACGCCGGCGCGATGTTTCACGACGTCGGCCTGATGCCGTCGTACAGCAGTCGCCACGAGCGATTCGAAGTCGATGGCGCGAACGCGGCGCGCGACTTCCTGAAGCAACGCGGCATCGGCGCGGCCGATATCGACCTCGTATGGACATCGATTGCGCTGCACACCACGCCGGGCATTCCGCAGCACATGCATCCGGTGATTGCGCTGGTCACGGCGGGCGTCGAGATGGATGTGCTCGGTCTGACGTACCAGCACTACAGCGATGCCGAGCGGGAGGCCATCGTGCACGCGCATCCGCGTACCGAGCACTTCAAGGAGGACATCATTCAGGCGTTTTACGACGGCATCAAACACAAACCCGATTCGACATTCGGAAACGTGAAGGCGGATGTCATCGCGGACAAGGAGCCGTTATTCAAGGCGGGCAATTTCTGCTCGATCATTCGTCACTCGCCCTGGCGCGGATAACGCTCGTCCACGCGTCGCTCGCCTGTCATGTTGCAACCGCAAAACATGAATCAAACAATAGGGTCTCGATGGAAACCCACGCCATTTGAAGAACCCGACGCCCATCCAACGCCGCTGCCTCCGCACGCTGTTAAAATGACGGCCCGTTTTTAACAAGGAGCCGTGATGGGCTTCGAACAACTCGCTGCGCTGAAATCGCAACTCGCCGCGCAGGCCAAGCGTGACCGCGCCCAGCATGAAAAGGCCAAGCCGGAAAAAGCTACGCACGCCAAGGCGAAGGCGCAGACGAAAGCGCCGGACGATCAGGCAAGGAAAGCCGCGCGTCCGGACCGGCCGCAGCGGCCGCCACGTCCGCAGCGCCCGGCAAACGAGCCGGCACAGCCGCCCGTGGACCCGGTCGTCCACACCATCGGCAAGCTGCAGAAGAAATTCCCGCTTGCGTTTCCGAAGAATCCCGCGCCGAAGTTGCCGCTCAAGGTCGGCATTCTCGAGGAGCTTCTGACGCACGCAGCAGACTTGCGCCTCACCGAGCGCGAATTGCGCGATGCCATCGCGGTCTGGTGCCGTGGCAATCGATATCGCGCGTGTCTGGTGCAAGGCGCGGCGCGCGTCGATCTGCTGGGCCAGCCTGCGGGCGAAGTGTCGGCGGGAGAAGCGGCGCACGCGCGGCGCTCGGGCAGCAAGCGTCCGGCTCAGCCGAAAGCGGAAGCATCACCGCAGGCCGAGCCCACGACGACGACGACCGCGACGACTACGGCGCCCGCCACGCCCACGACTCCGGACGACACCGCCACGCCGCCCGCGTAACCGGTATCAGTCTTCCTTGCGCGGCTCGACGCCGGTTTCACCGTAGGCGCCGGGTCGCCCGCGCCGTGCGATCGGCGGCCGGCGCCGCCGTAGCGTGTGCATCGCCCGGACGATATCGGCGCGCACGTACCACGGCCACCATGCCATATGGAAGCACCAGAGAATCCACGCGCGGATGCCGAACTGCCAGCGCAGATCGATCCCGTCGCGCGGAAAATCGCGCAGCGGCCGTTCGCCCAGACACGCGACGCCGATGCACATCCACATCGCCGCGAACAGGCGCGTCGTGACCGAGCTGGCGCAGGCAATGCTCAGCACGGCAAGCGGCAAACAGATTTCGACCGCTGAACGAGACCTCGGGCGCGACTTCATCACGGACGTCCTGGCTAGAGCATGAGTGTTACGCGGCGCGCCGGTCGTGCTGGTCGATCCACAAGCGCGCCCAGCGCGATGCATAAGCAATGGCGTGGTCTGCTTCGAAAAAATAATCGAGCGCATCGAACGCGAACGACGACGCGTGGTTCTCGATGATCAGGTTCGCCGCATACAGGCCGCTGGGCAGCGCATGCGCGGACGGTTCCACTTTGTATCCCTTGTATCGCATGAAATATCCATGAACGCTTGCCGGACGAAATCGTCCGGAGCGGTTCATGCTATGACGTGCGATGCATCGCGCCAACGAATGCTTTGGCCTTAGTTAATCAGGCGCGACGTGCATTGATCATCAACTCGCGACAACCGCGCGATGCGTTTCGCAATGCTCGATCAGCCCATCGATGGTTTCCGGAATGTGCGTGCGGATCGGCGCGCCGTGCATCGGGAAAATCGATTCGATATCGTATTTGCGGATCTTTTTCAGCGCGCTCGCCAGATGTTCGAGCGACGGAATATAGCCGGATTTGTCGATCGAACCGACGATGTTGTCGAGCGTGCCGCCCTCGCCGTCCACCGGTCCGTAGCTCATGAAGATATCCGACGAGAACAGCGCCTTGAGCCGCGGCACGTAGACCACCAGCGAATCCCACTGATGCACATGCTTGGCGTGAATCGGCACGACGACTTCGCCGTTGATGGTCACGGGCGTCTCGTCCTTCAGTATCTTCGTCTTGACCGAAAAGATATCCGATAGCGCGTGCGCGCAGATCGGATGCGCATACGCGACCAGCGCCGCGTTGTGCGCCATGAAGTCCGGCAGCGCGCCCATTTCGTCGGATTCGAAATGCGGCACGATCAGACTCGCGACCGAGGCGATATCGAATCCCGCGCCCTGCAAATTTGTCTTCAGTTGCGGAAAATCGGCGCGCATGCCGGTGGCGATCGCGAGCAGACTACCGGTCGGCGTACGCACGAAAAACTGCGAGAAAGCCAGATCGAGCTTGTCGATATACGTGCTGTTGCGGAAGACGTCTTCGCCGAAAGCGTCGATACGCGACGTGTTCATTTGTTGGCCTCTCTCGTCATCTCGAACTGCCGGAGCGCGCTGCTGCCGCGACTGCCGAACTTGTCGAGGTAAGTGCGCAGATATGACGCATCATGGTATAGAAACGCGACGTCCGTGGGAACCATATTGCGGATCGCGAGCAGCGGCACCGGCGTGCGCAGCGGCCGGAAATCCGGGTTCCACAAACCGGGTTCGTCACAATCCTGAAAGAACTGGCCGACCATCAGATGCCGTTCGACAAACAGCGGTTTGAGCGCGCGCTGCACGGACTGAACCGCGTGCGCGGCATCGTCCAACTGCGTCGGCACGATGATCCGGCAACGGTAGATGTCCGCGCGATCGCCCTGCTCGAATTCCGTCAGATGCTGGCGCATGTCTTCTTCGAGGCTGTCCGTATCGACGGAGGCGTTTCTGAAGAATTCGATCGCGTTTTTGGTGACGGCGGTTTTGGCGAACGGACACACATCGCCCGCGCGGCCGAGTTCGGCGTGAGGCGAGCACAGGAACTTGCCGATCCACGCGACGATCTCGCGGAAGGCAGGATCCGACGACGCCTCTTCTAACGACAGACGCTCCGATTGCGACGGCTTCCCAAGCATGATCGGCCTCGTGATGACGCTTTGCATCAACGTAAAGTGCGTTGGAAAAGGCAAAAGCGCTCCCCTGCTCCGGCGCTTGCGCGCGAGCTATCGGTGAATGCCTGCCCGAACGCGCGGCGCTCGTCGGCGTCGCGCGCGGCGGTGCGTGTGTCGTGTGTGGGTTACGCGCCGCCGTGCATCTGTCGGATCAGCCTCCCCCATTCCAGGTCGTAGTGAGCCGGCGTGATCTTCGTGAGGCCCGCGCCCGGCGTGAAGGTGAGTTCGCCGAAGTAGACCGCGTCGCCGACGACGTAGAGATCCACGCGCACATAGCCCAGTCCGTCCGCGAGACGCGTGGCGATATCCACGACCTTGTCCCAGTTGGGCAGACGCGGCGCGGCTTGCGCGCTACAGGCATAGTGACCGAGCACGATATCGAGCCGGTTCCATTGCGGATCGTAGAAATCGTGACGTGGCGCGCCGAAGCGATCGGTGATCACGCCCGTATAAACCAGCGCGCCATTCGGACCGTGTCCGAAAATATTCAGCTTGAGATCGGCCGGCACGCGGCCGTTGCCGTCCGAAAGCAATTGCTCGAAATACACGCGCCGCTCGATGCCCTGATAATGCCGCTCGCGCGTCGCGCGATAGAAGTCGGTCGCAAGCCATTCGTCGGCGAGTCGCTTCAATTCCTGAAACGACGTTTCGGTTTTATTCCAGATTACCTTCACAAAACCGCAACCGTGATTCGCCTTCGTCACGAAAGCATTCGGTAACGCATCGAATACGTCTTGCGTGAATACGTCCGGCGTCGCGATCAAAGGAATCAGATGCGCGTCGCCAATTTTCGATTTGACGTAGTCGCGCACCAGCAGTTTATCGGTAAGCGTCGTCCAGCGTGGATCGGGAAACAGGCAGCGATGCAGGATGATTTCGTTGAACGTGGCGGGCTGCGTCACGTTCGGCCAGCGTCCGACGCGGCGCAAATGCAGCAGGCGCAACAGCAAGCCGTCGGGAAGCATTTTTCGCGCAGTACGGAAAAACGACTTGCTCAGGCTCGTGCCGACGCCGTGCCCGGCTTGCTCGGGCCGCGCCGGTATCGTCGATTCCATCAGATGCGCGGGACGGGTCATTCCCTTTCTCCATGACGACGACGGCCAGGTCACTCGAAGCATCGCTAAGCGTCGACCTGGGAAGCAATATTGGAAGCAAATCGATGGGGCGTCGTACAGCAGATCGTAAGGCTGACGCGTTTTAACGCGTCTTAAGGTGCCTAAAGACTCGACTCGGCTCGCTGACTATAGCTCAGAGCAATAAAAAATATTCGAATAAAAATTGGCATGCTTATTCGATTTATTCGAATGCAATTAATAATTGTCATCTGGCCGTGGATAAATCGTCGCGGCCTTGAGCGTTACGCTGAACTTGGCACCTGAAGGCGATGCATCGCCGATGACGATCGTGCCGCCATGCGCCCGCACGATCTCGCGCGCGATCGCGAGACCCAGCCCGCTGCCCTCTTCCTCCGATGCGTGGAAAAACGCTTCGAAGACGCGTTCGCGCAGCGCGTCCGGAATGCCCGCTCCTTCGTCGATGACGTCGATGCGCACCGTGTTGTCCACGCGCGCCGCTTCGACGGTCACGTGCGACCCTTTCGGCGAATAGCGGATGGCGTTGTCGACGAGATTCGATATCACGGCGGACAACAAAGGCTCGCTGCCCGACACGACCAGCGCATCGGCAAACGACACGGCCAGTTCGATATCGCGCCGGCTCGCCGCGAGCGCGAGCTTTTCGATCGCGCGCGTGATGACGGCTTTCAGATCGACGGCTTCGCCTTGAAACGCGGTGTAATCGGCGGCTTCGGCCTGCGCGAGCATCAGCAACTGGTTGATCAGCGCGACCATCGCGCGGTTGCTGTGATGCATCGCCAGCAGCGTTTCGCGCACGTCGTCGAGACTGTTCTGACGGCGCGCGTACTGAAGCTGTGATCCGAGCAGCGTCAGCGGCGTGCGAATCTGGTGCGCGGCATCGGCAATGAAACGGCGCTGCGTCGCGGTCTGCCGTTCGATCGTATCGAGCGATGCATTGAAGGCCGCGACCATCGGTTGCAGTTCAGCGTGGAGATCGGTCGAATCGATGCGCGCGCGGCTTTGCAGCGGATGCGCGGAAAGGCCGTCGGTCAGGCGGTCGAGCGGCCGCAGTTCGAGCGCGAGCCCCGCGCAGATCAGCAGGATCGCGACCGCGATGCTGCCGAGGATATAGACGAGTTGCGGCTTCCACAGCGACGCGATCAGCGCATCGCGCGCGCTCAGCGTGCGGCCCACCGAGACGATCAGCCGCACGGTGCGGCCGGCGTCGAACATCGGGCGTTCGAGCGAGACCGCGCGGATCGGCAGATCGCCGACCTGCGCGTCGTACCACTGCGGGCGACGCGCCCAATCGCGTGCGCGGAAAATCCGACGTGCCCGCGATCACCGCGCCGCCCGCGATTTCCACGCGATAGAACACCTGATCGCCTTCCGGCGTGCCGACGATCTGAATCGTGCTCGGCGAAATCGACGCGACCAGATCGTTGCCCTTCCAGTTCACGTCGGCGGCCATCACGCGCGCCGCCGCGAGCAGCGCCGCGTCCTGCAGCAAATCGGCGGTGCGCCGCGCGTTGGCGTGCGTGACCCAGGCGGCGATCAGGCCGAACACGGTCATCGGCACGATCAGCCAGAGCAGCAGCCGCGCGCGCAGACTACGCTTGCGGCTCTTCATGTTCCAGCAGATAACCGAGCCCGCGCAGCGTGATGATGGCCGCCGTGCTGCGCTCGATTTTCTTTCTGAGCCGCGAAATATAGATTTCGATGGCGTCCGCCAGCACGGTCTTCGATACGGTGCGGCCGGTTTGCAGGATCAGCGCTTCGAGCACGGCGTGCTCGCGCGGCGTGAGCATCAAGGCGTCGTCGCCGATAAAGAACTGCCGCCGGTCCATGTCGTACAGCAAGGTGCCGCAGCGCAGGCGATTCGAACGCACCGGCGCGTGACGTCGCGCCAGCGCCTTGATGTGCGCGACGAGCTCGCGATCGTCGAAGGGTTTGACGACGTAATCGTCCACGCCGTCGCTGAGACAAATCACCTTCTCGCCTATATCGCCCGTTGCGGTCAGAACGAGCACGGGCGTGTCGTTCGCGCCGTCGCGCATGCGCCGCAGCACCGCCTTGCCCGACATGCCGGGCAAGTTGAGATCGAGCAGCACGACGTCGTAGCGCGTGCCGGCGAGCGATGCCTCGGCCGCTTCGCCATCGAGTACGTGATCGACGAGGAAGCCCTCGTCGGTCAGCGTTTTCGCGAGCCAGTGCGCGAGTTGACGGTTATCTTCGATAAGCAGAAGTTTCATTGCTCGGGAACGCCTTGCCACCTGTAGCCGTTGCGGGCCTCGCGCGAGCGATACAGCACCAGCGTCGCGATCGCGCCGCACAGCGCGGCCGCGCCCATCCACGCACCGGGCGCGGCCTTGTCGCCCGTGAAGTGGATCAGCGATGTCGAGATCGCCGGCGTGAAGCCGCCGACCAGCGTCGCGAGACTGTAGGCCATCGAAAAACCGGTCGTGCGCACATGCGCGGGCATCAGCTCGGTCAGCGCAACGACCATCGCACCGTTGTACCACGCATAGAGCACCGAGAGCCACAATTGCACCAGCAGCAGACGCTCGAAGGACGGCGCCGCGACCAGCCATTGCATCGCCGGATAAGAGGTCAGAATCGTGAGCACGGTGAAGATCAGCAGGATCGGGCGACGGCCGACGCGATCCGACACCGCGCCGGAAATCGGCAGCCAGATCAGATTCGATATGCCGACGCACACGGTCACGATCAGCGAATCGATCGACGAAAGGTGCAGCACGTTCTTGCCGAAGGTCGGCGTGTAAGTCGTGATCAGATAGAACGATGCCGTCGTCATCACGACCAGTCCCATGCCCGCGACGATCAGCCCGGCGTTCTGCAGCATCGACATCATGATCTCGCCCATGCGCGGATGATGCTTGCGCGCGGCGAATTCATCGGTCTCGCGCAGCGTGCGGCAAATCAGGAACAGAAACGGCACGATCAGGCAGCCGACCAGAAACGGAATGCGCCAGCCCCACGCGGTCACGTCGGACGGCGGCAGCGTCTGGTTGAGCAGCACGCCGAGCGATGCCGCGAAGATCACCGCGACCTGCTGACTGCCCGACTGCCACGAACAGAAGAAGCCGCGCTTGCCGGGCGTCGCGATTTCCGCGAGATAGACCGATACGCCGCCCAGTTCGACGCCCGCCGAAAAGCCCTGCAATAAGCGGCCGAACAGCACGATCACCGGCGCGGCCAGCCCGATCGTCGCGTAGCCCGGCACGAAGGCGACGCATGCGGTGCCGACGGCCATCAGCGTCAGCGACAGAATCAGGCCCTTGCGGCGGCCGTGCCGATCGACATACGCGCCGAGCACCAGCGCGCCGATGGGACGCATCACGAAGCACGCGTCGAACACGGACAGCGCGAGCAGCAGCGAGACGAATTCGTTTTCCGCCGGAAAGAACGTGTGCGCGATGGCGCTCGCATAGTAGGCGTAGACGGTGAAGTCGTACATCTCCAGGAAATTGCCGCTGACGACGCGGAAAACCGAGCGCAGCGGCGATTCGGTACGGCTTTTAGTATCGGATGTCATGTGGTCCTCTGAGGTCTGAGGGACGAGTTGCATCACCGGCGAGGCGTGTGCCGCGCCGGACAAAAATCGGATGAGCGAAAAAAGTGCGCGTTACGCGGCGATATCCATCACCGCCTTGCCCGACTGGCGACGTTCTTCTAGCGCGGCGTGCGCGGCTTCGACGTTGTCCATCGTGTAGCGGCCGTTGATCTCGACTTGCAGCGCGCCTTGCCGGATCGCGGCGAATACGTCGTTGGCGCGGCGCTGCACGGTGGCGGCATCGGCGAGGTGATCGGCCAGACGCGGACGCGTCAGAAACAGCGAGCCGGCTTCGCCGAGTTCGTAGGGATCGAGATCGCGCATCGGGTCCGTCACCGAGCCGTAATTGACGACCAGACCGCGCACGCGCGTCGCGCGGAAGCTGTCGCGCAAGGTGGTCTTGCCGACGGCATCGAACACGACGTCGACGCCCCGGCCATCGGTGAGATCGCGCACGCGATCCGCGAAACCGCCGTTCTCGTAGAGCAGCACATGATCCGCGCCGCGCGTGCGGGCGATCGCCGCCTTCTCGGGCGTGCTCGTCGTCGCGAAGACTTCGACGCCGCGCCGCTTCGCCAACTGCACCAGCAACTGGCCGATACCGCCCGACGCCGCATGCACGAGACACGTCATGCCGGCTTCGAGCTTCGCGACGTCATCGAGCAGATAATGCGCGGTCGAGCCCTGAAAGATCGCGGCGGCCGCGACGTCGTACGCGATGCCCTCCGCGATGCGCGCGAGCCGCGCGGCGGGCACGATCGCATAGTCCGCATACGCGCCCCACGCGATGCACCAGGCGACGCGATCGCCCGCGCGGCACGAACTCACGCCCGCGCCGGTCTCGACCACTTCGCCCGCGCCTTCCATGCCCAGCGTGCACGGAATCCGCACGGGATAGGTGCGCGAATCGCGATACTTGCCCTGTCGCGTGTGCACGTCCATGAAGTTGATGCCCGCCGCGACGACGCGCACCAGCACCTCGCCCGGTCCGGGACGCGGCACGTCGATCTCGACGCGGCGCAGGACTTCCGGGCCGCCGTATTCGTGAATCCGGATGGCTCGCATGAGCATCTCTGTCTCCTTTCCTTCGATGTTGTTCCGGCGACGCGTTTTACTGCGCCGCGTCGACGAAGCGGTCGGTCCAGGTGCGCGTCAGATCGACATGCCGTGGCGAGACATCGGCATCGACTTCGGCGACGATCGCAAGCACGGCGGACGGCGCATCGGCGGGCATGCGGCCGGTCGGCGAGAAACTTGCCTTCATGCCGGCCAGCGCCTGCCGATAGATGGCCGCATCGCCGCCCTTGAGCGCGTCCGGCATCGCCGCTTCGATCTCCTGCTCGCTGTGCGTGCCGATGAAACGCAAGGCCTGGCGCACGGCGCGCACGAGCCGCGTCGTCTCGTCGGGATGCGCGTCGATCCATTCGCGACGCATGTAGATGCACGCGCCCACGTAAGCGCCGCCCAGTTGCGCGCGCGTGTCCGATGCGCTGCGCAGATCGACCAGCGGCCGCGCGATGCCGCGCGAAAGCAGTCGCGTGACGGTCGGCTCCTCGGTCATGCCGGCATCGACCTCACCCGATGCGAACGCCTGTTCGAAAGCGTTTTCGGTGGCGAGCGGCGTGACGGTGTAGGCATCGGCGGGCACGCCCGCGCGCGTCGCCAGATAGCTGGTCAGGACATACGTCGACGAGCCGAAGCCGGTCACGCCGAGCTTGCGTCCGCGCGCGTCGGCCATCGTATGCATGCCGCCCGTGCTGCGCGCCAGTTCGATCAGCCCCGCCGATTGCCCCAGCACGATCACCGATTGCACGTCCATGCCACGGCTCTGCAAGCCGATGGTGTGATCGTAGTAACCGACCGCGCCCTGCACCGCGCCCGCGACGAGCTCCGTCGAACTGTCGATGCCCGCCGGCGACGACACCACGCGCACATCGAGCCCTTCGTCGCGGAAATAGCCGAGTTGCGCCGCGAGCATCACCGGCAGATAGATCAGCTTGGCCGCGCCGCCGGTCATCAGCCGGATCGGCTGCGCGTGAGCCGCCTGCGCCGCGTACAGCGCGACGGCACAGACGAGCGCACGGGCAAACGGTCCTGCGTGAAGCGGCATCGAATGTCTCCTGGCGTGGCTTGGGTATGGGAGGGAGTATAAAAAACGACCACTTCTGAATGCTTTCCGCCGCGAAGCTGTTTTCTACGTAGTTTCCCGGTTTTACACGCCGCTTAGCGGGCGCGTTCGAAGCACGGTAGACTGATTCGTCTGCGTAAATTGAAAGCCTTGATTGCCTTTACCGACCGGGGGTGGAATGCAGCACGACGCACGAACGAATCTGCTGGCGATGATCGATGATCCGTCGATCAGCGCGCGCATCGACGCCGAATGGGACAGCGTTTCCCGCGATTACGAAGCGGCCTATGCCGCCATGCCGATCAAGTTCATGGAGCGCACGGAGTTGTCGTTCCATCCGTTCGTTAAGCTGCTCGGCTATCTGTGTCTCGACGTCGAATCGCTGAGCGGCGATGTCGTCGAGATCGGCGTGTGGAAGGGCAAATCGCTGGCCTTTATGAAACGCTTCGCCGGCGAGGAGACGAAGTTCATCGGCATCGATCCGTTCGAACTGCGCGGGCAGGAGCAGGAAATGGCGTATTTCCACCAGACGCTTTTGCCCACCAGCCAGTTGATCAAGGGCTACTCGCAATTCGCCATCGCGACCGCGCTCGGCTTTTCCAAGCAGTTCAAGATTCTGCATATCGACGGCGGGCATATGCGCGCGCACGTCTGGTCGGACTTTCTGCTGTACGAGCGCTTTGTCGTGCCGGGCGGATATATCGTGTTCGACGATTATGGCGACGTGCAGTATTCGCCGGAAGTCGGCCCCGCCGTCGACGAGATTCAGAATGCCGGGCTGTTCGCGGATTACGACATCATCGGCCAGCCGCCCGGCTATGAAAACAGCTACGTGCTGAAGAAGCGCGCGGTCGCTTGAGCGGAGTCAAAGCAGTCGGACGATCTCAGTTCGACTGCGCCGCCAGCTTCTTGCGCTCGCGCTTGGTCTCGTACATGGCGGTATCCGCGAGCGCGATGGCCTGATCCATCGTCACGAAGCACACGGCGACCGCGCCCACGCTGAGGCCGCAGTACTTCACTTCATCGTGCTCCGACACGAACGATCCGCTGACGCAATCCATGATGCGCGCGCGAATCTGCTCCGCCGCGCGATTGGTCGCGTCGAAGTCGGTCAGGCCCGGTCCCACGAACGCGAACTCGTCGCCGCCGATGCGCGCGAGCATGTCGGTATCGCGCGTCACGCCGGCGATGCGTTGCGCGCAGTTCTTCAGGAGTGCGTCGCCCACGACGTGGCCGTATTTGTCGTTGACGCGCTTGAAGTCGTCGAGGTCGATCATGCCGACGATCACATACGAGCCGTCGCGTCCGGCGCGCGCCAGCAAGCGGCCGAGTTCGTCCTGCAAGGCGCGGCGATTCGGCAGGCCGGTGAGCGCATCGGTCAGGGCGAATTTGGCGAGATATTCGTTGGACCGGCGCACTTCGCCGAGCAGGCGCTCGCGCTCGATATGCTGCGCGATGATCTTCGAAAACAGGTTGAGCGCGCTGCGGGCGCGCGGCCCGATCGACTTGCTGCGTTTGCTCGCCGCGCACAGCGTACCGATGATCGAACCGTTGCTGGCGCATACCGGCGCGCTCGCGTAGGTTTCGATGCCGAGCGCCTTGGCCGCTTGCGAATCGGCCCAGATTTCGCTGATATTGGATGTGAAACGCCGCCCTTCTTCGATGCAGCGTTTGCAAAGCGTATCCGACCACGGCACTTCGAGCCCTTCGTCGATCCGCAATTCGCCCGAGTTGCGCGCGTAATCGACCGACTGAATGCCGGCGGTTTCATCGATGGACGTCAGGTAGACAGACTCTAGCCCGGTGACGATTTCGAGCATCTCGAGTAGCGGCCGCGCAAGCTTTTCCAGGCTATCCGCCGATGCCACCGATTCCGAAAGCCGCTCGAGCATGAATTCCATGACTGCCTCTTCCCTCGTTTGATTTTGGATATGCATTGTAGCGAGGAGTGCGCGCTTTACTAAGACAAATGAAATTCGATGATGTAAATAGTCTGGCCTGCAAAATTGAATTTGCCGGAATGGACCCGACGACGCAGTCTGGTGCAGACGTAAACGCACATCTCAGCCAGGTCTGCAGCGCACGAGTAGAGGTTGAGGCATGACGTTGAGC
>NZ_LFJJ01000123.1 GCF_001189365.1 Candidatus Burkholderia verschuerenii | reverse complement strand
CGGCATCTACACCGCGAAACCCCAGATCAACCAGTACGGTCTTCGGCTGCGGCTGCTGCGGTACATCCTGCAACAGAATGCTCGTCTGTTCGAGCTGTTCGGCCAGCGTGTGGCCGTCGTAAGGGTTCGGTTTTATCTGCCGATCGAAGAGTTAAAAAATGATGGTCGCGCACGCTTCGAGATGATGATGACGGGGATGTGTCGACTTCTACGACCGATTCACGGTGCAGCAGGCTGTGCTGTTCAAGAATCTCATGCTTGGGAGGACTTCCAACACGCTGAATACGAAACTGCGTGGGCTTATCGAGGCGTAGACGTTTGTATTCCGACCGATAACAAATCATGGCGCGACGGCTATTCTAACCTCAACTGGTACACCTTCATTGCTCACCACTGGCTCGCCAAACTCGGCACGCCAGAAGAACTTAAGGCCAAGCTGGACGATGACCGAATCGAAGTTATCCCCTACGAATGGGGCAGCATGATTCTGGCGGGCGACTGGCCGCAACTGGGCAAAGCCAAGTGTTGATCCAAGGCCCGAGCTTTACGTCAAAGTGAATGAGGCCATCAAGCCGTTGCGCGTGGACGATATTGGCTCGTTGCATTACGGTTCCGTGGGCGGCGAGGTGCGCTTCAACCAACGCACCAGCAATCTCTGGCTTCGACGCTTCGACGCTTCGACGCGCCGCCGCCGCAGGAAACCGCCGACGATCCATCGGCGGCGAAAGGTGACACGCGTCGCTTTCTGCGTATCGCCTCAGGTACGCCATGCCCGTGGCCGGGCGTCTGGACATGTGAGGACGCGGAACACCTTGGACCGCAGACAATCGCTCATGGCGTACCGATGCCCGAGATCGATGGGCGGGCAGTGACGTGGCGACTGGTTAAGGCGCTTTGACAGCGTGAATTGTGCGGCGGGATTGAGTCATTCCGCCGCCCCAGTCCATCGCCACAACCATTTATTCCAATTTGAACTGCAACGCTCGATATCAGGCCAACGACACGTCGAGCGCGCCTCGACAGACGTGGGTCATTTTGTGGGTCGCCAAAACAAAAATCCCGTAAGTCATTGACTGTACGGGATTTTCTGGAACCTCTTGGCGGGCCGCGACCGATAGTGATGATAACTATGTTTACGCGATTTCCCTATGAAACTCGCCCCGCCACTAATTCCAGCATAAATCGCCAATAATCGTGCTTTAATAGAGGCTCAGATCACATTCGGGCGACCTCTCTCAATTTGGGGTTTTCGCTAAATCGGCTTTATCAGTCGGTCGGCTCAGCTTGCGAGCCAGATCAAGCAGACGGCACAGCGCCGGACTCTGGTTATAAGGTGACCAGACCGCCGAGAACGAGATTGGTTCCGGTTCGTCATGAAACGGACGGAAAACGACGCCGGGCACCCCTGCTAAGGCGGAGGCCTCGCCTGCAATCGAAATGCCGAAGCCCTACGCGATCATCTGCATTAAGGTATCGCGTCCGACATTGCAGCGTAGGATGGACGGTGCATGTGTCGAAAGACCGTCAAGGCGCTTCACAATATGATTATGGGCTTGCGGCCCGGTTCCGCCATAGCGAACGAGGAAGGTTTCGCCTGCCAGATCGGCCCAAGTCACACCTTGTTGATTGGCAAATGCATGAGCGGCCGGCAGAACGGCAAGAAGTCGTTCGTGCCAAATGCGACGCGAATGGCAATCAGGAAGATCGAGTACGCTGGCGACGAATGCGATGTCCAGTTGCCGGGTGCGAAGCTGGACGATGCTTTCGGGAGCGCTGGTTTCCGTGATCTCAATTATGACTTCGCCATATTGAGCACGATAACGAGTGAGAAGCGCATCTAGAAAACTGCCACGAATGAGGCCATAGACACCGACGCGTATGAGACCGCGGTCACCGCGCGCAAAAACGCTTGCAGTCTTTACAGCGTGGTCCAATTGGTCGATTCCAACAGCAATATTCTGGACGAAGTGACGTCCAGCCTCTGTCAAACGGACGCCGTGCGTGCTGCGCTCGAAAAGAAGAACGCCCAAATCTTCTTCTAGAAGCCTGATATGGCGGCTGACAACAGATTGCGCGACGCCGAGTACGTTAGCGCTATGGCGGAAGCTTAAGTACTCTGCAACAGCGAGCGTCTGGATATAAGAGACGAGAGAGGAATACGCGATCCCAATAAGGTCGGAGATGCCAACTGACGGTCGATCATCGGAGATGAAAGCCGTCGCCGCATTGTTTTTCACCCCTGTTTTATTGTTGAAGTTATGAGCTCAATGAGCTGAAAGGTATTGGCATGACACTCTTTGACGCACCGAATAAGTGCCTTTTGCTTTGATTAACTCACAACGGTTCGTTCAAATACTTTGAGTGCGTTCAACGCGCTGCACTCGCAGTTTCAAGCCGTATAGGACAAAAGGAAGAAAGAGGGCCGGTATCGCTACCAATGTCGCGAGTATGCTTGGGGTCATATTTTGCAATGTATTTCCGAGAGCAGCATAGGACGCGCCTGCAATCATCTGAATAAAGAAGAAGAACCCGGAAGATATTCCTGCATCTTGGGTGGTGTATTTTAGAAGGCCGGCCTGTGTGGCAGGTATGGTCATTCCTGTCGCGAACAATATCGCGATTACAGGGATCAGGAGCGAAAATAGGCGATCGGAAAATGCGACCGTCAATCCGATCAGGAGTACGCCACCAGTAAACCCAACGAAGGAAGATATCCGTATGATGTCGTCAATGTCCTTCTTTTGCGATAGTCGGCGAGCGCTCATACTACCAGATACGTATCCTATCGCTGCAAAGGCGAGGGCTATACCGTAATGAAGTGCTGATAGTCTCATATGGACCTGTAGTGGCCCGGACGAGCAGGACACGAATGTAAAATAGGACATCCATACAAAACTGATGGCCGCCGCGTAGAGACCGAAGCGCGGCATCTTTATGTTGCGCAAATAGATGGAACCGATGGTCGAGAATGGAGCAACATTCTTGGTGTGAGCGGCTGTGCCGCGAGTGGCGACGAGAAAGAAGAGAAGCGTTCCGAAGGAAATCGGCGCGATCGTCGTGAATACCCCGCGCCAGCCCACATAAGGAAGCAATGCCCCTCCGACTAGCGGCACGAGACAGGGTGTGATGGCGATCGCTGAAGCGAGTGTCGTCAGGATTTTCATCCTGTCGCGCGCATCATACCCCCTACTGACGATCAGTCGCGTCGTAACCGTCCCGACACAGCCTCCCAGCGCTTGAATGAAGCGCGCGCCATAAAACGTCGTCACGTTGTCCGCCAGCGCCGCCAGAATGGCGGCCGCTCCAGCTAGGCCAAGTCCCCATAGCTGTGTGCGGCGCGGTCCGAAGCGATCCGACAAAAGGCCGGAAACGAGCATGGAGAGCGCATAGCCTACCATGTACACGATGAGAGTGCCTTGCGCGCTCGATATGGAGACACGGAAATCCTCGGCAATGCTAGGCAGTGATGGCACGCTCATCCCCACGCCGATCTGGGGTACGACGACCGCAGACACCAAAGCGAGCGTCACCACGACATTTGGTTGCTTGCTGACATTGGGGCTTGGATCATACATCGTTCATCTCCATGACATTGGTCAGCGCAAGGAGATGGGGAGTCATTCTCTCGATTTGTTTCGTAATCGTCGCAAGTGAACTGGTGTAATAGAGATCACCAGCTGCCAGTTGTCCGATGGCGAACAGGTTGCGGTTGGGTCTCCCGTCACGACGCAATACTCGTAGGCTGACCGGATCGACCTTTACCCCGCCGTGAGGATTAAGTTGCGCATCCCCAGCACCGACTAATGATGTTACAAGCGGCTGATACCTGCACGCTCCGGGCGAGACGCATTGACGATCCTATCGACGTGGAAGCGATTGCTCCGGTCGGTGACGATAAAGCCCCCGGAAGCGCCCGGTTCAACGGTACTGACGCCGGGAGCAATGGAAACCGGTCCTTCCTTTATCAAAGTTTCCAACGCTAGCGCCGTCTTGGGTGGCATTGGATTGAAAGGCTCATGAAGATTGGATGATAGATTTCCAAGAAACTCTGGCGATCCGCTTCGCGGAGATGTTGCCAGACAAACTCTATAAATTCATTTGTAATCCTAATGAAGAGCGGCTGCCAGAGTGCTCCGTTCTCGATCTGAGAAAGATGTCGGCGCAGGCGATCAGCCGAGGACTGAACCGGTAATAACTCCTCTTCTATGAAGGAGAAAGGAAGCGTTCTATGCCTGCACCGATGTCGTCATCAACGGCGTCAAGACGACCTGGCGCGAACTGCGCCCGATTCCGACGACGGCGCAGGATCAGCCGGCCGGCATGAAAGTCACCTTGCGGGTGTTCGATCCCGACGGCCACGATCTCGAGTCGATCAGCTATGTCGTGACGGCATCGACGACGGCGGCCGCCGACTGGATCTACGCGATGGCGCAGACCGTCAACAATCAGTCGAAGCGCGTGCATATCGGGCTGATCGACAACAACGGCAATATCGTGCCGCAAAAGACGATGTCGGCGAATCGCATCTACGTGGACGGCCCGACGGATTACAACTTCGTGGTGGACTATACGGGCGCGCCTTCGCCGACGCCTGCACCGACGCCAACGCCAACGCCAACGCCAACGCCAACGCCAACGCCAACGCCAACTCCTGCGCCCGCGCCAATACCCACGCCCACTCCGACACCGGCACCGACTCCCGCACCCACGCCAACTCCGACACCAACACCCACCCCCGCACCATCACCCAGCGCGGGCGGAACCTGCGCGGTCGCGTGGCAATCCGGCACGACCTACAAGTCGAAGGAGCAGGTGTCCGCGAACGGCCACAACTACAGCGCGCGCTGGGAAAACACCGACGACCCGACGCGCAATGCCGGCAACGGCAAATCGTGGCAGGACCTCGGAACCTGTTCGGGACAGACATCGCTTGCATGCGCGACGCCCTGGAGCGCCAGCAAGACCTACGCGAACGCGGGCACGAGCGTCAGCTACAACGGCATGAACTATCGCAACAAGTGGTGGACCGCGAACAACGATCCCGCCACCAACGCCGACGGCGCGTGGGAGAAAACCGGACCGTGCAAATAAGCGAAACGGATCAGTCGTCGGCGCGAAAGCGGCCGTGCCTGATCCACTTCGTCGCGATCCACTTTTCGCCTGCCTCGACCGGCGTGCCCGCGTGCAGCGTCTTCGGATCGGCTTGTCCGAGTTCGTTGACGTATTCGAAATAGAGCGCGCAGCCGCGTCGCGGATGAATCGCGAGGCCAATATCCGGAAAGGTCGTATCGCCGCCGCGCGTGACCTCGTTGAGATAGAGGATCACGGTGGCGACGCGCTGTCCGCCGCGCAGCATGTGATGCCGGCTGCCGGCCTGTTCTTCGGGAAAGTAGTCGTAATGCGGACGATATTCGCCGCCGATGTCGTAACGCAGCAGATGCAGATCCTCGCCGTTTTCCACCGGATGTCCGAACAGTTCCGCGAGCCTGCGATCGATGGTCCCGACCAGCGCATCGGTCGATCCGTTGACGAACGCGCCGTCGCTGTTGCGCTCGTTGATGGTGATCTCGCTGCCCGACGCCGGATCGACCACGGCGGAGCGCTGCACCCGCGCGCGGCCGATGCCGATCAGCCGTTCGCATTCGTCGTCGCTCAGCACATCGGCGCACAGCGCGACGACCGGCTGCTCGCAACTGAACAGCTTCGGCGCGGCGCAATCGCGTGCGGTGAGCACGCGCGCGGCGGGCAGGCATCGGCTTGCCGTATACGTATTCCGACGAGGCTTCCTCGCGCGTGTCGAGCGCATCGCCAGTCAGATGACGCGCGAGAATCAGCCGCGCGGCGTTGGGATGAAACGCGGCGGCCACCATCGCGTCGATCAGCGATTCGTGCGTGCAACCGCGGCGAATGTTTTCGTCGAGCCAGTTTTTCCATGCGGCATCGAAGCGAGGAATCGTGCTCATAGCAACCTTGCGAGGATGACGAAACGTCGTGAACGGCAGGCGATTTCCCGTTCATGGAAGCACAAAAGCGTGCGGATCACAACGGCGCGCATGAAAAAGCGCGCCGCGCGGACTATGCTTCCCAAGACGCGTGCGAGTCTCGTCATGCGTGTGCGTTCGGAATGAATCGTGCCATGCGAAGCAATTGCCGGTCCATCGCTCTGCTGTGTGCATGCGGATGCGCGATGTGGTCGCATCGCGCGGACGCGGCGTCGATGCTTCGCTGCGAATCCGACGACAGTTCGGTCAGTTATGTCACTTCGCGAATCGATCACGCGAAATGCAGCAGCGTGGCCATGAACTGGCGATGGTCCGCGCCGCCGGCGGCATCGGCATCGTCGGCGGGATCGACTGCCGTCGCGCCCGGACGACGCGAAGCCACCGCGCGCATCTACACGTATGTCGAAGACGGCATGCGGCACTATCTCACGCAAAAGCCGCTGGGCGTCGCGGCGAATGTCTCGACGATCGAGCTGCATTTCATCGAGACGTGCAATCTTTGCGCGCCGTCCGCCGATGTGAACATCGCCGCGCTCGCGCTCGACACGCGTTCATACGGACGCGAAATCGACGCGGCCGCGGCCTCGTTCGGCGTCGACGGCGCGCTGGTGCGGGCGGTGATCCATGCGGAATCGGCGTATCGCGCCGATGCGATCTCGCGCGCGGGCGCGCAGGGCCTCATGCAGCTGATGCCCGCGACGGCGTCGCGCTTCCATGTCGGCGATCCCTTCGATGCGGCGCAGAACATTCGTGGCGGCGTGCAGTATCTCGCGTGGCTGCTCAGGCGCTTCGGCGGCGATCTCGACCTGACACTCGCGGCCTACAACAGCGGCGAGGCGGCGGTCGCGCGTTACAACGGCGTGCCGCCTTATGCCGAAACGAAAGCCTATGTATTGCGCGTGAAGCTGCTCGCCGATCGTTACCGCAGCGAGCGATGACGCCGGCCGTTCAGGGCCGTCTCAGGCTCTTTTCCGGGTAGTAGGCGAATTGCCAGTCCGAATAGCTCGTCTTCGTCGCGAAGCTCGCGTCGCTGTCGGAGAAGCCGTCCTTCTTGAGCGTCGTGCCCTCGGAGAGCGAATACACGTCGTAGACGTCGTCGCCTTCGTTCGGCGAATCGGGCTCGCTTGCGTAGCTGCGTTTGCCCCAGGTCGCGTCGTCGGAGCGGCTCGGGCAATCGCACAGCGGATCGCGCAGAATGCGCCGCAAAAAATAGATGCGCGCGTGCTTCGGATCGGTCTTGTCGACGACTCCTTCGACCAGCGTCTCCAGCTTCGGCGGATAACCCGTATCGCCGAGCGAGCGATCGAACTTGCCTTCGTCGCCGGCCTTCTTGTAGGCGTCGATCGCATCGCGGATGCTCCAGAGCGCGCGCCGCAATTCATCCTCCTTCTGACGCTGCGCCGCGACCTGCACGAGCGGCGCGGCGACCATCGCCAGCGCGGCGAGGATCGCGAGCGTGACCAGCATTTCGATCATCGTGAAGCCTCGTTGCATCGCGTTCGGCTCGCATCGGAAGATCAGGGCTGCGTGCGCGGCGGCGCTTCGAGCAGGACGTTCGGCTGCGGGCGCGGCGCGGGCAACGGAGGCAGCGGTGCTTCGATCGCGGGCGGCGGCGTAACGGGCTGCGGCGGCGGCTGAGGCGGCGCGATGGCGATCGCGGGAGCAGGCGGCGGCGCGGGCAAGGGCGGCGGCGGGTTGCCCGTCACCGCATCGCGTTCGGTCGTGATGCGCGTCTCCGTGCCCGAATCGAATTGCACGATATTGCCGGCGGGCATCGCCTGATTGCGCACGATGCGCGGCGTCAGCAGCAGCACCAGTTCGGTCTGCGTCTGGTTGTCGGTGCGGTCGCCGAAAATGCGGTCGAGCAGCGGAATGCGGCTCAGCCCCGGCAGACCGGAACCGGCGGCGTGTTCGTTGCGCTGAAGCAGGCCCGCGAGCATCTGCGTTTCGTTGTTGCGCACGCTCATCACGGTATCGGCCGAGCGCGTGCCGATCTGATAGGCGACGAGTCCGGTGGACGTGGTGATCGTATCGGTGACGTTCGACACTTCCATATGCAGCTTCACCTGCACTTCGTCGCCGTTGACGATCACGGGCGCGACTTCCAGCGACAAACCGACATCCTGATAATTGACGCTCTCCGAACTGAAGTTGCTCGACAGTGTGGTCGTCACGACCGGCAGGCGATCGCCGATCAGCACCTTGGCCTTTTCCCGATTTCTCACGCGGATACTCGGATTGGCGAGCGTGCGCGTCTTGCCCTGCGTCTGCAGGAAGTTGATCCCGACCGGCCCGACGCGCACCAGCACGTCGCTGCTGTTCAGGTTGTGCAGTTGCTGCAGCGTGACGGTGTTCGGCGGCAGCGTGGTCTGATCGGGCGCGGTGCCCGATTGCAAACCGAACACGATGCTGTCCGGATACTGCACGCCCATATGCAGCAGATCGGACGACGACACTTCGAGAATCTGCGCGTCGATGACGACCTCCGCCGGCGATACATCCAGCGCGCGGATGATGCGTTCCGCCACCTTCACGGTGTCGGGCGCGTCGCGCATGATGATCGCGTTGGTGCGTTCGTCGAGCACGGCATCGCGCGTCTTGACCATCTGCTTGAGCACGCCCAGCACCTGCGCCGCCGCCGCGTTCTGCAGATAGAACGTGCGCACCACCAGATCGCGATATTCCGTTTCCTTCTCCGGCCGCTTCGGGTAGATGAGAATCGAGTTTCCGCCCACCACCTTGCTGCCGAGCTGGTTGGCCGTTAGCACCATCGTCAGCACCTGTTTGACAGGCGTGTTGCTGGCGTAGATCGTGGTCGGCGCACTGGCCTGCACGTCGCGGTCGAAGGTGAAGTTCAGCCCGGTGATGTTCGACACCAGTTCGAAGATGCTGATCAGCGGCTGATCGCGGAACTGCACGGTGATCGGCTGATCGAGATCGCGGTCGAGCTTGGGCGCGAAATCGGCGGCCTTCGGCGTGGTCAGTTCGTCGCGCAGGCGCGCGGCGCGGGCGTTGTCGGGCTGCTTCGCGAGCACGTCGTGGGCGATTGCGAGCGCGACTTGCGGCTGGTCGAGGCGGATCGACTCAGCGTACTGCACCGAACCGTCGATAGCCGCCTGCTTGCCGATGTAGTCGATCATCTCGCGCGCGTTGTCGTCGCCGGGCGCGGCGGATTGCGCCCGGCGCGCCCACGCCAGCGCCTGCGCGGCATCGCCCGCGCGGTAGGCGATGGTCGCGCGCTGCAGATAATCGAGCGAAAGCGTGCGTCGCAGGCTCAGATACCACGCGCGAATCTCCAGATCGTCGGGATACTGCGCGGTCTGTTGCGCGAGCAGATCGAGCTGCGCGTCGGGCGGCATGCCGGCGAGCTTGTTCTGCAAATCCTGCCGATGCAGGTCCGCCGCGCACGATGTCACGAGCGGCAGGAGCAGCAGCATCAGCCGTATGGCCAGGTCTTTCAGCCGGCTCATTTGAGTTCTCCGAGCGTAAGCGTTTGCCGGCGCTTCAGCGGCAGATACATGAAGCGGACTTCGCGACGGTCGATATGCTCGATCTTGTACGCGTTGAGGATCACGTCGCCGCTGCGCAGAAAGCTTTTCTTCTGGCAGTTCTCGCAGAGCGGAAATTCGCGTCCGGTGCCGGACAACAGGATATAGAACACGCCGTGCTGATCGAGCCACAGCGAGCGCACGGCGAACGGCAGCGGCGGCGGTTCGGGCGGGGGCGGCGGCTTGACGGAACCGGGCGGCGGAGGCGGCGGCGGTGGTTGACAGTTCTGGCTCGGAAACAGATCGACGGGCGATTGCTCCGTGCCCGCGATGCTGTCGGGCGCGCTTGCCGGCGTCGCGCTGCGTTGCGGCGGCGCGCTCTGTTCCGTTGGCGCGGCGGAATCGGCGGGCGCATCGTCCTCGCTGCGAAAATGCACGAACACGATCAGCCCGAGCGTCGCGATCAGCAGAAGCAGCAGCGGCTTCGATACCTTCAGCGAGCGCGCATCGAGCGGTTTCATTTCGATGCTTCCACGAGAAACGCGCATTGCAGACGCACTTCGAGATCCGTCACGCCGATGTTCGGTCGCGATACCGTCAGCCGCTCGCAGCGCACGCCCGGCAAGGTCCGCAGTTCGAAGAGAAAGCCGCGCAATTGCAGATAATGGCTCGTGAAGGTCGTATCCACGACATAGCGGCGCAACGACGAATCCTTGTCGGGCGCGGCGAGCTGATAGGTGATCTGCGGGATCGTCACGCCGTTCTTCGCGGCGATCGCGTGCAGGCTGTGCAGGAACACGAAATAACGCTGCTCGGGACTTTCCGGCGCGACGGCCTGATCGGGCGAGGGCGGTGGCGGCTGCGTGAGACGCGCGGCGCGGGCATCGAGATCGGCTTCGCGCGCGGCGATATCGCGTCGCAGCGGCACGATTTCCGCGAGCGCGATCACCATCGCGCCGCCGATCAGCAGCATCGCGATCAGACCGTAAGTGCCGAGCCGCCATTGCGCGCGGCGTAATTCCCAGAGCCAGCGGTTCATCGGCGGGCTCCTTTGGCTTCGCTGGCTGCGGGCGCGTTCGAAACCACGGGCGTTGTCGATGCCGCCGACGCCTCCACTTCCCGCTCCGTCGGCTCGCTCGCCAGCGGCTTCGCGACGAACGGTTTCCACGTCACCTGCAACGCGGTTTCGACCGATTTCGCGGGCGGTTCCGCCTTTTGCGTCTGCCGCTTCACCGACACGCTTTCGGTGCCCGGCTGCTCCTGAAACCAGTCGGCGTAAGAGAGCGCTTCCTGCACCGAGCGCGTCTCGAACTGCATGTTGATCTGCCGCGATGCCGTCGTGATATCGATGCTGAGAAACGCGATATTCGGATTCCATCCGCCTTCGATCAGATCGCGCGCCGGTTCCGCCGCATAGCGCTGCTGCGCCATCAGCATGGCCGCGCGCGTATCGCCGCCGCCGCGCCGCGCCTGACTGATGCTCCTGAACTTCGCCTCCTTCTTCGCGATCAGCGATTCGCGTTCGTCGAGCGCGTCGCCTTGCTCCTTGAGCGCATCGCGATACTGCATGGCCGCGATCACCGCGACGATGCCCAGTACCAGCGCGATCAGCCCGGCCACCGCATCCGGCCGGTTCGGACGATGCAGATCGAGACGCGGCGCTCTCATGACGCGCGATCCCACGGCGCGCGCAGCCATTCGACGTGCGCCGTCTCCGCGAAACGCGAAAGCTCGCCCGGGCCGATCACGTAGCGGCGCTCGGGCGGCGTGTCGGCGCACAGCGCGAAGGCGTCGCGCAAGGTGTCGTCGAGCGACGCTGAAACCGGCAGCGCGATGAACGCCGTCCAGCCGCCGCCGCGCCGCAGCCCGATATGCGCGATAGCCGCGTCGCCTTCGCTCGCCTCCAGTTCGACGATCGCGATCGCGCCGTCGCGGATGCGCGCCGCGTGTTTTTGCAGCGCGAACGTGTAAGCCGGCTCGATGCCGCTCAATTGCAGCTTGCGCTTCTTGCACAACTGTTGATGCCCGCGCACAGCGCTTCCGGCATCGCCGCCGCGAGCCGCCCGTGCCGCCATGCGCCATCGGTGACGGCGTAGCGCCATGCTTCGCTGCCCGCGCCGGTTTGCATCGCCTGCACGCGCGCGCCGGATATCCAGTCCTGCGGTTTCGGCAGCGGTTGCCACGGCAGCGCGTAGTAGCGCACGCGCAACGCGTGGAATCCGAGGCTCGCGGGCTTCGGCGCGAGCGCGTCGATAGCCTTGAGCGCGGCGGCGGCATCGGCGGGATCGGCGAGCGCAACAGAAGCGTCGGTGCCGAGCAGGCGCGCGCGACGTCCGTCGATCCACAGCGTCGCGCGGCTGATCGCGGAGGGCATCGGCAGCGATGCGGGGCGCTTGGGTGCGAGCTTGCGCAAGGTGTCGAGATGAGCGGAGAAGCGCGACATCATGCGGCTCCGTCACGCCTCGACCATCGTCACGCGATTGACTTCGGCGAGCGTCGTGCGCCCGTCCGCGACCGAGCGCAACGCGATGCTTCGCAACGGCAGAAAGCCGCTGTCGCACGCGAGCTGTTTCAGTTCGACGATCGGCCGGCGCTCGACGAAGCATTGCTTGATGGCATCGTTCAGACGCAGCACTTCCGCGATCGGCTGACGCCCGAGATAGCCGGTGCGCCGGCACAGTTCGCAGCCCGCGCCGCGCCGGAAGCGCCAGTTCGCGACCTGTTCGCGCGTGAGCGCCGAGGCACGCAGCGTGGCGTCGTCGGGTGGCGTGTCGTCGATCAGGCAATGCGGGCAGTTCTTGCGCATCAGCCGTTGCGCGACCGCGCCGAGCAGAGCATCGACGAAACTGTGCAGGTCGACGCCCATATGCAGAAAGCGGTCGAGCACGGAGAACACGTTGTTCGCGTGCACCGAGGTCAGCACGAGATGGCCCGTCAGCGCCGCCTGCACCGCGATGCCCGCCGTCTCGCCGTCGCGAATCTCGCCGACCAGAATCTTGTCTGGATCGTGACGCAGAATCGAGCGCAGGCCGCGCGCGAAGGTCAGGCCCTTCTTGTCGTTGATCGGAATCTGCAACACGCCGGGCAATTCGTATTCGACCGGATCCTCGATGGTGATGATCTTCTCGTCGCCGGTATTGATTTCGGTGAGCGTGGCGTAGAGCGTCGTTGATTTGCCCAATCCGGTCGGTCCGGTCACGAGCAGCAGGCCGCCGTACGGCTCGTGCGCGATGCTGCGGATCGCGGCCACGATTTCCGGCTCGTGGCCGATCGAATCCAGCCGCAACGCGCTGCTGCCCGCTTCGCCGCGCTGTTTGTCGAGCACGCGCAGCACGGCATCCTCGCCGTGGATCGACGGCATGATCGACACCCGAAAATCGATCTCGCGCTGATTGATGATCGCCTTGAAACGGCCGTCCTGCGGAATGCGTCGCTCGCCGATATCGAGGTCCGCCATCACCTTGAGGCGCGACAGCACCTGCTCGGCGGTATCCACGCCCGGCGCGACGGCGGTCTCCTGCAACACGCCGTCGATGCGGTACTTGATGACCAGCCCCGTCTTGGTGCTTTCGATGTGAATGTCCGACGCGCGCGCCCGCAGCGCGTCGTACAGCGACGAGTTGACCAGCCGGATCACCGGATGCACGTCGGCGGCGAGCGTGGCCAGCGTGATCTCGACGCCCGCATCGGTGGCGGCCGCCGCGCTGCCTTCGACGCTGATCTGCGTCAGCGCCTGATGCGCCGATTCGTGCCGCGCGAGAAACGCCATCAGCTCGGACGGCACCGCGAACGCGAACGGCTTCTTCACGCGATTCATCGCCCAGGCGCGCAGGGTGGCGTCGAAGGGATCGGCGAGCAGCAGCCACAGGCTCACGCGGGTATCGTCGGGCGCGGCGGCGAGGAGGCACTTGCGCGCCATCGCATCGCCGAAAGACAGCAGATCGAAGCGCGGCTCGAGCGTGTCGAGCGTGTCGAGCGCGGCGGCGTCGAAGCCGCGCAGGCCGAGCGTCTGCGCGACGCCGTGCAGATACGCGGCGGGATCGTGGCGCGCGTCGTCCCAGGCTTGCTGCTGGCGCGTGGCGCGTGGCGCGTGGCGCGCGGCGCATCGAGGGCTTGATCCATGATTCACCCCACCGCCCCGGCGAGTTGAAAAATCGGCATGTAGAGCAAAAAGATGATGGTCCCGATGATGCCGCCGACCACCAGCATCAGCACCGGCTCGACCACGCGCATCAGCGTGTCGATCGCGCGGTCGAGCTCTTCGTCGCAGAATTCGGCGGAGCGCGTCACCATGCCCGCGAGTTCGCCGCTTTGCTCGCCGACGCGGATCAGCCGCTCGGCGACAGGCGTCGTCAGGTTCGCGGCGGGCAGCGCGCCGGACAGCGGCTTGCCTGCGCGGCGAGTTCGAGCGATGTCACCATCGACATGCCGCCCGCCAGCAACAGCCCGAGCGTGCGGTAGAAGCGCATCAGCCCGAACAGCCGCTGATAGTCCGCGAGCTTCGGCAGGCTCAGAAAAGCCGCGAACAGCTTCGCGCGCACCGTGGCGCTGCGCAGCGACAGAGCCGCGCCAGTCAGCGTCGCGAACAGGCCCGCGAGCAGCACGCCGCCGTGCGCTTCGACGAGATTGCCCCACGCGAGCATCAGGCGCACGGTCAGCGGCATGTCCTTCATGGTGGCGAACACCTGGCTGAACTTCGGGATCACGTAAAACGCCATGAACAGGATGATCAGCGCGCCGGTTGCAATCACGATCGACGGATACACCATCGACGACACCACTTTCTTGCGCACCGCCGACAGCCGCGCGTCGTAGTGATGATAGCGCTTGAGCGCTTCCGCCAGATGCCCGGTCTGCTCCGCCGATGCAACCGTTGCCACGTACAGCGGCGGAAAATGCTCCGGCTGACGTTCGAGCGCGCGCGACAGCGACTCGCCCTCGTACAGCGCCGCGACGATGCCCTGCAACACGGTGCGATTGAGACCCTCCTTGCTCTTGTCGCGCAGCGTTTCGACGGTTTCGACGAGGCTCAGTCCGGCTTCGAGCAGCGCGATCAGTTCCTGCGTGAAGAGGGCGCGCTCGAACACCGGCTTGCACCACGTAAAGCCGCGCTTTTTCTGTTCGAGCGGCGTCGCGTCGAGCAGCGACAAGCCCATCTCCGCGACCGTGCGATGCAGTTGCGCATCGTCGGCGGCGTCGAATTCGAGTTCCTGCGGGCCGCCGTCGCCGTCGACCCGGACGCGATATCGCATGGCGCTCACCGCGCGCGTCATTTGTTGACGATATCCGCGTCCTCGCCGCTGCCGCCGGGCTTGCCGTCGGCGCCGTAGGTCATGAGGTCGTAGTCCTTGCCGCCTTCGCCCGGCGACCGGTAGATGTACGGCTTGCCCCACGGATCGTTCGGAATCGCGCTGCTCATGTACGGACCGTCCCAGCCCGACGCATTGCCGACGTTGCTGGTCAGCGTGGCCAGGCCCGCTTCCGTGGACGGGAAGTGGCCGGTATCGAGCCGGTAACGATCGATGGCGCTTTCGATGCCCTTCATCTGCGAGGCGGCGGTCTTGCTGCGCGCCTTGCCCACTTCGCCGAACAGCTTCGGCCCGACATAACCCGCCAGCAGCGCGATGATCAGCAGCACCACCAGCAGTTCCAGCAAGGTGAACCCGCGCCGCAGGCCCGTGCGCCGGCCGGCCTTCGCCCGGATCGTCGTCAGATGTTCGTGCATGGCTGCTCCCGGCAAATTCGAATCGTCGCCATGCGCGCGATCGCCGCGCTACGCGATGCGATCGCGCGCCGCCTGGTTGCGCATCACTTCAACCCATCGCTCATGACCTTCAGCAACTCGGCGTTCGGCGCGTCGCCGTCGAGTTCCCAGCTGAACGCGCCGCGCAGGTTCAGCGACTTGACGTAGTCCATCTTCAGCTTGATGGCCGTGGGCGAGTCGTAGGACCACCAGGTCGAGCCGTCGAACTTTCATGACGTCTTGGCGGTGGGCGATTCGTACAGCGTGCCGGCCGCGCTCTTCAGGAGCCGATAGTCCTGGATGCCTTCCTCGTATTTGCCGGGTGCGGGCTTGGCCGCTTTCTGGAACAGGCCGTTGCCTTGCGGTCCGGCGGCGACGCCGGTCCAGCCGCGTCCGTAGAACGGAATGCCGACGATGATCTTCGATGAAGGCACGCCCGCGCTGAGCAGCGCTTTCCACCGCGCCGTCGACGCTATAGGTCGGCGCCCATTGGCCCGCCTTGTAGTTGGGGCTGTCGGGATCGGCGTAGAGCGGGGCCTGGAAGTCGGTCGGACCGGTCGATTCCCAGCCGCCGTGGAAGTCGTAGGACATGATGTTGATCCAGTCCAGCGACTTGCTGTATTCGCCCGGTTCGGTGTTGGCGATCTTGTCGCCGCCCGCGCCGATCGCGACCGTCAGGTAATAGTATTTGCCGTTCTGCGCGCCGATCGCGTCGAGCTGCTTGCGGAATTCGGCGAGCAGCAGCGTGTAGTTCTTCTTGTCGTTCGGATCGATGGTGTTGTACGGCTGACCGCCGCCGCCGGGAAATTCCCAGTCGATGTCGATGCCATCGAAGAGATCCGCGCCCATGCCGTCGCCGCCAGCGTTGTTGCCGGCATCGTATGGCAGGTTGCCTTTGATGTAGATATTGATGCACGACGATACGACCTGCTTGCGCATCGCGTCGGTGCTCGCGGCCTTGCCGAACCAGCGCGACCAGGTCCAGCCGCCGAGCGAGATCATCAGCTTCAGGTTTGGATACTTGGCCTTCAAGAGTTTGAACTGATTGAAGTTGCCCTTGAGCGGGCCGACCTTGCTGCTGTTGTAACGCGGGTCGTTTTGCGGGAAGTCCCATGCATCGGCCTTGCCGCTGATCGACTCGCCCGCGCCGAAGCCCTTGCCGTAGTCGGCGTACGAGTCGCCGCCCGTGCCGGCGTCGGACGCGTTCACGTTGGACGAGGCGGGCTCGAGCTTGCTGATCATGCCGCACTCGTAGCCGCCGTTCTTTTGATAGAGGTTGCCGAAGGCGTAGTTGACGAACGTGAGCATCTGGGCGGAGCCGGATTTATCCATATCCTTGACCTGGTAATTGCGGTCGTAGATGCCCCATTGAGCGAAATAGCCGCCGATTTCGCGTGCGCTGGCGGGGGCGGGGGCGGGGACGGGTGTTGGTGTTGGTGTTGGTGTTGGTGTTGGTGTTGGTGTTGGTGTTGGTGTTGGTGTTGGTG
>NZ_LFJJ01000122.1 GCF_001189365.1 Candidatus Burkholderia verschuerenii | reverse complement strand
CACACTACCGCGAACACTCGCTATCGCTGTGCCAAGTCTAAGGTTCTGTGCCGGGGCCGCTCAAGAAGGTGCTTAGGATCGGCCAAGCGGTTTTTTTTGGTTACTTTCTTTGCCGCCGCAAAGAAAGTGACCCCTCCGCCGGGGAGGCGGCTACTGAATAAAACCCAGCGACAACAGAACCAGACCCGACATCAAATACTTAGACAAGTACTAAGCACCAGAAGCAACAACAAGCCGCTCAGGAGCAAGCACCCCTTCCCCCGCCATGGCGACCCCAAGCAATCGCCCACTGTCCAGTGCATAAACCCGCACACGCCCATCTTCAAACCGCGTCCCGACAACATCAGCCAACCGCAACCGCTGCCCGTGCAAAAAGCGTTTAGTCGCTTCGTCATCAAGCCGAACAGCGGGAAACGTGGACAACAGCGCATCCACCGGTTGCAGACGCGCATCGCGTGCAGCTTCATCGAGTAAGGCGAGCGCGTCGAGCGTAACAGCATGCTCCAGCGTCAACGCCCCCACGCCCGTGCGACGCAACGCCGTCAAATGCGCCCCGCATCCAAGCACTTCGCCGATATCCTCGGCCAGCGTCCGCACATACGTGCCCTTGCTGCACGTCACGCGAAACGTCACCAGCGGCAACGCGCACGCGATCATCTGCAACGCGTGAATCGTCACCTGACGGCCTTCGCGTTCGACCGTCTGCCCGGCGCGCGCGTACTCGTACAGCGGCTTGCCGTCGCGCTTCAACGCGGAATACATCGGCGGAACTTGCGTGATCTCGCCAAGAAAGCGCGTCATCGCTTCGACGACCGCTGGCTCGTCGCATGTGACGTCGCGCGTATCGATGGTTTCGCCTTCGGCATCGCCGGTCGTCGTGCGGATGCCCAAGCGCATCGTCGCTTCATACGTCTTGTCGGCTTCGAGCAAGTCTTGCGAAAACTTCGTCGCCTCGCCGAAGCACAGTGGCAGCAAACCCGTCGCCAGCGGATCGAGCGTGCCCGTGTGGCCCGCCTTCTTCGCCAGATAAATCCGCTTCGCCTTGATCAGCGCGTCGTTGCTGGACAAACCGAGCGGCTTGTCCAGCAACAGCACGCCATCCAGCGCGCGGCGCAGAATCTTCGTGCCACCCTTCATTTACGCGCCTTCCTGATCGTCGTCGGCATCCTTCGCGCGCGTGGCGTTCGCCTCGTCGATCAGACGCGACATCTCGACGGCCTTCTCGATCGTCTTGTCGTAATGGAAATGCAGCGTCGGCACCGTATGAATATGCAGGCGCTTGAACAGCAGGTTATGCAGATGCCCCGCCGCGTGGTTGAGGCCTTCCTGCGTCTGCTGCGGATCGCCGGTCAGCGTCGTGAAATAGACCTTCGCGTGCGCGTAGTCGGGCGTGAGCTCGACGCTCTGAATCGTCACCATTCCGATGCGCGGGTCTTTCACTTCGCGCATCAGTTCGGAAAGGTCGCGTTGAATCTGATCCGCGATCTGCACGTTGCGATTCGCGGATGTCCGTCGTTTTGCCATGATGTTGTTTCCTTGTCTCTTGTGCGGCCGCTGCAAGCAAAAAGGGCGGAGCGAGCCGATCGGCCCACCCCGCCCTCTTGCGAGCGGCTCAGCGCATTACAGCGTGCGAGCCACTTCGGTCACTTCGAAGACTTCGAACTGATCGCCTTCGACGATATCGCTGAAGTTCTTGATCGACATACCGCATTCGAAGCCCTGACGCACTTCCTTAACGTCGTCCTTGAAGCGCTTGAGCGAATCGAGTTCGCCGGTGTGGATCACAACGTTGTTGCGGATCACGCGCACCGACGAGGAACGCTTGACCACGCCGTCCGTGACCATACAACCCGCGATCAGGCCGAACTTCGGCACGCGGATGACCTGACGCACCTCGACCATGCCCGTCACCGTCTCGCGCTTCTCCGGCGCCAGCATGCCCGACATCGCCGCCTTCACTTCATCCACAGCGTCATAGATAATGTTGTAGTAGCGGATATCGATGCCGTTCGCCTCGGCCACCTTGCGCGCCTGAGCATCCGCACGCGTGTTGAAGCCGATGATGACCGCCTTCGATGCCGTCGCCAGGTTGACGTCCGACTCGCTGATCGCGCCGACCGCGCTGTGCACGATCTGCACGCGCACTTCGCTTGTCGACAGCTTGAGCAGCGACTGAACCAGCGCTTCCTGCGAGCCCTGCACGTCCGCCTTGACGATAAGCGGCAGGTTCTGCACTTCGCCTTCGCCCATCTGCTCGAGCATGTTTTCGAGCTTGGCGGCCTGCTGCTTGGCCAGCTTGACGTCGCGGAACTTGCCCTGACGGAACAGCGCGATTTCGCGCGCCTTGCGCTCGTCCGGCAACACGATGACTTCCTCGCCCGCCGCCGGCACTTCCGACAGACCCTGGATTTCCACCGGGATCGACGGACCAGCCGTCTTGGTCGGCTTGCCGGTCTCGTCCAGCATTGCACGCACACGACCGTACGCGCTGCCCGTCAGAACCACGTCGCCGCGATTCAGCGTACCCGACTGCACGAGGATGGTCGCGACCGCGCCCTTGCCCTTGTCCAGCTTGGCTTCGATGACGAGACCCTTCGCGGCGGCTTCCACCGGCGCGGTCAGTTCCATCACTTCGGCTTGCAGCGACACGTTTTCCAGCAGATCGTCGATGCCCTTGCCGGTCTTCGCCGACACTTCGAGGAACGGCGAATCGCCGCCGTACTCTTCCGGCACCACGCCTTCCGCGACGAGTTCCTGCTTCACGCGGTCCGGGTTGGCATCCGGCTTGTCGATCTTGTTGATCGCGACGACGATCGGCACGCCGCCCGCCTTCGCGTGGGCGATCGCTTCCTTCGTCTGCGGCATCACGCCGTCATCCGCTGCAACCACGAGAATGACGATGTCGGTTGCCTTCGCACCGCGCGCACGCATGGCCGTGAAGGCCTTGTGACCCGGCGTGTCGAGGAAGGTGATGACGCCACGCGGCGTATCGACGTGATACGCGCCGATATGCTGCGTAATGCCGCCCGCTTCGCCCGCCGCCACTTTCGCGCGACGGATGTAGTCTAGCAGCGAGGTCTTGCCGTGGTCGACGTGACCCATGACGGTGACGACCGGCGGACGCGGCAGCTTTTCTGCCGTTTCCTCGGTGGCTTCGCCTTCGATCAGCAGCGCTTCCGGATCGTCCAGCTTCGCCGCGACCGCGCGATGGCCCAGTTCCTCGACGACGATCATCGCCGTTTCCTGGTCCAGCACCTGGTTGATCGTGACCATCTGGCCGAGCTTCATCATCACCTTGATGACTTCCGAAGCCTTCACCGACATCTTGTGCGCGAGATCCGCCACCGAAATGGTTTCCGGCACGTGCACTTCGCGGATGATCGGTTCGGTCGGCGCCTGGAACGACGTCTGATCCTGATGCTTGCCGCGTCCCTTCGGACCGCCGCGCCAGCCGCGATCGACGCCGCCGCTGGAGTCGCCGCGCGTCTTCATGCCGCGACGCTTCGATGCATCGTCCTGCGACCAGCCGCCCTTGCCGCCGGCCTTCTTCTTGTCGCCGGCGCCGGCCGGAGCCGGCGACGACGGTGCTGCCGCGCCGCCTGCGGCCGGCTTCTTCGCCGCCGCTGCCGGACGCGCTGCCTGCGCGCCTTCCGGCTTCGCGGGCTTGTGCAGCGTACCCTTCGCTTCGGCAGCCTTGGCCGCCGCTTCCGCCGGCTTCGCAACAGGCGCCGGTTCCGGCGCCTTCACTTGCGCCTTGCGCGGCGTGTTCATCATTTCGCGGATGGCGCGCGCTTCGGCTTCGGCCGCCGCGCGACGCTTCGCGATCTGTTCCTGTTCGAGACGCGCCTTCTCGGAGGCGGCGCGCGCATCTTCTTCCGCCTTCTTCGCGGCTTCACGTTGCGCGGCACGCTCGCTGGCGGCCTTCTCTTCGGCAGCCTTTTCCGCGGCTTCGCGGGCGGCGTTGTCTTCCTTCGGTTCCGGCTTGGCTTCTTCAGCCTTGACGTCCGCCGTCACCTGAGTGCGCGCTTCCTGACGCGCGGCCTGCGCCGCACGCGAGATTTCCGCAGCCTGGGCAGCGGCCGCCGCACGGCGCGCCGCTTCTTCTTCCTGCTTCTTGCGTTCGGCTTCGGCGGCTTCCTCGCGGGAGCAGCGCTCGGCTTCTTCCTGCTCGAGCTTCGCCTGACGCTCCTTCAGCTCGCGCTCTTCGCGCTCGAGCTGCTCGGCGGCCAGACGCGCTTCTTCCACGCGGCGCTGGAGTTCGGCCTCGTCGACTTCCGGCTCTTCGACGTGATTCGTCGCGGCTTCCGGCTGTTCAGCACCGGTTTCGTCGCGTTTCACGAACACACGCTTCTTGCGCACCTCGACCTGAATGGTGCGAGCTTTACCCGTTGCGTCGGATTGCTTGATTTCCGACGTATGCCGGCGGGTCAGAGTGATCTTGCGCTTGTCGGCGTCGGCGGAACCGTGCGACTTACGCAAATGATCGAGCAGACGCGCCTTGTCCGTCTCGGACAGGTCGTCGTTCGCGCTCGCTTTCTGGACGCCAGCCGCCTGCAGTTGCTCCAGCAGCACGCCTGCAGGCATTTTCAGTTCCGCGGCAAATTGGGCTACGTTGTTACTCGCCATTCATTCCTCTTGGTGCAAGGACATTTCCTTGCGATTAGATCGGGGTCACGCGGCCGAACGGGCCGCCAAATATCAGTGCGCCATGGTCATTTCTCACTGGAACCAGTGTTCACGTGCTTTCATGATCAACACCTTAGCGGCATCCTCTTGCATACCGGTCATTTCGACCAATTCATCTACTGCCAGCTCCGCGAGGTCGTCGCGGGTCTGAATCTGGTGCTCCGCCAGCTTCGCGAGCAGATCGTTGTCCATGCCGTCGAGGCTTTTCAGATCGAGGGCGACGCCTTCGACCTTTTCTTCGTTGGCGATGGCCTGCGTCAGCAATGCGTCGCGGGAGCGGTTGCGCAGCTCGTGCACCGTGTCTTCGTCGAACGCTTCGATTTCGAGCATTTCGTTGAGCGGCACGTAAGCGATTTCTTCGAGGCTCGTGAAGCCTTCGTCGATCAGGATGTCGGCGACTTCCTCGTCCACATCCAGACGCGCCATGAACAGATCGCGCAGCTTGCCGCGCTCTTCGTTCTGCTTCATCGCCGATTCGTCCGGCGTCATGATGTTGATCTGCCAGCCGGTCAGCTCGCTTGCGAGCCGAACGTTCTGGCCGACGCGGCCGATGGCGACGGCGAGTTCGTTTTCGTCGACGACGACGTCCATCGAGTGCTTTTCTTCATCGACGACGATCGACTGCACGGCTGCCGGCGCGAGAGCGCCGATCACGAACTGCGCGGGATCTTTCGACCATAGCACGATGTCCACGTTCTCGCCACCGAGCTCGTTGCGCACCGCCTGCACGCGCGAACCGCGGATGCCCACGCAGGTGCCGATCGGATCGATCCGCTTGTCATAGGCGATCACACCGATTTTCGCACGCACGCCGGGATCGCGCGCGGCCGCCTTGATTTCCAGCAGGCCCTGCTCGATTTCCGGCACTTCGAGCTCGAACAGCTTCATCAGGAACTCGGGCGCGGTACGCGACAGTTCGATCTGCGGGCCGCGCGCCGTGCGATCGACCTTGGCGATATACGCACGCACGCGATCGCCCACGCGCAGGTTTTCTTTCGGAATCAGCTGATCGCGGCGCAAGAGCGCTTCGACACGGCCCGATTCGACGATGAAGTTGCCCTTATCGAGACGCTTGACCGAGCCGGTCATGATCTTTTCGCCGTGCTCGAGGAAGTCGTTCAGGATCTGCTCGCGCTCGGCGTCGCGCACCTTCTGCAGGATGACCTGCTTGGCGGCCTGCGCGCCGATACGGCCGAATTCGATCGACGGAATCGGTTCTTCGATGAAATCGTCCACCTGTGCTTCGGGCTTCTGTTCCTTCGCTTCGAACAGCAGGATTTCCTGATCCGGCTCTTGCAGACCGGCTTCGTCCGGCACCACGCGCCAGCGGCGGAAGGTTTCGTGTTCGCCGCTTTCACGGTCGATCGCGACGCGGATATCGACGTCTTCCTCGAACAGCTTTTTCGTTGCCGAAGCCAGTGCGGCTTCCAGTGCTGCGTACACCACGTCCTTGTTGACGTTCTTTTCGCGCGCCAGCGCATCCGCCAGCATCAAAACTTCGCGACTCATTGTTTGCGGCTCCTAAAGTCAACTTTGGGGACGAGACGTGCTTTATCGAGGTCCGCGAGCGTGAAATCAAGCATCGCGGCGCCGTCCTTCCCTTCAAATTCCAATCCGATGGTGTCGCCCTCGGGGGCGTGCAGAATGCCGCGGTACGACTTGCGCCCGTCCAGCGGCTTCTTCAAGGTGATGACCACTTCGTTTCCGGCGAAGCGCTCGAAATCGGTCAGCTTCTTGAGCGGACGGTCGAGCCCCGGCGACGACACTTCGAGCCGGTCGTAATCGATATTCTCGACTTCGAGCACATACTGGAGCTGACGCGTGACCTTCTCGCAGTCTTCGATGGCGATGCCGGCCGGCTGGTCGATGTAGATACGCAGCATGCCGCCTCCCGCACGTTCGAGATCGACAAGCTCGTAGCCCAGGCCCGAGACCGTGGTTTCAATCAGTTCCGTCAGTTGCACAGTAACTCCAAGGTGTTCGCGCGCTCACGCCGAAACACCTGCGGGCGAGCGCCTCTCCTGCGGGCGCGCACCCCTGCTCCCGAGATGCCGAACCGAAAAGCCAAAAAAAAAAAAAAATGGGCCAATGCCCATCTTTTTCAACCGAGGTCGCACCCGGGCAGCAAAATAAAACTACGTGCCCAGCTACTTCATGATTTTAGCCATTTTTTGCGATAAACGCAAACGTAGCGGCCCCGTTTCGGACCGTTAGCACCCGTTTTGCGTGCGATGACATCATTTTTTGGCAAACCGGTCAGGCTACGCGCACTCTTTTGAAAACAGGCCGAAGGGCGATTGCCATCTTCGGCCTGATCGAGCATTCCAGCCGCTCAGCGACGGATCAACGAAGGCTCAATGCCCGCGCGTGCGATTGCGCTGTCCGCGATTCGCGCCGCCCGGCTTGCCCTGGCCGCCCTGGCGATTGCCGCGCGGCTGGCCGTTGCCGCCGCCCATCGCGCGCTTGCCTGCGCCGCCGGTCCCGCCTGCGTTCTGCGGGCCGCCCTGCGCCCGCGCGCCACCGCGCGGACCGCCGCGACCGTTGTTCGCGCGATTGCCGTTCGGCTCGTTGCCGATGCGGTTGCCGTTGACTTCGCGGCCGCAACGGCCGTTGCCGCCCGTGTTGCCGCCGCCGAATCCACCCGTGCCCGCGCCGCCCATTCCGCCGCCGAGACCGAACGAACCGCCCATGCCGCCCGACGATGCGCCACGGCGTCCGCCGCCGGTACCCGGCGTGCGTTGCGCCATCCGCGAGTGCGAGCTGAGCACCGGTTCGCGAGTGATGAAGCCCATCGACGTCTGCATCGGATCGGGTTGCGTGCGCGGCGCGGCGCTCCGGCCGCCCTTCTCGGCGGTCGGCACCTTCAGCCCGACGGATGCCAACAGGCTGCGCACCTGATTGTCCTCGAGCTCTTCCCAACGGCCGCGCTTGAGGCCGCGCGGCAACGCGATCGGACCGTGACGCGTGCGGATCAGACGGCTGACCATCAGGCCGGCCGCTTCGAACATCCGGCGCACTTCGCGATTGCGGCCTTCCGCCAGCGCGACGTGATACCAGTGATTCGTGCCTTCGCCGCCGCCGTCCTGAATACGCAGGAAGTTGGCCGAACCGTCGTCGAGTTCGACGCCCTTGAGCAGCTTCTGCTTCATCCCTTCCGACAACTGGCCGACCACGCGCACCGCATATTCACGCTCGACGCTGTAACGCGGATGCATGAAGCGGTTCGCCAGATCGCCCGACGTCGTCAGCAGCAGCAGGCCTTCGGTGTTGAAGTCGAGACGGCCGACGGCGAGCCACTTGGCGGTTTTCATCGACGGCAGCTTGTCGAACACGGACGGACGGCCTTCCGGATCCGCGTGGCTGACGATCTCGCCGGTCGGCTTGTGATACAGCAGAATGCGCGGCGGCTTCGACGACGGCTTGCGCTTGATCGGCTTGCCGTTGATGCGAACCTGATCGGTCGGCAAAATGCGTTGGCCGATGTGCGCAGGCTCGCCGTTCACCGACACGCGGCCCGCGACGATCAGCTCTTCCATGTCGCGGCGCGAACCCATGCCCGCGTCGGCGAGCACCTTGTGGAGCTTCGGCGCGTCGTCGTCCGGTTCGAGCACGCGCTTTTGCGTCGGCGCGTTGTGGCCACGGCGCAGCATCGGCGCGCGCACGCCGGCGGCGTTGTCGGCGTCGAATGCGAGCGAAGTGACGTAGGAGAACAGGTCGTCGCCAGCGGGCGACGCGGACGTCTCGGCGGCGTTGGCCGGCGTCGCGTCGTTGCGCTTGCCGCGCTTCTGCTGCGGGCCCTTGCGGCGGGCGTTGTCGCGCGGCGGCTGGGCAGTCGATTCGCTTGGCGTCTCGGCCACATTCGCTGCGGCCTCGACCGCGCCTTCCACGGCTTCACGCGGGCGGCGCGGACTCTTGCGAGCGCTCGGCGCGTCTTCGCCCGCTTCCTTCGGCGCACGCGGCGCACGCGGCGTCTTGGCGGCGGCTTCCTTGCGCGGCATGCGCACCTGCGCGACCACCACGCCATCCGGCGGCGTCTCGTTGACGGCCCCGGCTGGCGCGGGCGCACCCTCGGCGCCCTTGGTCTTGGCGACAGCGCGACGGCGCGCGATCAGGCTGCGCGGGCTTCGGCGCAAGCCGCGACGCGGACGATCGTCGCCCTCGCCGTTCTCGTCGATGCGCTCATCGCGCGTGCGTTCGCCGGCGTCGGCCGACTCAGATGCGTCCGCGGCGTGCACGGGGCGCGCGGAATCAGGCGAATCGCTGTCGTGGGAGTGTGTCAAAACAACCTCAAATGTCGAATCGCGCGCCCATCGCGGGCGCGTCAAAAATTTCCGCTGACCGGGCCGGCTGGTCGTCTCTCGAAATCATTTTTTGGAGAGCCGGTTTGCCGGTCAGGGGCTATGCAAATGTTTCTGAAATCAGGCGCGTCGCGCCCTCGGTTCTTCGGAATCGTCGTCGTCGAGTTCGTCGTCGCGCTCGATGGGCTCCGACGGAGAATCGGCGCCGGGTTCGCCATCGGCCGCCGCCGGCTCGGGGCTGACATCGTGCGCGGCTTCGGCCGGCGCATCGTGGTCCTCTCGGGCGTCAGGCGCCGTCGGCAACTGCGCGGGAGATGCAGCGTCGGCCGGCGGCGTATCCGCCGTAGCTTCCGCAACTGCATGCGTCTCCGCACGATCCGTTCCGAGCCCTTCGTTCTGTACTGTTTGGTCCTGCTCGTCCTGCGATCGAGCCGGATCGGCTGCCGATTCGGCTGCCGGCTCGCCTGCCGCGTGCGGCTGCGATATTTCGGCCGCCGCTTCCGCGTTGACTGGCGCGACCGCGTCATGTTCCCCGTTCGTCGCGATCTGAGGCGCGACGCCTTCCGGAAATTCGATCGAATGCTGCGCGAGCAGGGCGGCTTCGAATTGCGCGGGCGGGCTGTCCAGCGCGGGCAGTTCGTCGAGCGCGGTCAGGCCGAGATCGTCGAGGAACTGCTTGGTCGTCGCGTAGAGCGCCGGACGCCCCGGCACGTCGCGATGGCCGATCACCTCGATCCAGCCACGGTCCTCCAGCTGCTTGACGACTTGCGTGTTCACCGTCACGCCGCGAATCTCTTCGATATCGCCGCGCGTAACCGGCTGCCGATAAGCAATGATTGCCAGCGTTTCGAGCACGGCGCGCGAGTATTTCGGCGGCTTTTCCGGATGCAGGCGGTCGAGATAACTCCGCATTGCCGGCTTGCTCTGAAACCGCCAGCCCGTCGCCAGCGCGACCAGTTCGACGCCACGGCCCGACCAGTCGGCCTGCAGGCCTTCGAGCAAGGTACGAACCGTATCCGCCGAAATGTCGTCGGCGAACAGCTTGCGCAAATCACCCAGCCGCAGCGGCTCCTGCGCGCAAATCAATGCAGTCTCGAGGACGATTTTCGCCTCTTGAGTATTCATGCAGCTTGGACCAACCTTTTATGGTCAATGATCCGATACGAATCGAGCTTAAGCAGGTTCGAGCGCCACGATGCAGCGCTGCAGAAGTAAAACCTGGACGCGGAGTATCAAGACGCGCTCGCCCGATTTCTGATCGGTCATATTGATTGGGAGCACGCACCGGGGAGAGGCGATATCGGGCGATCGATGAGCGAACCGCCGGGCCATCCAGCCGGACGAGGTGGCGCTTTCCTGAACGAAAGCGCGTGACCGAGCGCCATATTACGCAAAAAGGACCGGGGCGTAAAGGTGAATCAAATATCGGCGTCGGACTCACTTCGATCGATGCGGCCCGACGCCGCGCGCGGCGTCTCAGGCGCCTGCATTGGCGGTGAGGAAAGCGCGCAGCCGCTCCACACCGATATCGAGACGCGCGGGATCGCAGGCGTAGCACCAGCGCACGAAACCCTCGCCTTCGTCGCCGAACGCGCTGCCCGGCGCCACGCCCAGTTGCGCCTCACGCACCAGCCGCTTGCACAGATCGAGACTGTGTTTCGCGCCAGGCAGCGAGAAGAACAGATACATCGCGCCATCCGGGGCGCGGACGTCGACGCCGTCGATCGATTGCAGCGCGCGGACCAGATGATCGCGGCTGGCGTGCAGATCGACGACGAGCGCGCGCGTGAAGGTCTCGCCTTCCTCGACCGCGACGATGCCCGCCTGCTGCACGAACGACGGCGCGCACGACGTGTTGTATTCCACCAGCTTGCCGAGGTCGTCCATCAGACGCGTCGGCACGACCAGCCAGCCGAGCCGCCAGCCGGTCATCAGCCAGGCTTTGGAAAACGAGTTGACCGCGATCACGCGTTCGTCGCGGGTGGCGAGATCGAGGAACGACGGCGCGACGCGTCCGTGCTCGCCGTAATAGAGCCGCTCGTAGACTTCGTCGGCGACGATCCAGATGCCGTGCCGCCGGCAGTGCTCCAGGACGGTGCGCTGCTGCTCGCGCGTCATCGTCCAGCCGGTCGGGTTGTTCGGCGAGTTGATCATCAGCATGCGCGTGGCGGGCGTGAGCGCGGCGAGCAGACGATCGAGATCGAGCGTCCAGCCGTCCTTGCCATACGTCAGCGATTCGGTTTCGACGCTGGCGCCGAGGATCTTTGGAATCTCGACCAGATTCGGCCACAGCGGCGTGACGGCGACCACGCGATCGCCCGCGCCGACGACCATCTGCGCGGCCAGCATCAGCGCATTCACGCCCGCGCTCGTCACCGCGATATGGTCCGCCGACGTCGCGCCGTGCAGGCCGCCGACATAGCGCCCGAGCGCTTCCCGCAGCGGCGCGATGCCCAGGTTGTGCGTGTAGAAGGTCGCGCCGTCGGCGAGCGCGCGGCGCGCGGCATCGCGAATGAACGGCGGCGTCACGCGATCCGATTCGCCGAACCAGAACGGCAGCACGTCGGGCACGCCGAAACCGGCGTTCGCCACTTCGCGGATCTGCGAAGGACGCAGCGCGCGCACCGCATCGCGTGCGTTGGGCGCGCCCGATGCACCCGATGCAAGCGCGCCTGTCAGTTGACCCAGTTCAGCGCTCACCGCGCCCGCCGATTCGCTCATCGCCTCGCTCTCGTCGAAAAAATATGAAGTCTAACGTGCGCGCGACGTTTTCGAGATGTCGCGACGGCCGATGCGCTCAGTCGAGTTCCTCGGCGCGCGCCGGCAGCGCGGCGATCAGCGACCACACCGATTCGGCCGCCGGCGACAGCGAGCGATCGCGTCGGCGCACGAGTTCGACGGTGCGTTCCGCGCGCGGCTCGAGCGGCAGCGCGACCAGCGACGAATCCGCCGGCAGCGGCAACGCCAGCCACGGCAGCACGCTCACGCCGACGCCCGCCTCGACCAGCCCGAACACGGTCGCCGAATGCCCGAGTTCCTGCACGACATTCGCCTCGACGCCGTGCTCCTGCATCACCGAATCGATGATCGGGCGGCTGCCGGATGCGTAATCGAGCATCACGAGACGTTCGCCTGCGAGCGCCGCCCACGGCACCGCCTTCTCGCGCGCCAGCGGATGATCGCGCCGCGCGACCAGACAGAAGGAATCGGTCATCACCGGCGTGCCGATCAAATCATCCGACGAAAACGGCCCGATCACCACGCCGAAATCGACTTCGCCCGACTTGACCTTGCGCAACACGTCGGACTGGACGTCGTCGCGAAGAATCATCGTAACCAAAGGAAACTGCGCGAGGCACGCCGCGATGACGCGCGGCATCAGCCGGCACGCGACCGTCGGACTCGCCGCGACGATCACGCGTCCGCGCTTTTGTTGGCCAAGATCGCGCGCTTCCCGCAGCGCTTCGTCGAGATCGGCGAGCAGACGCGAAACCGTGCCGACGAGATTCGTGCCGACGTCGGTCAATTGCACGTCGCGCGTCGTGCGATCGATCAGCTTGAGACCGATTTCGCCCTCCAGCTCGCGCACGCAGCGGCTCACGGCCGATTGCGTCAGGCCGATCTCGTCGCCCGCGCGGCTGAAGCTGCATAGCCGCGATACCTCGATAAACACCCGCAACTGCCGCAAGGTCACATTCAACGGCGCATTCATATCGTTCGCTCATTAATGAAGCTGTTTCATGCGGAATGATATCGCCCGAATGGAGGAAAAGCTTGGCGAACTAGCGTTTCGCTGCTGTGCAACAAAAGCGTCCAAACGCACGCTGGATGGGCCTGTTGCACTTAATTGGTGATTGTCCCGATTTATTAATCAATCCAATTCGGGTCTCATACGGACCATGCTGACATCGCGTCAGCCTACTGCCATGCCGCTCTCCCGGGTTTCAGGAGCAACATGGCACGGTTCTCGCTTTTCATTGCGCACAGAGGTCGGAGTCACGCGGTCATTTCGTTTAGTCGTTCGCCGTGGCTGCTTCGATCTCTCCTGGTATTCGTTCATCGGATTCCGACCAGAGTGCGCGGGGCAGCGCACCGGGGTTAGCTTCGCTGAGGTGAGATATGGTGCTGTTCGACGATTTGAGAGATAACGAGTGGGCGCTGGTTGAGGCGTTGTTCTGTTCCGAGCCGGCGCGCAGCGAACGGCGCGGTCGGCCGCGCGTCGAAGCGCGTTCGGTCGTCAACGCCGTGCTGTGGGTCCTGTCCACGGGTGAAGGCTGGTCGAAGCTGCCCGGCCGTTATCCCTCGCCGCCCACCTGCCGCCGCCGTTTCGACGAATGGCAAGCCGATGGCACGCTCGCGGAAATCGTGAAGCGTCTGTCGAGCAACGGCCGCGAAGTGTCGCTGCGCGGTCGCATCGGTTCGAGCGCGGCCAAGCCGCCTGCTCCGCCGAGCCGCGATCGTCTGCGCGGCGCGTTCTGGACCAACCCGGAATCGTGGCGCGCCCCGGCCAAGATGGCCTGAGCATCGCCCGTCGCACCGAAGCCGGCCACGCGGTACCCGCGCCGGCTTCGCTTTCGCACTGAATCTGTCGCGCCGGGGTTCGCCCCGCGCTTCCCGTCTGCCCTTCGAATCCCGCCGCGTGCGCGAGCATGCGGTGACGGCGCTCGCGCCGTGTGCTTCGGCATGCGATTCGGTATGCGTGTTAGGCAGTCGCGTTGCGGTGCGAAACAACTCTTTACCAATGCTTACAGCGGTCAGATGCCGCTCGCCTTACTTTGATGAGTGACGAACAGGCTTCACGAGAGCTTGAGGACACTCACCATGAAGGTATCGACACTGCTCGCTTCCGGCGCCTTTTGCGCGCTGGCGGGCGCGATGGTCGCAGCACAGCCGCCGCCCGCGCCGGATCTGCATCTCACCACGAAAGCATCGGTCAGTGCGGCGCAGGATGTCGCGCGCGCGCATGAAATGACGCCGCCCGCGCCGCGCGGCGATCTACGCGGCGATATCGCCAGCAACGTACGCGTGCGGCCCGATGGCGATCGCGACGAACGTCCGGCGCATCATTGACGTTCTTCATTGGCGTTAACCACCGACGTCCAAAATAGTGCATGCGGTCTACGCCGGGTTCGACGGAACCACTCCGGCGCATCGCGGTCACATTCTTTGCCATGAGCACAGCATGGCAACAGTGGAATCCGGTCTGCCCGTGTCCTCGCGACGCGGGCTTTTTTTCGTCCGATGAATTCCCCACGCAGACCGCCAACATGAGGCGAAATCGAAAGCGATCCCCTCGACCGGCTACCGGTCGATCACGATCGCCCCTGTGTCCCTGGCGCGCCTAGACGCGCGCCTCCAGAACCGCTTCCTGTCCGCCGAACGAGTACGGCTCGGTGCGCCTCAGATCCCAGTCGATGGCGCGTTCGTCGCGCGACAGCCGCGAAAACTCGAGCTTGCCACGTTCGGTGACGACGGCGATATCGACGGGTGCGTGAAATCCGGGAGCGGGCGCGACGGTGCGCTGGCGCGCGAGTTCGAGCAGGCCGAGCGCGCGTAAGAGAGCGAAAACATTCGGGCGCTTGGCCCAGGGAACCTGACGATACTGCGCACGGCGAAGTGCTTCGAGTACGGCTTCGTTAGAATACGTGGTCATCTCGTGGTTTCTTCCTGTGCAGCCATGACGACGCTCGTGACAGCCGCAAACCAGCTCGCGACGACGTCGACTAAACGCGGCGCGCCGAATTTCGCTCTGACGGATCAGACATACGCAGTTCGAATGTTTGGCCACCGCTTGCGTTAGGTGCTGCTTTCTATTACAAGCCCCCGTGGAGAACGCGCTGATCGCGCGCTTTACTGCGACACCCGCCGATGCGTTCCCGAGCACGCGATGACGGAACCGTTTGTCCTGAAACCCATACGTTACCCCAATCAAATTGGTTCTATTCACCTTATGGCTGCTTTTTTTTGCATTGTTTGCGCTTTGGAGACGCCGGCGCGCACAAATTGGCGTAATCGTCGTGCTGTTGGCGTGGGCATTCGGGGCGGGCTGGTTGACGTCGCCTTTGCTCGATTGGGCACAATACGGCTACGCGCAGACCGGTGAACCGCCATTCGCGCGAAATACGACGATCGTGCTGATGGGCGGCGGGACCATCAAAAACGGCTCGGAACTCGCGCCGAAGCCGGATGCGGTTCCGCGCATCCGGAGCGACGTGCAAGGTGATTCTCAGCGGCGGCGATCCGCAGCATCACGGACAGGCAGAAGCCGACATTTACGCGCCCTACGTCATCAACGAAGGCGTCGATCCGGCGGACCTGACGCGCGAGAACAAGAGCCTCGATACTTACCAGAACGCCCGCAACGTAGCCGATATTGTCGGACATGCACATGACAACGGTTTGATCGTCGTCACCTCGGCTTATCACATGCGGCGCTCGCTCGCGGCCTTTCATGCGTTCGGCTACGATCCGCAGCCTTACGTTTCGGACGTGCGCCACAATCATATGACGGTGATTCCGCGCTTCAGAAGCTTCGAGAACAGCGAGGTCGCCATGCATGAACTGGTCGGCATGGTGCGCTTTCGCGTGTGGCGCTGGCTGAATCTTTACTGACTGAATTTTTACTGATCGCGCGCAACGAATCATCGGCGCCGTGCTGTCCGGCTGTCCGAAAAATCGATGATCAGGACACTGAAGTAAATCGCCGCCGCTATGATCGATGCGGTCACGAGACTACCGGGATCGTGCGCGCCGACATACCCTTGACCGAATCTCGTCCTATCATGGGGAGTCTGACCTTTCGGCATAACGCATCCGTTCGCCAGGCATCGCGCAATTTTATTGCGCACCTCGCTGCGCGAACGTTTGCGCGGAAAGGTCGGCAGGAGCGTTTTTTGCTCACACCTGAAGGGTTTCCAACCGGATCGGACAGGCGATTCCCGGGTTCAACTGCTAATTAGGAGGTAACAATGAAGAAAGTGTCCCTGGCTCTTTTGTTGTCCCTTGGTGCGATCGCCGGCGCATACGCGCAGAGCGATCAAGGCGTGACCATGAGCACCGATCCCGCCAAAATCGCCGACATCGAGCAGCGTGCGCAGGCTCTGTCGCAGCAACAGGACAGCATGCAGAACATGCAATCGATGCCGTCGCACAAGTCGATGCATCACAAGAAGCACGGCAAGCCGATGAGCAGCGGCGCAAGCCAGTAAGCTTTCGCGCTTCACTAATGCTTCGATCGCGTCGCCGTCCGCATCGTCGGGCGGTGACGTCGTTTTACCCGCGCGATATGCGATGTTCCACCCAGTCGCCGCCTTCAATCCGCGTCAGACCATTCACCGCGGATTCCGCCACCGGATAGATCAGACAATCGATGTCCGTGTGCGCGTCCTCCAACGCAACCTGCACATGCAGGCGATGCGCGCGAAACAAGCCCTCCACGCCCGGATACACCTCCTCGATTTCGTCGAGCACCGGAACGAGCGCATCCTCGATTTCGTAGACGTCGCCGCGCACCGGCGCGGCCTGATCGTCGAGCACCAAGCCCGGATAACTGCCGAAATCGAATAGCCGCCCACGCACGTAAGCCGCGCCGATGCACGCCGGCTTCGCGATGCCGTGACGCTCCGCCGCGCGGTTGATATCGTTGATTTCGCCCGCGCGCAGCGTGCCGTAGACAAATACGTAGTCGGGCCTGCAAAATTGAATTTGCCGGAATGGACCCAACGACGCAGTCTGGTGCAGACGTAAACGCACATCTCAGCCAGGTCTGCAGCGCACGAGTAGAGGTTGAGGCATGACGTTGA
>NZ_LFJJ01000121.1 GCF_001189365.1 Candidatus Burkholderia verschuerenii | reverse complement strand
GCATCGCGCGCGTCGGATGCGTCGGCGGCGATCAACCGGCCGTGCCGATGCGTGCCGTGCGCGTCCATGCCGCGCCACGCGAAACGCGTTTCCGTCGATGGAGCCGATTGAGCACGCATCACGCGATTTCCGTCGCTTCGTCGGCCTCGGCGATGCTCGTGATGCCTTCCCGCACGCGCGCGTAGGCGGCATCGCGCAAGGTCGGCATGCCTTCGGACTGAGCGAGCCGCGCGATTTCATGCGTCGCCGCGCGCGCGACGATCAGTTCGCGCAATGCATCAGACACCGGCATCAACTGATGCACGCTGATCCGCCCGCGATACCCGATGCCGTGACACGCCGGACATCCGCGCGGCTCGAACGGGCGAAAGCCGTCATCGAGCGCCAGCGCGGACGGCGCGCGGCACGCCTCGCACAGCTTGCACACCAGCCGCTGCGCCGTCACGAGCCGCAGCGCCGACGCGAGGTTGTACGGCGCGATGCCGATATCGATCAGCCGCGCGATGGCCGCGGGCGCGTCGTTCGTGTGCAACGTGGACAGCACGAGATGGCCGGTCTGCGCGGCTTTCACGGCGACGTCGGCGGTTTCCGCGTCGCGGATTTCGCCGACCATGATCACGTCCGGGTCCTGCCGCATGAAGGCGCGCAACGCCACCGCGAAGTTCAGCCCGGCTTTCTCGCGCACGCTGACCTGATTGATGCCGGCAAGCTGAATCTCGGCGGGATCTTCGACCGAACAGACATTGCGCGCGTTCGCGTTGAGCATCTGCAGAAAACAATAGAGCGACAGCGTCTTGCCGCTGCCGGTCGGCCCCGTCACGAGCACGAGGCCGTGCGGCGCGCGAATCGACGCCTCGACGATGCCGCTTTGCCGCGCATCCAGCCCGAGCGCCGCCAGCGACAGATCGGCCGGCAGCGCGTCCAGCCTGCGCAGCACGAGCTTTTCGCCGAACAGCGTCGGCAGCGAATTCACGCGATAGTCGCCGGTCTGCGCGCCCGGCAGCGTCAGGCGCAGACGCCCGTCCTGCGGCACGCGCCGCTCGGCGATATCCATGCGCGCCAGCACCTTGATCCGCGTGACGAACGCATCGCGCAGATGCACAGGCGGCCGGCGCAGCACATGCAACGCGCCATCCACACGCAAGCGGATGCGCCAGTCATGCTCGGACGGTTCGATGTGGATATCGGATGCGCCGCGCGCGGCGGCTTCGCGCAGCGTTTCCGTGAGCAGCGAGACGGCGGGCGCGTCGTCGCCGGATGCGGTGATGAAAGCGGGGGAATTCATGTGAAGGCCTGCGAAGTCGAGTTCGCTCGATCATCGCGTGGGCCGTCACATCTGACCATTCATCCGAATGGCATAGGCAAATTAACGCGCGGCGCGTTGCTGCACGCCTTCCGGCGGCCGGAAAATCTTCACGGTGCGGATCGCCTGATCGTCGCTGCGCATTACTTCGAAGTGCACGCCCGCGATCAGAATCGACACGTCGCCATCGGGAATGTCTTCGAGCGTTTCGAGGATCAGGCCGTTGAGCGTCTTCGGGCCATCGGTCGGCAATTGCAGATGCAGCCAGCGATTCAGTTCGCGCAGCGGCATGCTGCCCGCGACGATGCACTCGCCGTTCTCGTCCCAGCCGCCGCGCGAGCCCGCGCCGCGCGGAATCGTCGTGGTGAATTCGCCGATCAGCTCCTCGATGATGTCTTCCGGCGTCACCAGCCCTTGCAGTTCGCCGTACTCGTCGACGACCACGGCGATGCGCTGGCCGCTCTCCTGAAAGAACTGCAATTGCTGGAACACGGGCGTGCCGGCCGGCACGAAATACGGCTCGGCGAGCAGTTCGCGCAGCGTTTCGCGCTCCAGTTCCTGGCTATGCAGCGCCGACAGCGTCTTGCGCACATGCAGCACGCCCATCACGCGATCAATGTCGCCTTGATAGACGATCAGCTTATTGTGGTAGCAGGTTTCCAGTTGATGCAGGATCTGCTCGAACGGCGCATCGAAATCGAGCGCTTCGATTCGGCAGCGCGGAATCATCACGTCGTCGACGGTGATGTTTTCCAGATCGAACAGATTGAGCAGGATGCTGCGGTGCTTGGTCGGCATGAAACTGCCGGTTTCCAGCACGATGGTGCGCAGTTCTTCCGGCGAAATACGCTGATCGCGCTTGTTTTTCGTGTTGATGTGCAGCGCGGCCAGAATCGCGTTGGCAAACAGGTTCACGAACCAGATCAGCGGCCGGCCAATGCGCATCAGCGGCGCGAGCACGAGACTCGCGGGCAGCGCCACTTTTTCGGGATACGTCGCGCCGACGATCTTCGGCGCAATTTCCGCGAACACGATGATCAGAAACGCGATGACGCCGGTCGTGATCGACAGCACCAGATTGTTGTGCCCGAAAGTGCGCAGCGCGATCGATGTGGTGAGCACCGGGATGATCGTGTTGATCAGGTTATTGCCGATCAGAATGACGGACAGCAACTGATCGGTCTTGGCGAGCAGGCCCTGCGTCGTGCGGGCGCGCAGTGAGCCTTGGCTGGCGAGAAACTTCAGGCGATGGCGATTGAGCGCCATCATCGACGTTTCGGAGATGGAGAAGAAACCGGAAAGGAACAGCAGCAGAAAAATGGCGCAGATTTGCGCCCATAAAGGAAGGTTGTCCACGCGATTGATCGAGTAGTCGAAGTAGCGGAATGGGGCGGAGGGAGATGCAATGGACTATAGCAGACGGATTTTGATGTCTGCCGTTGCAAGGATCGCCTGATTGTTGCCGCGAAAGAAATGTTGCCGCAAAAGAAAAAACCCGCATGGCGAACCATGCGGGTTTTTCGAAATTCTGGTCGGGGTGAGAGGATTCGAACCTCCGGCCTCTACGTCCCGAACGTCTAAGTCAAAAGACGGTTTGACGGGGGTGTTGTCGCCATCGTAGTATTTGTTGGGACAAATTTGGGACAACGGTGGATGGGCACGATTACCAAGCGGGGCGATCTTCAGTGGCAGGCTAAGGTTCGGCGAAAGGGGTTTCCGCAGCAATCGCGCACCTTCATGTACAAGGAAGACGCGGAGAAATGGGTGCGGATAGTCGAGCGAGAGCTCGAAACCTCCGGGTTCGTCGACCGGCGGGAGGCGGAGAAAAACACGCTTGCGGAGGTGCTCCGGCGGTATCAGAAGGATGTTACCCCTCAAAAGAAGTCGTCGATGATCGAGTCCGTCAAGATCGACGTGCTGCTGCGCGACAAGGTGCTCGTGGAGCTGAAGATGTCCGCCGTCACGAGCGCCGCGTTGGCGAAGTGGCGCGATCGCCGACTCAAGGAAGTGACTGGTGCAACGGTCAACCGGGAAATCGACGTGCTTTCCACGGTGCTGAATCACGCGCGGCGCGAGTGGGGTATTTATGTCGAGAACCCTGTTCCGTATATCAAGCGGCCAGAAAAGGCGCGCTCGCGGGATCGACGGCTGTCCTCTGACGAAGAGCGCTACTTGATGGCCGCGCTAACGGGCGGTGAGCGACGGGAGGATGGAACCTTCAGCAAAGGCGCGCGGAACCCATGGCTGCTGCCGCTCGTCGAGCTTGCCCTCGAAACGGCAATGCGACGCGGCGAGCTGCTATCACTGCAATGGGAAAACGTCGATCCCGAGCGGCGCACCGCTTATCTGCCTGATACGAAAAATGGGGACGCGCGTACGGTGCCGCTTTCGACACGGGCGACCCGCATCTTGAAGGCGCTACCGTCGTATATCGCCGACAAAACTGGCGAACGTTCCGTCGGTCCCGTCTTTGCAACGGCCGCAATGGCGCTCCGGAAGGGGTTCACGCGGGCGATCGAGAGAGCACAGCAGCAATACGCAGCCGCGATTGCGAGGAAGCCGGAAAGAAGCCTCTTCCAGGGTTTCTCAGTGACTTGCATTTTCACGATACCCGCCATGAGGTGGCGTCGCGGCTGGCTGACAAGCTCTCCAATGTTCTTGAACTTTCAGCTGTGACAGGGCATCGCGATTTGCGGATGCTAAAGCGGTATTACCACCCACGCGCCGAGGATTTAGCGAAGAAACTGGACTAGCGACGTATCAGGGTCCTCTACCCGACACTGCGTATGGGGCGCAGCGAACATCATTGCATTTTTTGCCTGCCACGCGAGGATGCTCCGGCGCTGGTCGTGGCGATCGTCCATGAGCGCATGGACTTGATGGCGCGACTTGCTGACAGGCTGAAAGAGTACAGCTTGCGGAGATGTCTCTTCGCGCCGACAGCGGGCTTCTGCCCGCCCCTCTTTCCGCTGGCGCCGACCTGCTTCTCGTGCCGCAGCGTTGGTGAACAACGTCCATTCCGCCTCAAGGTCCGCATTCAACTTCGATGCCTCGGCTTCGAGGCATGCGCGGTGAATACGGTCGCATGCAGGCAGAAGCGAACGGCATCGCGCTGAGCGACCTGCGCCTAGGCCGACGATGCACGTTGGCAATGCGCGCAGCGGCTATCGCGGTCCAAGCATCCCGCGTGGCGTGCGCACGGGGAAGGAGATTGCCGAATGGGACGATTCCAACTCGTGATAGGTTGTGGACAACACACGTTTCGATTCGGGATAGCGTTCCGCGGTCATCGGGATAGCGTTCCGGCGTGTCGGGATAGCATTCCGATTTCTCGGGATAGCATTCCGATTTCTCGGGATAGCGTTCCGATTTCTCGGGATAGCGTTCCGCTGGCTATGCAAGAAGCCTTACTGGTAAAGGCTTTCCCGGGCGCCGCGGAGCCTCTACCTTTCTTCTACCTTTTTCTACCAGCGACGACCTGTGGACGAAAGGACGATTCACTCGTATATCGCCGACACTTGCAGGGAACGGTGGGTCATCGGTTCGTGTAACGCCGGGGTGCTCCGCCATCGTCGACTAGGACGAATAACGTCAAGTAGCCGACGGCGAAATGTCGAATCTTCGAGGAGGAATGAGGCAGCCGAAAATACCCATCTATGAAGCCCAAGACGGTTTCTAGGAGCCGGCGGAGGGGCGCAGCGGTTCTACGCTTTGACGTACCGGTCAGGAAACTTTGTTTCCGCGTTCGCCATTGTGGAGAACGGGGCGGGCGATGCCGGCGGCAAACCGCCACGCCGCAAAACCACGCCGAGGTTGTGCTATGGTTTTCGCTTCGGGCGCTAAGGCCCTATTCATTTAAATCAAAAAAAAGCGAGTGCCAGCGTGAAACTGAAAACGGTGCGGGTAACGAACTTTCGATCGGTTGAGGACAGCGGCAAGTTCAACGTGGGCGACATGACATGCCTCGTCGGAAAAAACGAAGCTGGGAAAACGGCGCTGATCACCGCCCTTTATGGTTTGAATCCTTACGGAGATTTCAGTTACGACAGGACGCGTGATTACCCGCGGCGCTTCGTCAGCGATTTTGACGAGCGCCACCCCAACGGCAAGTCACGGGTCGTCAAAACGGTGTGGACACTGGACGACGCCGAAGTCGGGGCGGTTGCCACCGCTTTCGGAGACGCAACCCTGACCAGCCGCGACTTCGGCATGGAACATGGAATTGGCTACAGCGGCGCCCTCTGGAGCGTGTCAATCGATGCACGAGCGGCGTTGGAGTTTCTCATGGGGAAACATCAACTTGATGCTACCGAACGAGCGATGCTTAAGGACGCGAAGAGCGCGAAGGAGGCGGTGACCGCTATCGCCGCCGTCGGTCAACAGTCGGAGCGGCTCCAAGCTCTCAACGCGGCGCTGGTCGCGCTTCGAGAGCAAAATTTCATCCACGCCGTCATCGACATCGTGGCTAAGGGGCTGCCTAGGTTCTTCCTGACCTCGCACTTCAACCGAATGTCGGGAGAGGTCTCCATCAACGCGCTCAATGCGGCCAAGGCAACGAACACACTCACGCCGTCCGACAGCATTTTTCTGGATTTTCTGGCCTACGCCGGTAGGTACGTCCGTTGAAGAGTTGGCGGCAGCGACAAAACTTGAAGACTTGAAAGCCAAGTGCGAAGGTGCATCAAACAAAATATCGGACGAAATTTTCGATTTCTGGACCCAAAACGATGCATTGTCCGTGAAGATCGACATCGTGGCAGGGCTCCCGGCCGACCCAGCTCCGTTCAATACCGGCAACGTCGCCAAGGCTTGGATTACCAACCAGCACCATCGCGCCAGCGTGCCATTGTCGGAACGTAGCGCGGGTTTCGTTTGGTTTTTTTCATTCCTCGCGCAGTTCAAACAACTGCAAAAGACCACCGGCAAGGCCGTCATTTTGCTAGACGAGCCCGGCTTGACATTGCACGGCAGGGCGCAAGCGGACCTGCTGCGCTACATTGAGGAGCGCCTGCTGCCAGACCATCAGGTGATTTTCACGACTCATTCGCCGTTCATGGTGCCGAGCGACCGCCTCGCGGACGTGCAGATCGTCGAAGACGTCGTGAAATACGACCATCGCCGTCGAGCCCAGGTGGAAGGGACGAAGGTTCGAGACGACGTGTTGATGGTCAGCAAGGACACGCTGTTCCCTCTGCAAGGCGCTTTAGGTTATGACCTGACGCAAAGCCTGTTCGTCGGGAAAAACACATTGCTGGTGGAAGGGCCATCCGACGTGCTTTATCTGCAAGCGTTGTCGTCGGGGTTGACGCAGCGCAAACGCACGGGGCTTGACCCACGCTGGACGCTTTGTCCGAGTGGCGGCGTCGACAAAATCGCCGCATTTGCCTCACTCTTCGGCGCGAACCGCCTGAACATGGCGGTGCTGTGCGACGTGGCGATGGACGAGAAATCCAAGATCGAGAAGTTGCGCAAGCATGCGCTTCTGCAAGCCGATCAAGTGTTCACGATCGCCGACTTCACCGGCCAAGATGAGAGCGACGTGGAGGATCTGTTCCCTCACGAAAAATACGCAGAACTCTTGAACGAAACTTTCGGCCTGAAAGCTGAGAACAAACTGACCGCAGAGCGTTTGCAGACTGCGGATCCCAAAACTCAACGCGTGGTCAAGCAAGCCGAAGCCGCATTCCGTGTTATGCCAAGCGAGGTCGAGGACTTTGATCACTTCGCCCCGGCCGGCTGGCTTATCCGCAACCCAGCATTCTTGGACGGAACAGACGCTAACATTGCGACCATGCTGGACCGTGCCGAAAACCTATTCAAGACGTTCAATGCTTTGCTTGGGGCTTGAGAGGTCATGATTTCGAGCCGCGTTTTGCTCGTCGTCTTTCACCTACAGGAAGCGAGGCATCTCAATCCATTGGCACGGCTCGCAGAGGCAGGCGCAGTAGATCGATAGTCAAAACCCGCACGCAAAGAGCATCGAGTAACCGTAACTGCACGTAGACGTGTTGCACCGCGTCAACAAGCGCGACTTCGCTGCAAGTCACCGGTGCTGACAGCCCATACGTCTAGCGCTATACTACGCTGTTGTGCGCGATTGTTCCCATTAACTCCGTGAGCGCACCTAAATGACCTCCAAGAAAATTCTCTATTCGTTCGCTGGTTCGCTTCCTGCCTCCCCTCAGGCAAAAAGGGAGGCGAGCCTCACTATGCAGAATCTGCTCAAACGCGCCGCAGGTGGAGCGGATGGTGGACGATTGACTATGGTTCAGTGGGAGGGGCTGAACTCCCGCATACCGGACGATCTGGAAGAAATAACAGAGGTGGACTGCGACGATGAGCAGTGACGGGGCGCTGAAACTGTCTGCTGGCGCTCTCGTCCTTATGCTATTTCCCGGATGAGCAGGCCCCGTTTAACCCCGGCCCCAAGTCTCGTCCGTCGCTAGTACTGCGGGTGTTCCAGAAGAAATCCGACCAATCCACCTGGGTCGAGGTCGCTTATGCGAGTACGCAGCGCACCACGACCAAGGGCGCAGTACTTGAGTCCTATGAATTCGAGGTGGACCCCAACAACAATCCCGCATCGAACCTGAACGAAGTCACGCGTTTTGATCTTGAGAGAAGGACAACCCTTCCCTGGAACGATTCGTGGTTCAAGGCGCCGGGCAACAGCCAGCGGCTGAGACCTTTCGGCAAGCTGGCCGAGGCAGACATTGCGCATGCGAAGGAGGTCGCAGCGAAGTTTCCGAGCAGACAACCCTCCTACCACGAAAAAGACAAGCTTGCAGCACAGAGCGCCCCGCCCCAAACATAACGGACACCGAGTTACCCTCTATGGTGCTGTCGGGGCCAGCGGCGAAACTACAAAGCGATTGAAGAGCGCCCTCGTCTGAGTTTTCAACGTCGCAAGAACTGCCTGTCCACCCAATGCAATTGCGGCAATCATTTGCGGGTATTCCGCCCCAGACGATACGACGTGCACAACTAGGTCATACTGTGCGATGCCAGTGGCATTAAAGAGGATATCAAGCTGAACTTGTTCGCCGGTTCGTGCGATGACGCGCCAGAGAAAGCGCGGCAAGCTAGCGGTCACCGATGCCGCAAGGTCAAGGCCGAGTGCCGGGTGTTCGTTCAGACCTCGCAGACGCCTTATAATCGTTGACGGTTGTGAGGTAGATATCCCACTCAGCGCGAGCCACAGTCGAAAAGAAGACTTGGCGCATCGGCTCCACCACCGCGTCGAGCTCAAGCACTGCGTCGTGTACCACGTTGAACGGTATCCGGATCTTGTGGTACAGCGGCACCAGAACGAAGTTGGGATCCGCGTGGATCACCCCCTCCCAAGACGTTCGCAATAGCTCCCGCTGCGGAACAGTACCAGCAGGTTCGGCCGGCATATTTGTCGTTTCCCAGACCATGCGGGCAAAAGGACCAACCTGGTCGTCGTGCCCGTACAACTTGTCGATTCGCGAAGCTCGCAACAAGAAGCCTGTCGAACCGGAAGGAATGGTCGCTTGGTTCCCAAGCGAAAAACCGGTCAGGGCAATCGCATGGCCGCCCATCGAACGCGCGTCGGGGGTGCCCAAATCGCTGTGCAGTTGGCAAGCGAGCAATGAAGGGATCTTGCCTCGCAGATAGGCGTATGTGACGCTGTTTAGCCCATACCGAGTCTCCGTCCCTACAGCGAACGGCTCAAGGCCCACGCGCTTGACGGCATGCGCCATCTGCGTCGCAGTCAGCCCGCTATTTGGAAAGGCCCGGGAGCTAGCCGCGACAAGATCTTCCGGCAGGTGATCGCCCGCCCAGTCTGTTATTTCGACGGGCGGCGGAATAACATGCTGAAATAGTTTCCCGGTACCTTGGAAGCAGGACCATAAAGCACTGGTTGCACACGCAGCGACGACTGTGTCCTGCTCTTGGTAGGCGAGCGTTTCAATCTCCAAGTCGATCCCAAAGAGGGAGACTGGATATTTTCTTAAAATCGGGAACCAACGACGCCCGCCATCGTCGGGATATGTCGAGAGGCAGGTGCGGCCTACAATTGTGATGTGGAGCGGCTTGACGACAATGAAGCCAAGATACGATTCTCGCAGCCCGGCTTCATCGAGCACTGCAGATGGCGATCGAACGAGAACGGCCTCGAATGCCGCATCATCGAACGCGTTGCGAAAAAAATGGAGTCGCTGTGTACGCCGCGAGTATTCCCGAAAGCAGCGGTCGTAGTACGCAGCATAGTCCTCCAGGTAGTCCCGGTCGACGTAGTCGCACTCAACCACGATCGTCGCTGCACCCAACTCCGCAAAGTACTCTTCAAAATAAACGCGGTGTCGCTTCTCGCGCACCGCGTCGATTGAAGTAGTTAGCATCGAACCATCAACGAAGCACTGAATAAGGTTGTCGACGGTATACGGGAAGACTTGGTACGCTGGCAAATGCCCCCCCGAGCCCGTCAAAGAGTGATCGGTTGGTGCAGATCCTCTCGACGTATTTCCCGCTCGGAATTCAGGGCTGCGATCGACTGGCACGCCGCCCGAGCGGCGTCACTCAGTGCCTGCTGGCCGACTTTCGAGTCCGCCCACTTAACCAAGTTGTCGTTCGGAATGTGCACACGCATGCCTTGATGAAAACGATCGCTCATGATAGCCCCTCGATCAAAGTAGAAAAGTAGAGGCGCGCAAAAGCGCACGATCATAACGCATAACTCACTTGGTCCGCAAGAGCTGCACGGTGCTACAGATTGTGCACTCAATCAACGGCATATTAATGAAAAACTTTAACGCCGTTGTTGCTGTTTTCCCGCAGTCAAGCGAACAAGTATGCTTCTTGGCGAACATAACAACGTTGCATCGCATCAATTAGGTAATTTCGGTCGCTGCTTGAGAATTTTCGAGTCATTTTCCACAAGCAGGTCAAGAAAATAGCAAGATTTGCCTAGTGACTGCTTTGCTCGTCGCGCCCCGCTTTTGCGTTCCGGTGATTCATAGAGCGGAGCAAAGCCGATGCCAGCGCCGCGTGGGCGAATTCATTGACGAGAGGAGGAACGGAGCTAGCACGAAGAGCAACTAGCAGGGCCGAAATTCTGCTGAAAGGCTCCGTCAGTTGAGACGGCACGCGCCGTTGACGATCCGTTGACAGTCCGCAGATGCGACAAGGGCCTAGCCGAAGCTAAGCCCTTGTTTTATTTGGTGCCGGCTGCAGGACTCGAACCCGCCACCTGATGATTTCAAATCATCTGCGGAATGGAGTCCATCGGAAATCTACCTCATTGCTGCCAAAACAGGCAATCGCGAGCTTGCCGGTGGATCGTCCGGCAAATTTCCGGTCGTCGTTGTTCAAAGTCGCCCGGCACGGACGATCTTGCTGTAGATCTCAATCGCTTTCTGAACGGCTGCATCATCATCGATTCGCAAGTCGTGGCGCTCGTGATTGAGTCGCCGTTGGAGTGCCAGTAATTCGTTTATCCGATCGGCATCAGGCTGCATTTTTTCCTGCTCGTTAGCAATGTCGCGCGAGGTAATCGCGATCACGTTGCCAATCGTCTCCAGTGCCGTCTCATAGTTCGCCAGTTGATCGTCAGTCCAGGTTCGCATGGTGTCCACTCGTTTCTCATCGATCGATAGGCCGTCGAGGCCAGTTCCAGCCTTCGCGCCAGTCGCTTTTGAAGGCGTGGCGTGAGCGCCATCGTCATTTCGTTTCAGTTGTCCTTCTCGGGGTATCTCACGAGGGTTTTAGTCCGGTCGTGTGTCTGATTGTCACAACACCTTTTCGTTTGCCGAATCATGTCTAAAAAGTGTTGTTAAGAGTAATTCGAAAACCCTCCTTGATACCGTATTCCCTGCTTGGGAAAGACCGCCCTTCCAAGCTACCTTCAAGCTTCCAAGAACGACAGCGTAACTTCGGTGACATGGTAGGGTTTGTGATGCCGCCAAATTGGCGCCATCACAACCGGCAGCGCACCAGTCGTTTCACTCCCCTATGCGCAGCCTACCGCGCCTGCTCAGGGCTTCGCCCCGAGACCCCGACTTCGAGAGAGATGGACGTGACGATGAGTACGAGCGAACAACGAAGAAGGACCGGCACGCTTCCACCAATACGGTGTTACGAGGACGAGGAAGCTTTGGTCCGCGGGAAGGCGCGCGATTGCGGCATGAGCGTCGGGCAATTCGTGCTCACGGCCGCGCTTGGTCGCCGCACGCGCACGAAGATCGAGGCGCACATTCTCAATGAACTTCGTAGGCTCGGTGGCTTGCAGAAGCACCTGTTCAATGAAGGCGGTGGAATGCTGTCGAAAGAATATGCTGCCATCCTCGTTGAGATTCGCGAGGCAATTTCACGGATCGGTGACTGAATATGCTGGCCAAAATTCCACCTCGACGAGAGGATTTGAAATCGAGTTTTACGGATTTGGTGGAGTACATCACCAATCGCGATGAAGATCAGAAGCATCTGAGCGACGAGGTCGATCCGAGCGACCCACACGATCGAGAAAAGCATCTCAAGATTCTTGCGCGTCCTAGAGAGCATCTTCGGCTGGCAGCGACCTACCTTCGACAGTCACCGCAAATTGACCGCGAATTCCAACAGAGGGCGCTCTCGCGGCGGGTCGATCTCTGTCTTGAAAAGGAGCCGATTCAGCCAGCACCTAGCCAAGCCGAAGCGGAAGCCCTCGCGGAACTCTGGTCCGGGCGACTCCTCGGTCAGGCCGAACGTCTCGTAACGCCAATGGGCGTAGCGTGCGAACACAATTGCCTGACATTGCTGTCCGCTGCTGCTGAGATGAAGGCGGTGGCAGCTCAGAATGCCCGGGTTAAGGACGCCGTATACCACGTCGTTCTGTCGTGGCCGGGGAATGAATCACCGACTGATGCGCAAGCGTTTGAATGCGGTGCGCACGCGCTTGGTGCTGTTGGCATGGCGAATCATCAGTACGTTTTTGCCGTGCATCGCGATACCGACAACACGCACCTGCACATCGCCGTAAATCGCGTGGATCCCGACACGTTCGCGGCAGTCTATCCTGAGCGCGACTACTTCAAGCTGGATCGCGCGATGCGAGAACTCGAGCTCAAATACAGCTGGCAGCACGACAATGGTCCGTACGCTGTGTTCGAGCGCAACGGCCAGGTCGTCATCGATTGGGCGAGCAAAGATCCCAGCACGAAGGGCAAGCGACCGACGCCGGCGGCCGACATGGAACGGCATGCCGATCAGGAGAGCCTGTTCAGCTACGCCCGCGGCGAGCCGCGCAAGGCGCTGCTGGCTGCGCTGAAAAACGACAAGCTTACGTGGCGGCAACTCCACAATCTTCTCGCGAAGCATGGTCTCGAACTGCGTGAGAAGGGGCAGAGTTTCGCGATCTACGACCTAAACTCAGGCGATACAACGCCGATTAAGGCCAGCGACATGCACGAGGCGCTGGGTAGAGCCAGGCTGGTCAAACGGCTCGGGCCGTTCGAGCCGTCCGCGTCGACGGCCAACGCCGTTCTGACCTACGACAAGGATCGGCCGCCAAAACGCGATCCGAAAATGCGGGAGGAACGGCGCCAGGAGCGTGCACAAGCTCGACGTGAGCTGCGTGCCCGGTACGGCGAGTACAAGAGCGCGTTCGTATATCGCCGACTCGACCCGGCTACTGTGCGACAGCGCTTCTCGGATATCCGCGAAGCTGGCCGTCAGAAGCGGCGTGAGATCCGAGAGACTGTCACGGACGCTGCCGCCCGCAACGTGCTGTACAGCGCAGCGTCGTCGCGTTCGAGACGCTGCGGGTGCGCGATCGACTGCGGAGCGAGATCCGCAGAGAGCGTCAGACGCTATATGCGGACCCAACGAATCGCAGGCTGTCATATCGCGAGTGGGTTGAGCGCCAGGCGGCTATCGGCCAGCTACGCGGCTTTGTCTACAGTGAGAAGCGACGGGCGCAAGAGCTAGTGCGAGCGCTGGCCAATGATGATGCCGACGGCGTCATCGACGTTGACGATGTCGATCCGGTTGCACGAAACGTCGCTGATGGACTGCATTTCCGCGTCCGCCGGGACGGAGCGGTTATCTATCGGTTGGACGACGGTCGTGATGCTTTCATTGATCTCGGCCGACGCATCGACGTACTTGCCAAAGGCGATGGCGACGACGCGTCAATCACGATTGCGCTGCGATTGGCCGCGGAGAAGTACGGGGGCGCATTCGAGCTCAGCGGCAGCGAAGAATTCAAGCGACGCGCGATTGACCTTATGGTCGAGCATCGAATTGACGTCCGGCTCCGAGACGCCGAGCAGGAAGCGTTGCGGCGCGCCAAAACTGTGGCCGCAGCGAAGCAACTGCCCCGGCAAACCACTCGCCGACCCAGAAAGCCATGAGCTGGGCAATGGGCCAACCCAAAATTGGGGTTGCATGGACTCGGGCGGCGTTTAGCTCTATAGTAGTCTCAGGTATTACCTTTTGCTACGGAGGCCGTGTCATGGTTACGGCAACATCCATCAAGCTTGATGATGAACTGAAAGGGCGGGTTCAGCACTTGGCCGAGGCTCGTCGGCGTACCCCGCATTGGATCATGCGTGAAGCTATTGAGCAGTACGTCGAGCGCGAGGAAAAGCGTGAGTCGTTGAACCAAGACACGCTCAAGGCATGGGATGAGTTTCAGGCGACTGGCGTGCACGCGACCGCTGCGGAAGTGGATAAATGGCTCGCGAGCTGGGGAACTGAAGACGAACTGCCTCCGCCAGAATGCCACAGGTAATCTTTGCGTCGGCGGCTATCCGGGATATGCAGCGACTGCGCGACTTCCTGCGGACGAAAAATCCTGACGCCGCGAGGCGGGCTGGCGAAGCGATTAGACAAGGCGTACAGGCTCTCGGTACTCACCCTCGAATGGGACGTCTCATAGAAGATCTACCCGAGCAGTATCGGGAGTGGCCCATCGATTTCGGGGATAGTGGTTACGTGGCCCGGTACCGCTTCGATGGCGATGCTGTCACGATCTTGGCTGTCCGACACCAGAAGGAAGCGGGGTATTGATCATGACCGACGAAGAGGCGAAGGCGCGGATCGACATGCTCCACGATGAGGCGGCGGCGGTTCTGGCCGAGCAAGGACTGTCGCCTCTGCAGGCTTACTGGTTGATCTTGGAGTGGGTCACAGTTCGACACGAGCCGACGCTGCAGTTGCTTGCCGATGCTGTGGCTTATGACCAGTGGTTTCGTGATCAGGTCCAAGAGGCTCTTGATAACCCCGATGAATCTGTATCTGACGATGATGCACGGGCCTTCTTTGCCAAAAAGCGAGCTGAATTGGTGGCTCGGATCAAAAAAGACAATGAGTAACGATTACACGTGCTGTGGTACGCCGCTGGTTTATGCCGGCGGGCTTGAACTGCAGCCCGACATACTCGCCGAGCTCGGCGAGCAGAAGAACTCAGGCCAGGAGGCCCCGCCGTCGACCTGACCGGATTAGGCGCCCCGCCCGTGTGTTGGCGCACGCGGACGGGACTTCCACAAACACCACCTATGTACGAGGTGATGGCATGGCAACTCAAAATCTTAGCCCGAATGCAATCCGGGATGAAATCGCGCGCCTTCAGTGGGCGAACTCCGTCATGCGCAGGGCCAACAAAGCGCTGGCGAAAGGCGACGGCGCAGCGCTGATCGACATGGGTTTTTCGCCAGAGCACGTCGAAGACCTGCAGAAGAATGGCGGCTTTCGGTCGACGTCGATCAGTAACAACACGCGGATGATCACCCATCTCAGATCGATTGGAAATCCGCATGGAGGCTGAAACCGCCCGGCTGCTGTCGATCGCGGCCGCCGCCGTGCTGACGTCGGCCGCCGTGGCTGGAGTCAACGCGAAATAGATTACAGGCTACAGATGGAGGAATTCGTATGTCGATCCCCCCGATTCCCATGGATTGCTTCTGGCGGGCGGATTCGTGGTCGATCCCAACAGGCGAGGAAATCCGACAGGTGATCGAAGTGAGTCAACTGTCTGCGGAAGGTGTGACGGCACTTCTCGGCTTAGCGGACAGCGGTCACGTGGAGAACTGGTTGGGCAATGTATCACCTATTCCGTATTCGGCGTGGGCGGTGCTATGTGCCAACGATGGATTTGGATCGATATGGAATTCTGGGCCAGCGCCGGAAGTGGCACTGGAAGACTACTTTCGGCCGCGTGAAAAGAAGGCGCGACGCATCTACGGGAATTTCGAAGTCACGGCGACCAGCGATCCTATCGCATGCGTAATCGAGGTTAACATGGCGCTTCTCAGCAACGCGCTGAAGGGCGACTCCATCTGGGCGGCTAATCCTTCTGAACGAAACAGGGAGACTTTCCGGCCGGATCGGTACGCTCGGGTCCATCAAGAATTTACTTTGGGTAAGGCCGTTTACATGCCGTACCTCTCTTTTGATCGCGGCCGGACTGAGATCACGGATGGCCGTCATCGGCTGTATGCGTTGATCGATCTTGGCTATACCCACTGCCCTGTCGTGGCGGATGCGGACCATGTCGCGGCCATAGCGACGTTGGTGCGGGATGAGCCGTAGTGGACTGTGTGTCGTACCGTCATCGCCTAGAGCGTTGACTGCACGACGCAACAGGCGATGTGATAGATGGCGGCGCTTGAGCAGCGCCGACAAGGATTGGCCCAGCGTGAAATCCTGCCGTTGCACGAGGTCCGCACAACCTTTATATGGAAAAATCGGGCCGACAGGCCCGGTGGGTTGATTTTCTTCAGCCGCTATGCGGCGTGCTCCAAGGCATAGCGAATACGAGCGCTGGTATCTTCGGCTCGAAGTCTGTTGATGCGGATCTGCATCGAAGGATTGGCAAAGTCGCGGAAGCTGAACGTGAATGCCGAATGGATCGCGTCGCCGGCGTCGCTAACTTCGGCGCTTTGAATGTAGGCGAGCGGCACGCATTTTGCGACGTTCTTCTCGCGATCAATGACAACCGCTTTGCCTGTCACCGAATCAAGGCCGACATATCGCGTGTTGAGGTAGTCGGCAAGCTCGACTTGTGGCCGGAAGCTCGGTGCAATCGACGCGATGAGCTTGCGCATGTCGCTGTCGCGCGATCGGCGCCATTTCGATAGCAATAGCAGACCGCCCGCGACCCAGGCGACAGATGCAACCATTGTCATAAGGGCCGCGCCTGAGTGCAGGAATCTGCCGGCCCATACCGAATACACGAATAAGGGGAGCGCGGCCAGCACGGATGTCGCGATATAGAACAGCTCGGATGCAAGTCTTAGCAGTCGCATTGCGTTCTCCTATTCTCTGATGCCATCAGGCTTGGATGAAGGATTTGTCCCACCCAGCGGGCGCTTGCTACCACCACCAGACGGACGAATATCGAATTTTGCCAGCATGGTGTTGAGCGCGGTTTTGGTCCTCTCGCTATGGTCGCCACCGATCATGGCTGGTGCGACGCCGCCCACCCAGTTGATGACCTTGTCGGGGACTAGGTCCTGTCTACATTTAAGAGCGGCCCGAAGGCAGACACGATGGAGACAAAGGTGAGGTAGCTGTGGGCGAGTTTGTCATATCGAGTGGCGACGCGACGAAAATGCTTGATACGCTTAAAGAAGCGTTCAACGAGAT
>NZ_LFJJ01000120.1 GCF_001189365.1 Candidatus Burkholderia verschuerenii | reverse complement strand
GTAGCGAAACGCATGAAACGTGGCTGGAAGACAGCCGTTATCTGAACATGACCTTGCTGGCCGAGCAGAAAAAGGAGTTCTTGCGCGCTGCTGCATAGCGGCCGCGCGGCGTTCGGCGCTGCGGGCTCCGCCCTTCGCGCCGCACGTCGCACAGAAGGATCAACTGAAACCACCGGCATCCGATTTCTGCACAACTTGACGCACACAACTCCGCCGGGGACCGTCCGCCGGTTTTTTGCCGGGCAGGATGGTGGATGAACGAATCGCCGCTACCGCATTTCCTTTCTCACTGAATTCCGCACAAGGGCGCCTCTCGCAGGCGCCCTTTGCTTTTGGCGCGGCCAGTAAAATGCTTCGATTGCACGCGCTTTCGAAGGAATCGGCTTGTCTCGGATACAATAGGGGTTTTTACTGACGCGGCACTGGCGCGACACGGCGAACGGCGTCGAGGTCGAGTTCTGGCTTGCCACCGACGACGGCCCGCGCCGAGTGCGTATCGCGTTACAAACGCCGGTTGCATTCGTGCGCGCGGAAGATCGCGCCAAAGCAGAACCGCTCGTCGCCGGCGTGCGCGATGCCGAGTTACGCGAGTTGCCGCTGAAGGACTTCCGGCAGAAACCCGTGCTCGGCCTGTATTGCCCGCAATATCGCGCGTTGCTGGCGCTCGAAAAGACCTTGCGAAGCGCGGGCGTCAATGTCTTCGAAGCCGATATCCGTCCGCACGAACGCTATTTGATGGAGCGGTTCATCACCGCGCCGGTGTCGTTCGAGAATGTCGATGCGAACGGTTACATTTCCAGCGAATTGCGTACCGGCCGAAGCTGAAAGTCGTCTCGCTCGATATCGAAACGAGCGCGCGCGGCGAGTTGTATTCGATCGCGCTGGAAGGCTGCGGCGCGCGTCAAGTCTATATGCTCGGGCAGCCGAACGGCGATCCGACGCTCGCCGATGCGCACGGTTTCGCGCTCGAGTACTGCGCGAGCCGCGCCGACATGCTGCGTCGTTTCAACGCGTGGATGGCGCATCACGATCCGGACGCGATCATAGGCTGGAACGTGATCCAGTTCGATCTGCGCATCCTGCAACGGCATGCCGACGATTACGGCGTGCCGCTCGTGATCGGCCGCGGCGGGAGCGTCGTCGAATGGCGCGAGCACGGCATGAAGCGCAATCATTACTTCATCTCCGTGGCGGGGCGCCTGGTGATCGACGGCATCGAGGCGCTGCGTTCGGCGACGTGGAATTTTCCGTCCTTCAGCCTGGAATATGTCGCGCAGTCGCTGCTGGGCGAAGGCAAGGCGATCGACAATCACTACGCGCGCATGGACGAAATCGAGCGGCGTTTTCAGGAGGACAAGCCGGCGCTGGCGCGTTACAACCTGGTCGATTGCGAGCTCGTCACGCGCGTGTTCGACAAGACCGAACTGCTGTCCTTTCTGCTGGAACGCGCGACGGTGACGGGCCTGCAGGCGGATCGCAGCGGCGGATCGGTGGCGGCGTTCACGCATCTGTATATGCCGCGCATGCATCGGCTGGGCTATGTCGCGCCGAATCTCGGCGATGTGCCCGAAGAAGCGAGCCCCGGCGGCTTCGTGATGGATTCGCGTCCCGGTCTTTACGACTCCGTGCTCGTGCTCGATTACAAGAGCCTGTATCCGTCGATCATCCGCACGTTTCTGATCGATCCTGTCGGCCTTGCGCACGGCATGAACGAACCGGACGATACCACCGTCGCGGGCTTTCGCGGCGCGCGCTTTTCACGCGACAAGCATTGTCTGCCGGCTATCGTCGAGCAGGTGTGGGAAGGGCGCGAAGCGGCCAAGCGTCAGCGCAACAAGCCGTTATCGCAAGCGCTGAAGATCATCATGAATTCGTTCTACGGCGTGCTCGGTTCCAGCGGCTGCCGTTTCTTCGATCCACGGCTGGCATCGTCGATCACGATGCGCGGGCACGAGATCATGCATCGCACGCGCGAGTTGATCGAAGCGCGCGGTTACAGCGTCATTTACGGCGATACGGATTCGACCTTTGTCTGGCTGCGTCGCGCGCGCGATGAAGCGGATGCGGCGCGTATCGGACGATCGCTCGTGGAGTATGTGAACGAATACTGGCAGCGGTATCTGCAAGAATCGTTCGGACTGTTAAGCGCTTTGGAGTTGCAATTCGAAACGCATTTCAAACGCTTTCTCATGCCGACCATTCGCGGCGCGGAAAAGGGCAGCAAGAAGCGTTACGCCGGTCTCACCTTGCGCGCGGACGGCAGCGAAGAGATCATCTACAAAGGGCTCGAAACCGTTCGCACCGACTGGACGCCGCTCGCGCAACGCTTTCAGCAGGAACTGTACATGCGCGTCTTCAAGGGCGAAGCCTACGACGACTACGTGCGCGATTACGTCGACCGCACGCGTCGCGGCGAAATGGACGATATGCTGATCTATCGCAAACGCCTGCGCCGCACGCTCAGCGATTATCAGCGCAACGTGCCGCCTCATGTGCGCGCCGCGCGTCAACCGGTCGAAGCGCGCCGCACGCCGATCGATTACGAACACTACGTCAGCAAGCAGTTGCAGCCGATCGCGGACGGCATTCTGCCCTTCATGCGCTACGAATTTTCGACGCTAATGTCGGGACAACAGGCGTTGTTCTGATCGTACGTTTCAGCGCTTGGCCGCGAGTTCGAGCTTCCAGTAACGTTCCGCGTGAAGGACGTCGTCGTAGCCATCGGGGCCGAGCGCCTTCAGCGAACTCGCGTAGGCGCTCACGGCTTCGCGCTTGAGCGCCTGACGGCGTTCCGCATCGAAGGGCTGCGCGGCGGTCGCGCACATCGGCGTGGCATCGCTGCCGCGCGCGTGCAGATCAAGCAGCCGCTCCTGCACGACGCCGCGCATGCGCCGATAAAAACTCTCCTCGTACGCAAAGCACGTCAGCGACGGATGCGCGAGCCAGGCATCGCACGCGGCCTGATGCGCGAGGACGTGATCGGCATCGTGCAAACCGAGCGGAATCATCAGCACTTGCGGACGAAAATCGCGCAGCACGGTGAGCAGCGCGTCGCGGATCGCCTTGCGCGTCGTCGTCTGCTTCGTGTAGCGCGCTTCGACGAAGCTCATATGGATGGGCGTCGCGTTCAGCAGGCCGAGCGCCTTCTCGTCTTCGCCGATGCGCGCGGTCAACGCTTCTCGCGCGCTCGCGAAGCCGCAGCGCGTGTCCCATTCGCTGCTGGCGCCGTCGGGCGGCATGCCGGCGAAGAGCGTGCAGATGCGCGCGTCGGTGACGCCGGCAAGCGACGCGCCGCAGCCGAACACGGCATTGCCGAGGTGAGGGAAGACGACGAGGACGCCGGGCTTGAGATCGGTCATGTGAACGGGCAGCCGGTTGAAAGGGTCGCGGCTCGCCGATGCCAAAACCGGCGGCCTCCGACTCTTGTATCCCGTCTATATTTCGCTTCCGTGACACCGGCCTTTCGCCGGGCCCACGGCGTCGTCAGAAACGAATGCCGATCCCGCCCTCGATGATGTCCGCATCGCGGTCATAGCGCGTCACCATGCGGTTCCACGTCAGCCGCGCGAGCCAGCGATCGTCGAAGCGATAACTCGCCGATACCGACACCAGTCCGGCGAAGCGGCCGTCGCCGGTGCGGTTCTGCGGCAGATCGTCGTTCTGCGTGATCGACAGATACGGACCCGCGCCGACGCCGAGCGTGAGCTTGTCGTTGAAGAACGCGCGCGTTGCCCACAGTTGCGCGGCCACGCCGTCGCGACGCGATTGCACATGACCGCCTTCGTGCAGATAAGTGGCCGTGAAATCGAGGTAATGCCACGGTCCGCGACGATATTCGATGCTCTCCGCCAGATTCGATTCCGAATCTAGACTGTTGAGGATGGTCGTGCCGAGCATCACCGTGACTTCGTTGTTCGTCACGTTCGACGTGCGCGCCAGCGGACGCGAGCGCGGGCCGGGACCGTCCGGCGCATCGAGCTGATAGCCGATGCCGAACAGCAGCGCCGTAGTATCCGGTCCGCCGAGAACCTGCGCGCGGTTCAACTTTAGTTCAGCGATCTAGCGGTTATCGAAGTAGTACGCGGCGCGCAGCGAAAACAGGCCGCCCCAGCCGTGCGTGTTCGAATAATTGCCGCCGGCTTGCGCTTCGCTGGTATCGAAATAACGGTATGGACCGACGCCAGCCGACAGTTCCAGCCGCCGGTTCCACAGCGGCATGCGCCCCCAGATCTGCACCGATTGCCCGTCGCGATGGTGGTCCGGAATATGGCCTTCGTTGAGCCATGAAAAGCTCCACGCCGCATACGGGCCGATGCTCTCGCGATAGTTCGCTTCCCACGAGTACGTGTTCTGGCTGTTGCTTTTCAGCGGCCCGGCGAGAAACGAAAACTCTTGTGCTTGCGCGCGCGGACTGACGGTGACGATCGCGGCGCACGCGAGCAGTCCGAGCGCCGCCTGGGTACATCGATCTTTCGTGGATGAGTTCATCGAGCGAGTGGGTTGCGGATCCTTGCCGATCCTTCGTAGAGGCGCGACGGTGCAGAATACCTTCACAATTCAGAATCTGCTGAAATCAATCTCATTTAGAAGTTTCGGCGTATTTCGTGCAAAAGCGCGCAATTTGCTGTGATCAGGCCGATTACGCGCAGTTGTGCGTCCGTTCGCGAAACGGAAACGTTTGCGCGCTCATTCCTATCGTTCGAAACCGATACCTAACTGATATCACAGGGTTTTACGGCAGGCGATCTCCGGAATGCACACAATCGGCGGCGGCAACGCCGTGAATGCATCGCGCAGTTCAATCGAGCGAGGAATAGAGGCGGATCGCGTCCTACAATGAATCGACGATCGCTGACGCACTTATTTGCAAGTGCCTCATGCGATATCGCTACGCTTGACGCCTTTCGCGCGCTGGCGCTTGGTTCTATTCGATTGTTGATCCGACATGGTCACACTGGTTAGCTGTTTCTCCGATCGCAACGCTCGCTTCTCGCGCGACAACCATCGCGAATTCTGTCGCCGCACGCACGCGACGCACGTCAACGAGACGATTTCCCGCAGCGCCGATTCGCGCGAACTCGGCGCGCTGTACAAGTACCAGATGGTGAGCGATCGGCTTGCGCAGGCCACGGAAGGCGAAGTCGTCATCTTCGCGAGCGAAAACGCGCTATTCGTGCGATTCCATGATTTCGACCGAATCATGGAAGGACGCGACAGCCTCGTGACCACGGGCTTCTTCGGCGTCAACACGGAAATGTTCGTCATCCGAAATAATGACGAGAATCGGCGTCTTGCGCGCGGCATGGCGGCACGTTGCCGGCAATACTACGAATGCGGCAAGTTTGTCACCGAAGAAGAGCTGCTCGAAGCATTTCCACATGTGCCGGACTGGGACATGCTCAACGATGTGATTCCGATTGCGTCGATGTGGTCCGGTCAGCATCCCGATTTGCGCGGATCGCCGGTGATCGCGGTGTCGCTGGTGTTCAGGCCGCGTCTGTATAGCAAATACGGTCCGACCTGGCGCGCCATTCTCGCGCGGCATATCAACGCGTGCCACGCAGCGGGCGATAGTCCGTTGTTCGAGGTCGACGCGCCGGCGAGTTGCACATCGAACGAGGCGGTCAGCGTGTATCAGCCGGGACAATCGATTGCCGTCGTGATGCTTTATACGCCCAATATCGCTGGCTGCGCGCGCTTCGGCGAGGCGAGCCTGCGCGCGTATTGCGAGCGCAACGGCTACACGTTCTATCAGCATCGCGACGTGCCGACGGACTTCGAGCGCGAAGCATGCGGCAACTGGTCCAAGCCGTTTCTGCTCGCGAAATATCTTCCGCATCACGATTGGGTGTTCTGGGTCGACGCCGATATCATCGTGATGAATCCGGACGTGAACCTCGAACGATTCACGCAAGGGCGCGAGCGCGTGCTGACCGCCGATATCTGCGGATGGCGTTTCAATTCAGGCGTGATGGGCTTCCGCAATACGGAGGCCAATGCCGAGGCGTTGCAAGGCGTGCTGGACAAGGTGCATCAGATCGAGGACGTGAAGCACATTTTCTCCAGTCAGGGCGACCAGTTCGTCTTTATGGAAGAGCTGATTTCGCGCGGGCTGTGTCCCGAGATGGATTCACCGGAACTCGTCAGTTTCCGCGAACTGAATACGCCGTGGTATTACGCCGATCCCGAAACCTTCATGTGCCATTTTCACGGTCTCAGTTCGGAAATGCGCTTGCTGTTCATGTCGATGGATCGCGTGCCGGAAGGCGGCTTCGAAGCGATCGAAGACGATCCGCATCAAGCTATCGTGCATATCCCGCGCGCGGATGGCGTGACGCAACGGGTCCGGCGCTTGCTGCTTCAGGAAGCATCGAAGCTTTGTTCGAGCGGAGGTCAGCATGAGCCAGCCACAGCGCAATACATCGGTTCCGCACGCGACGGAAGACGACATGGACGAGCCGCAAGGCGAATCGTCCGCATCGAGTGAGACGGAGCAAAAGGATCTCGATGCGCAAGAGAAGCGCAAACATGAATCGAGCGAAAACGCGTTGCCGTCGGCACAGGAAAACAATCCCGTGCCGCCGGGATCGACTCGCCATTAACAGGCGTTAGTCCGACGCGCGCGATCAAACCGCCGCCTCGATCATCGCGAGCGTTTTGGCTCTTACGCGACGCGTCGGCTTGACGCTCTGACGGTTCTCGCGTTTGCGCACGAGCGTGCGGGCGGCACGGGCAAGCGCGAGATCGATGGCGCCGCGCCAATCACGCGCAATCGACGTCGCCACGACTTTCTTTTCGCGATCGATATGCACCTCGACCTGACAACGCTTGTCCAGTCCGCCGCGCGGCCCGTTGATGTCGGACAGGCTGACCGTCGCCTTCGAGATGAGCCATGCGAGGCGGCGGAACACGAACTCGCTGCGCGCCTTCGCCAGTTCATGCATCGCAATGCCTTTGGGGTCGCGGGACTTGAACAGAACTCTCATGAACCTCTCCTTGGTGAGAAAACAGGTTCAGAGTAAGGCGATCATCGGGCTCGAAAAAGCAGAGTTGACGGAACTTCGAGTTCGGAAAAACCGAAGTTCTATTCACTGCGCTAAACGCCCGCGCTGGCAAGCACCTGCTGCGTCAACGGATGATGCCGCCCGCGTCGCGACACGATCGCATGCACTTCCTCCTTCACATCGGGCGAGCGGCCGAGCCAGCGCAGGCCGCGCAACGAAGGCGCTTCGCCCGCGCCGAATTCCGCGAGCGGAAACACGCCCAAACCGCGCGCGCCGAACACGGCCATCAGCGCGCTATCCTCGAATTCGCCGACGATATGCGGCGTCAATGTTTGCGTTTCCATCCATCGGTCGAGCCGCGCGCGCAGCGACGAATGACCCGTCGGCAACAGCACGGGCAGCGTGTTCAGGCATTCCGGAAACTGATCGACCGCGCTTTTGCGAACCATCGCCGACGGCCCGTACCAGTCCACTGGCGACGCGATCAGCCGCTCGCTCGACAGACGCAGATTCTGATTGTGCGGCGCGGGCTGACTCGCGAGGACGAGATCCAGCCGATGCAGCGCGAGTTCGCTGAGCAGTTCGTCGGTTTCGCCTTCATGACACAGCAGACGCAGCGACGGAATGCCCAATACCGGTGCAAGCAGCGCATGCGCGGCGAGCTTGGAAATGCCGTCCGACAAGCCCACCGCGAATCGCGCCAGCGTGCCGCTTGCCGCCTCGCGTACTTCGTCCTGAATCAATTGTCCGATCTGAAAAATCTCTTCGGCGCGCGCGAATGCGGCTTGTCCCGCTTCCGTCATGGTCACGCCGCGCCCCTCGGGTTTCAGCAACTGATGACCGAGCGATTTCTCTAGCTCGCGCACCTGCGCGCTGATGGTCTGCACGGCCATATCCAGACGCTCCGCCGCGCGCGCAAAACCGCCTTCCTTCACCACGACCCAGTAATAGTGCAGATGCCGATAGTTGAGCATGCCGAGGCCTTTGAAGAGTGCGGTTCGGAAAAACCGAACCTGAACTTCGATTATTGCTCGTTTTTTCGGTGCGTGATTTTGGCGAAGATCGAGGCCTTGTCAGACACCCAACCCATCTCATGGAATATCTGCTCACGCTTGCCGCCGATCCCGCAGTCTGGGCCGCTCTCGTCACCCTGATCGTGATGGAAGTCGTGCTCGGCATCGACAATCTCGTATTCATTTCGATCATCAGCAATAAGCTGCCGGCGGCGCAACGCGCTCGGGCGCAGCGCATCGGCATCATGCTTGCGCTTGTGATGCGACTCGCACTGCTTGGCACCGTCGCGTGGATTACGCGTCTGACGCAGCCGGTGTTCGAAATCTTCGATCACGCATTTTCGTGGCGTGACCTGATTTTGCTTGCGGGTGGTCTCTTCCTTGTGTGGAAGGCCACCAAGGAGATGCACCATCACGTCAACAAAGCTTCGCCCGAGTCGGGCAGTGCATCCGGTATCGGAACGATTACGGTGGCATCGGCGATCGGCCAGATTCTGTTGCTCGACCTGGTGTTTTCGGTCGACAGCATCATCACGGCCGTGGGCATGACGGAGCATCTGCCGATCATGTTTATCGCGGTGATCGTTGCGGTGGCGACCATGCTGTTTGCGGCGAGGCCGTTGTCGCGGTTCATCGAACGCAATCCGACGGTCATCACGCTTGCACTGAGTTTCCTGCTTGTGATTGCGATGACGCTGATCGCCGAAGGCTTCGGCACACATGTGCCCAAGGGCTATATTTACGCGGCGATGGGCTTCGCGGGCTTCGTCGAAGGTCTGAATCTGCTGGCGCGACGAGCGCGTGTCAAACGCGAATCGCGCAAGCCGATGCAGCCGCAAGTCAAGCGGCTTGCGAGTTGAAAGTTTCGGACATCGCATGAACGTTCGTAATTATCAAGCAATACGAAATGATGACGAGCGCACACATGCGATGCGTTCGATAACGGCCATACCCTGTCCATGCGCGTCACGAGCGAGTACGATGCGATGAAACCGGCTTTTCAATCGACAGCATGCGTATCCCGTTCGCTGGGCCGCATGGGCTCATCCGAAACCGCAACACCGACTTTCTGCGATTCGTCACACTGAATGATGGCGTCGGCTCGCGCGGATGCATCGCGCGGAGGCGACAGCATGAGTCCGCCCGCCGCCTGGACCAACCACCTTTCGGGTCCATTCGACGCGATCCCGCGCGTGGACCCGTATCTCGTGTGGGCGGAAGCCATGCGCTATCGCGACTTCGGCGACTTCGGCGACTTCGACGATGCCGGCGATGCATTCGCCGGACGAATACCCGTCGCCATCGAACTGAAGCGCGGCGCATGCACGGCGCAGTCGTTCGCGCGACTGATCGATAGTCGCGGCTGGAACGATTCGAACATCGCCGATGAGCTCACGCGCGTGATCGAGCGCTTCACGCTTGGCGTGCCCAATGGTACGGACAAGCGCGTGCTCGACATGAAGCATGAAACGATCGCGCCCGCGCCTGTGCGCGACGATATCGGCCGCGTGATCGTGGGCGTATGCGATGACGATATCGCCTTTGCGCATCGCCGATTCTTCGAAGATGCATCCGGTATGCGCACGCGCTTTCAGTGCTTCTGGAATCAGGATGATCAAGCGAACAACGCAGCGGGTCTCGGTTACGGCAGCGAACTGCTGAAAACGCAGATGGATGAGCGTTTGCGTCGCGCGCATCGCGTGGGACAGGCGTCGCACGAGGAGGGCGTGTATCGCATAGCCGATTACGCGGGGCATGCTCCGGTGATCGACGACGAGCCGCATCTGTCACCGCTGCCGCTCATCGGCGTGCAGTTCGGCAATGCGCGCTGTGCCTTGCGCGATGCAGCAGGCTTACGCCTCGATGTGCAGGCGCTCGATGCCGTCCGCTATATCGTCAAACGCGCGCAGGATACGTGCGGCAGCGCGTGTCATGCGTTGGTGAATCTGAGCTACGGCCAGCTATCGGGCCCGCGCGACGGCAGTTCGCTGATCGAAAGCGCGCTCGATGAACTGATGGACACGGGCGCGTGTTCCATCGTGATGCCTTCGGGCAATCGGCATTTGTCGCGCTGTCATGGCGCGGTGACCATCGTCGATGAAACGCCGTTGCGCTGGCGCGTGCCGCACGATTCCGACGCGCCCAGTTTCGTCGAAATATGGTTTCCCGCCAATGCGCCCGATCCGCAAGTCGATGTGCGTATCACGCCGCCCGATGGCACGGATGGCGCGTCGAGCGCGTGGATTCGTCGCGGCGAATACGCAACCTTGGCCGACGATGGCGATACGTTCTGCACCGTCGTGCATCGCGGCCGTGGCGCGCGCGGCGATGGCCACATGATCCTGATCGCACTCGCGCCGAGCATGACGCGGCAAGCGTCGCGCAAAGGTGCATCGGCGGGTGACTGGCTCATTCAGCTCAGAAACCGTGGAGCGGCCAAAGCCAACGCAGTCTATTACTGCGCGCGACACGCGAGCCTGTGCCGCGTCACTCATCCGCGCGCATGAACGGCGGTGATCTCCTGCAGATCGAATTCGCGCTCCAGCGAATGCAGCAACTCATCATGAATCAGCCCGCTGCGATGCATGCCCAACAGTTCCGCACGGCCCGCCGCGATGGCCGCCAGCACCACGTCGTAATGCGCGTGACGCGCATCGTTCGGAAAGTCCTCCAGATCCTCGAAGCGCTTCGATAGCGTCGCGCGGTAGCTGTATTGCTCGAGCAGACGCGGATGAATCACCTTGCCGTCCGCGTCGTGCACGAGCGGCCGAACGGCTTCGAATTGCGCGGCCTCGAATCGCGCCCAGGCTTGCGGCTCGCTCAAATGACGCAGCGATCGCGACGGTCCGCGCGATAGCGACAGCCACGCGATGAGCGGTCCCATCGTCGTGCCTTGCAAGAGCACCGTGACGAGAATCACGGCGAAGCCCGCGAACACGATGAGATCGCGGCCAAGCATGTCATCGGGCAAGGAGAGGGCGACCGCGAGCGTCACCACGCCGCGCGCCGGCCCAACTCAGCACCGTGGCGGCGCGCCAGTCCGGTGCGAGCGTGCATGACTCGCCGTCCTCGCTCTCGCGTTTGCGGCCCTTCGCGATCCACACGAGACCCTTGAGCGCTTCGACGCCGTACACCCACACGAAGCGCGACGCGATGGTCACGACGATCACGATGCCCGTCGCGGGCGCAAGCAGCGAGAACGTATGCCCGACGCCGCCCAACCGCACCGCGATACTGCGCAGCGACAGCCCGATCAGCACGAACACGAGCGCTTCCATCACGAACACGACGACCTGCCAGAAGGCGGTTCCGCGCGTGCGTTGCGCGGCGCTGAACACTTCATGCTGATGCCAGCCGACGACCATGCCGCACGTCACCGTCGCGATCACGCTCGACACGCCGAGCATTTCGCCGGCGACATAACTGACCCACGCGGTAAGCATCGACGTGGTGATGACGAGGTAGTCGTCCTCGAGCGCACGCAACAGCCGCACCGCGATGAAGCCCGCGACGATGCCGACCACCACGCCGCTCACCGCGAGCAACGCGAAACTGCCGATCGCGCGCGGCGCGCTGAAGACGCCGCTCAGCGCCGCCACGACCGCAAAGCGGAACAGCACGAGACCGGCGGCATCGTTGAGCAGGCTTTCGCCTTCGAGCAGCACCATCAGCCGGCGCGGCAGCGCAACGCGTTCGAGCACCGCTTTGGCGGCGACGGCATCGGGCGGCGATACGACCGCGCCGAGCGCGAAGCACGCGGCCCACGGCAAATCCGGCACCACGCAATGCACCGCGACGCCTACCGCAAACGTGGTGAATGCCACCGCGCCGATCGCGAGCAGCAGAATGCCGCTCAGATTGCGCTTGAAGTCGTCCCACACGAAAAAATACGCGCCGTACATCAGCAGCGGCGGCAGAAAGACGACGAGCACGAGTTCGGGATCGAGTTCGAAACGCGGCAAGCCGGGCACGAAAGCCATCGCGACGCCGCCGACCAGCAACGCGGCGGCAGGCGGCAGGCGCAGGCGTTTGGCGAGCACTTCGAGCACGATGATCGCGACCAGCGCGATAAGCATCAGGTTGAATGCCGCAACGGCGTGCATGGGTTTTCTCCTTCGATTCGTTTTGTCGTTCGATGCAGGTTTGCGGTCAATGCGCGGCGTCACACGGTCATCACGAAGACGCGCTGATACCATCGGGAAACGTGCCGGGCAACACGAGCCGGCTCATCGTATCCGATCGGGAGTGTAGATGAGGCAAAAGTCATCCGGAGTTGCAGTGCTGGCCGTTCTGGTCGGCGTCGCCGTGTTCGCCGTGGTGTATATCGCGAGCTTCGGCAAGTCGGGGCATCACGCGGAAATCACGCCGCCCAACAGCGAAGCGCTTGCCCAAAACGCCGCGAGCGCGCCCGCATTCGATGCGAACACCGTCAACGCGATGACGCCGGCATCGGGCCCGGACGCGCAGACCGCCGCGCGCTAGCGCTGAAATATAGCGTGACGTCGACCATTTGTCTTTTGCTGATGGCCGACAGGAATAGCATTTGCTCGCGTTCCGGACACTGTCCACAGCCACGCAACGCGCGCCCGTTCGATGCAACACGAGGCGCGTGCCGCTCCGGAGCGCATCGTCATGGGTTACGCGTCTCATCAGGTTCCGCCCGCCGCCTTGCCGGTCGATGCGCGCGGAATGATCGGCAACATGAAGACTGCCGCGCTCGTATCCTTGCGCGGCTCGATCGACTTCATGTGCTATCCGCGCATCGATTCGCCGACGCTTTTCGCCGCCTTGCTCGATGAAACGCGCGGCGGCTCGTTCTCGATCGCGCCGCGCGATGTCAATGCCAACGTCAAGCAGATGTATCTGCCCGAGACCAACGTGCTGCTCACGCGTTTCATGACGGACGAGGGCGTGTGCGAACTGCTCGATCTGATGCCCGTGCCATCGAACGACGCGCGCGTGGACGCGGTGCCTAATTGCGTGATGCGTATCGTGCGCATCGTGTACGGACGCATGACGCTCGATATGCGCTGCGAGCCGCGCTTCGACTACGCGCGCACGGCGCATCGCGCGCATGCCGTGGAGAAGGGCGTCGAGTTCGTGCCTGACGATGCGCGTCAAGCGGTGAGTCTCATCGCAAATGTGCCGCTCGATATAGATGACGGCATCGCCCGTGCATCGCTCGATCTGAAAGAGGGCGATTCGATCCGCTTCACGTTCGGCGCATCCGATTCGATCCGCACGCTGACCGATGATGTCGACACGATCTTGCACGAGACGATATCGACTACTGGAAAGAATGGTCGTCGCGTTCGACGTATCGCGGCCGTTATCGCGAAGTCGTGATGCGCTCCGCGCTGACATTGAAGCTGTTGAGCTCCGACGAGTTCGGCGCGATCGTCGCCGCGCCGACATTCGGTTTGCCCGAAGCGCCGGACGGCTCGCGTCGCTGGGACTATCGCTTCACCTGGATTCGCGACGCCGCGTTCTCCGTCTATGCGTTGCTCCGGCTCGGCTACACGGGCGAGGCGGAGCGCTTCGGCAAATGGATCGCCGAACGCAGCCGCGATTGCAGTTCCGACGGCTCGCTGCATGTGATGTATGCCGTCGATGGCGAAGACACGCTCGCCGAAACCACGCTCGACAGCCTCGGCGGATGCTCCGCGGGCGAGATGCTCGTCGGCAACGATGCACGCGGACAGACTCAACTCGACGTCTACGGCGCGCTTCTCGATTCGGTCTATCTCTACAACAAGTACGGCGCGGCGATCTCATACGACGGCTGGCGTCACGTCACACGCACAGTCGATTACGTGGTCGAGCACTGGCGCGAAGCCGATCACGGCATATGGGAATTTCGCAATGGCACGCGGCCGCTGCTGCATTCGCGTTTGATGTGCTGGGTCACGGTGGATCGCGCGTTGCGCCTCGCCGAAAAGCGTTCGCTGCCCGCGCCGCTGGCTTCGTGGTTCAAGACGCGAGACGAGATTCACGCGGATATCCATGAGCAGTTCTGGAATAGCGAGTTGCAATCCTTCGTGCAGACGCCCGGCTCGAAGACGCTCGATGCATCGGCGTTGATGATGCCGCTGGTGCGCTTCATCGGCCCGAAGGATCCGCGCTGGATCGGCACGCTCGATGCGATCGGCCGCGAACTGCGCGTCGATCCGTTGATTTTTCGCTATACGCGCGGTTCGACGCTCGACGGCTTGCCGGGCATGGAAGGCGGTTTTTCCGCGTGCTCGTTCTGGTACGCGGAAGCGTTGGCGCGCTCCGGTCGCGTCGATGAAGGCCGACTCGTGTTCGAGAAGATGCTCGCGTACGCGAATCATCTGGGCCTGTTCTCCGAGGAAGTCGCGATCAGCGGCGAGGCGCTCTGGAATTTTCCGCAGGCGCTGACGCACCTGGCGTTGATCAGCGCGGCTTATCAGCTGGACAGGAATCTGGATCGAGTGCATGTGGCTTGGACTTGAGCGGAGGTTGACGGTATGTGGGCAGCTACAAAAATATCGCTAATCGGCGGCGCGTTCGAATTCCGCGCGCGCTTCGTCCTTTCGTCCGAGTCGCGCGAGCAAATCCGCGCGCACGCTCGGCAGCCAGTGGTAATGCTTCAGCGTCGGCGAATCGGCGAGCGCATCGACGATATCGAGCGCCGGTTGCGGCCCGTACGCCATGCTCACGGCGACCGCGCGATTCAGCGCGACCACGGGCGTCGCCGCGACCTGCATCAGCGCGTCGTACAGCACGACGATCAGTTGCCAGTCCGTATCCGCCGCGCTCGATGCACGCGTGTGGCACGCCGCCAGCGCCGCCTGCAGTGCGTACACGGCCCGCGCGCGCCGCCGAGCCGTTCGGCGCGCGACAACGCTGTCAGGCCGCGCCGGATCAAAAGCGGATCCCAGCGGCTGCGATCCTGGTCCGGCAACAGCACCGGACGCCCTTGCCGGTCCACGCGCGCCCTCGTCCGCGAAGCCTGAATTTCCATCAACGCGACGAGACCGTGCACTTCGCTTTCTTCAGGCATCAACTCGGCCAGAATGCGGCCGAAGCGCAGCGCATCCTCGCAGAGCGCCGGACGCATCCAGTCGTCGCCGAGCGTCGCGGCATAGCCTTCGTTGAAAATCAGATAGATGACTTCGAGCACCGACGCGAGCCGCGCCACGCGCTCGTCGGCCTTCGGGACTTCGAACGGAACGCGCGATGCCGACAGTGTCTTTTTCGCGCGCACGATGCGCTGCGCGATGGTCGGCTCCGGGACGAGAAACGCCCGCGCGATTTCATCGGTCGTGAGGCCGCCGATCAGCCGCAAGGTCAGCGCCGCGCGCGCATCGAGCGACAACACGGGATGGCACGCCGTGAAAATCAGCCGCAGCAGATCGTCGCCGATATCGTCTTCGCGCGCGGCATCGAGTGCGTCGACGAAATCGGGCGTGACGTGCATTTCCTGCGCGTCCATGTCGCGCCCGAGTTCTTCGTGCTTGCGCGTGTGCAGCGCGTGCTGCCGCAAGCGGTCGAGTGTCTTGTTTTTCGCGGTCGTCATGAGCCACGCTCCCGGCTTGTCCGGCACGCCCGCCGCGCCCCCCAATGCTCGAGCGCGGAGACGAAGGCATCCTGCGCCAGTTCCTCGGCGAGCGCGACATCGCGCACCACGCGCGCAACGCTTGCGATCACCTTGGCCGACTCGATCCGCCAGACCGCGTCGATGGCCCGGCGCGCCGCTTCCTGCGCGTCTTTCGCCGGCACCGCACCGGCGCTCATGCCGCTTCCGGATTCATATGCACCAGTTCCCAGATATGGCCGTCGAGGTCCTCGAAGCCGTGCGCATACATAAAGCCGTGATCCTGCGGCTCGCGCGGCGCGCGTCCGCCCGCGGCGATCGCGCGGGCGACGAGATCGTCCACTTCCGCCCTGCTTTCGCACGACAGGCAGACCAATGTTTCGGTGGCCTGATGGGCATCGACTATCGGCTTGGCGGTGAAGGTCTGAAAAAACTTTTCGACGAGCAGCATCGCGTAGATGTTTTCGCCGATGACGAGACACGCTGCATCGTCATTGGTAAATGCCGCGTTGAAACTCATGCCGAGCGACTTGAAGAAAGTCATTGAGCGCTTCAAATCGCCGACCGGCAGATTCACGAAAATCTGCTTATGCATGGTGTCTGTCCTCCGTGGGCAAAAAACGCGGCATCGATTACTTGCCGCATCAGTTTTCCTGCGTAGAACCCACAATTTAACGACGAACGGCCGTTAAGAAAAGCGTCACGAAATTACCGATACCGGGAAAACACCATATCAAAAGTAGCAGGGGCCGATCTTCCTGACTTCGATCGTGCACCAGTTCGCGGCGGGACATTCTGCGGCAATTGCGACCGCTTCCTCCCGGCTTTCGCAAGAAAGCAGGAAAAATCCACCGATCATCTCCTTGGCCTCCGCGAAGGGGCCATCGGTGATCCGAAGCGCATCATTCGTACCCGCGACGCGTGTCGCATCCTTTAGAGACGTGAGCGATTCACATGCCTGTAATAGCCCGCGCGCCCTTAATCCATCGGCGAATTCGCCCATTTGGCGATACGCCTCACGACCCTCTTCCTGCGTGCGCGAGGCACGTTGTTCGACCGGTTCGACGACGAGTAACAGGTAGGACACAGCAGCCTCCGAAAATTTTTTTGGGCCGTTCAAGTTAAACCGCGAATCCGGGAACGGCAATACTGACGTGCATTTGCCATTTCTTATGATGAAATAAACATTTGTCAGACGTAACAGTTTGTTTCTCCATATTACATAGTCGGCCCTTCAGAATTAGTCGAAGTCAAGGGTGGCAAGGGGCCGCCGGAAGATCGTGTTTCCCAGAACTCCCAGAAGCAATATTGATCTGAATGGTTTCCTGGGAGTTTGGAACTTCGCCGATG
>NZ_LFJJ01000119.1 GCF_001189365.1 Candidatus Burkholderia verschuerenii | reverse complement strand
CATTCTTCATCCATGGCCTGATCGGCGCTTTGTCGTCAAGCACTCAAGGTAGGAGCCCGGTGCCTAAATTGGGCACGCCGGGATCTGTGCGGGGGGTGTTCAGTAATGGACATCCCTACCGCAATTCGAACGCGCGGGGTCGTAAACGCAAAAAAGCCCGCAACCGAAGTGTTGCGGGCCGGAAAGCCGAGCTTAGAAGCTGTACGTCACACCGACCTTGACGATCGGGTAGAAGCGCAGCTTGTCCGCCTTGCCCTGCAAATCCTGTTTCTGCTGGTCGACGGCGGTCTGACTGACTGCCGCGACGATATTTGCCGGCACGTCGAACTGGTCGATGGTCGGACGGCCGAACGCGACGCCCGCGTCGAAGAAGGCCGAGAAGCCCTTCGCCGCCACCGGCGTGTGGCCGAAGCCGATGCCGATATACGGACGCACCGTCGGGAAGCGCGCCTTCGCGTGGATGTTCTCGCCGAGCGTGGAGTAGGTCGTGCCGTTGTACGTGTACGTGCTGGTCAGGCTGGTCGCGGTCGCATCGACGTGATCGCCGCCGATCAGGGCGCCCGCCGTCAGGCGAAAGCCGATCGTGTTCGGCGCCGGGAAGAAGTCGAGATACAGGCCGCCGTGGTAGATGTGCGCGGTGCCGTCGTAATGCAGTTGACCGGCGTCGAAACTATGCGAAAAGCTGAATCCGTTGAATTCGGCGCGGATATTGTCATGCGTGCCGAGCGGTTCCGAGTAGCCGATGCCGACGCCTTCGGTGCCGATCTGTCCGTAGACTTCGCGAGCGTGCACGAGGGGAGCGGAAAGCGCGGCGATGCTTGCCGCGACAGCGATCAACAACTTCTTCATTGCGAGAGTGTCCTCAGGAGGGATGCAGGCGCGCTCTTGCCGAAGCTCGGTTCGGGGTCGCAAGCACGCGTGGGTGTCTGGTTTCAACTCTGTTAACGGAAGCGCTTAATAAAACCTTTAGCGAAACGTTTGCTAACGTTTGAATGAGTTCGACGCGGCCGGTCAATCTTGCCGGTCGCTACAAAGACGAACGCCCGCGACGAATGCGCGGGCGTTGATGGGCGGGCGGAGAAACGTGCGTTAGCGCGATCCGAAGTCGCGGGCGGAACACAGCGACGCCTCGAGCGCGATCTGCGCTTCGCTCTTGCCGCGCAGGCGGGCGAGCCATCGGCCGGCGTCTTTCGATACGGCGGTAAACGGCGCGCTCAGTCGATCCAGCGCCGCGCCCGCGCTCGTCTTGATCTGCACCGCGGCCATCATGCCGCGATCCTCGTGATCGAGGATATGACAGTGCATCACGAACTTGCCGGTGTAATCCTGATACGCCGTCTTCATGATCACCGTGTAATTGGGCTTGATGAACACCGTATCGCGGACCACGCCCTTCAGATGACAGTACTCGGTGTCGCCGGTGCCGAGTTCCGCCTGCGAACATCCGTCGCCCGAATCGGCGAACACCGACGCCTGCGCGCCGTTGAAGATATCGACGATCTGGAACGGATTGGTGTGGATATGGAACACATGCGTGGCGATCGGGTTCGCCTTGATGCTCCACTCCGCGACATCGCCGAGCGTCCCGGGGATCGGCGCATTGCTCGGATTGTAGGCGGAACCGTTGACGGTGAAGGTCGGCGGCGTCACCGTAGGATCGATCTCGAAGCCGGTCTTGACGGTTTCGTCGGCCGCGCGATCGACGGGAATGGTCGGCGCGAACGCGGTCAGCTTGAGCGACGTCAGATCGGTCTTCGCCTGGAACGGCAGCGCCGGATTCGCCGCCACCAGCTGATCGCGGATGTATTGCCAGTAACGCGTGTGGTTGCCGACCGTCGTGTTCGGAAGATTCACGCCCGGACCGACGCGCGCGAACGACAACAACCGCCGATCCTTCACCTTCATCGCGTTCGGGAGGAAGTTGATGGTCGCGGAGGCGGCCGCCGCTTCGTCGAGTATGCAATACAGTCCCGGCGACGGAAACGCCACCAGCACATCGCTGCGGTAGCCGGGGTTCATCGTGTTGACGTTTTTCTCGATCATCGATTGCAGCGTGATGCCGTCTTCGGCGAATTCCAGTTGCGTGACCGTTTCGCCGCTGCAAATCCGGTCGAGCGTCGTCACTTGCGATGACTTGGTACGGTCGCCGGCGAGCGCGTTGGTCGCGGCGGTCGCGGCGGTGTTCACTTGCGCGGCGCTGAGCGAGGTCGAATCGGCAAGGCCGAGCGCCGAAAGATTCGCCCGCACGATCTTCACGTTGATGGTGTCGCGGTTGCCACCGTGCACCATCCGCAGGCGGCGGATATCGCCCGCCGGCACGAAGCCAGCCGCGCTCGGAAACAGCGGCTGCACGACGCCGTTGATTTGCGTATAGCGGCCCGAAATGATCCACGTCGAATTGAGCGCGTTCGCCGGCTGGCCGGGCCGCTTGTCCGGCAAGAAGCTGAGCTGATTGTCGTAGCCGCGAATCTTGCCGGTGCTGCCGGACGGGCAGGTCCATTCGTAGGTCGTCGTATCGACGAGCGGCGCGGTCGATGTCGCGCTGTCGAAGCAGCCGTATTCGATCTGCTGGAACAGCATGACGTGTTCGCGCAAGGGCAGCGCCAGCAGCCGGCGATGCAGGATCGTGTCGATATCCGCGCTGCCGGGTTTCGCACCGGAACGCGCCGGCCGCGAACCGCGCACGATCAGTACGCCCGCCATGCCGCTCGCGACGTCGATGGCCGTCGAGCCGTGCAGATGCGCGTGATACCAGAACGTCCCTGACGGATGATCCGCCGGAAGTTCATAGACATACTGATGGAAGCTCGCGTTTCGCTTCGGGCTCGGCGGCACTTCGACGAAGATGTTGTCCGCTGAATCCGACGGCGAAACGTGTAGCCCGTGCGTGTGGATATTCGTCGTGTTGAAGCAGTGCGGCGTGTTGTGCGCGGCGTCGGGCGGACAGGTGGTCGCCGTCTCGACCGGCAGATTGTTGAACAGCTTGAGCCTGAGCGTCGCGCCCGGCTTGATGCTGATGGTCGGTCCCGACGGGCAGCCGTTGTAGGAGCGCATCGAAACCTGATCGAACGCATTGGTCGACGGATTGAAGATTCTGTAGCTCGCCATCTGCGCGCTGAGCGAGATCGACGCGGAATTGCCGCCGGGATTCAGCCCGTAGGCGCAGGAGAGCCGTTGCAGGATCGACGTCAGTCCGCCCGATGTCGAGACGGAGGAGTTGTCGCTGGAGGCGTCGGACGTATCGTCCAGATCCGTGAAGGAGCGCGCGTTGAGATTCGCTTGCGCGAAGCCGGGCGCGGGAAGGAGCAGTAACGCGAACAGCACGGCAGGCCACAGCCTGTCCGGACCTGCAAGGCCGTCTCTCATCGTGTCCCTCGTCGCAAACGTTTTCTTGTAGCTGCAAGAGGACATTAGGCGATGTGAAAAAGCCTCGTATGCCTAATCGTTTTTCTTGTGTGCGCTATCGAACAATGTAGCGGGAAGGGCGGCGAAATGTGCTTCGGATGACTCGACATTGCGGATCGCGAAGCAATGCCGAGAGGGTCGATCGAAACGATGAAAGAAAGCGAACCGGCGTGCGGCGATAGGCCAACACGGCGGTTCGCTTTTCATACATTTGAACTGTATTTAGAACGCGTGACGCAACGCCACCCGCGCCACAAACTGATTCGAATTCGACGACACACCTTGCGCGCCCGGGATATACGCCTGATCCATCACCGAATCGGTCGACTTGCCCGCGATCTTCTGATACACGGTCTGCAAGTAGACGTCCGTGCGCTTCGACAGGAAGTAATCCGCCATCAGACCGGCCGAGTGGATGCGCGGCTTGACCGTGCCGGAATCGGCATCGTAGGTTTCGATCGAGTAGACGTATTGGCCGCCCACGAAGAACGCCGGCGTGAACTGATACTTGCCGCTGACTTCGAAGTTCTGGTACTTGACGTTCTTAAGCGCCGTGCCGTTATCGAGCGGCACGCCGATATAGCCGTTGCCCTTCGGATTCGCATAACTCGAATTCGTATATGCGAAGCCCGCCGTCGCCGGACCGAACGTGTAGTTCACGCCCGCGCCGAAGACCTGCATGCGCTCCGCGATAAAGCTCGCATCGTTGGCCGCGATCGCGCCCGTCGCGTTCATGCCGGGGTTATCCGCACGCATGTACGCCGCGCCCGCCAGCAGGCCGCCGTTCGAATACGACGCGCCCACGCTGTACACGCGATTGTCCGCGAAGCTCGCGCCGTTACTGAAGCTGTACGTGCCGCCGAACTTGAAGCCGCCGAACGACGGGCTCGCGTACTTCACCGTGTTGTTCACGCGGAACGAGTTGTCGGTGTTGTCGTTGTCGAACGGATGGGCGAACAGATAGCCCGCGAAGTTGCCGTTGGCGGTCGTCGACGCGAGATAGTCGACCACGGAATCGTACTGACGGCCGAGCGTCACCGTGCCGAAGTTGGCGTTCTGCATGCCCACATACGCCTGACGTCCGAACATGCGGGCACCTTGACCCGCCGCGCCGTTGCTGACGTTCACGCCGCTTTCGAGCTGAAACACCGCTTTCGTGCCACCGCCGAGATCCTCGACGCCGCGCATGCCCCAGCGGCTGCCCGATGCATAGCCGCTCGACAGTTTGTAATTTTTGTTGCCACCGACATTGCTCGTGTAGTCGAAGCCTTCATCGAGCACGCCGTACAGCGTGACGCTGCTCTGGGCAAAGACGGACAACGGAGCGCAGACCAGCGCCGCGCACAAAATGGCCTTGATTCTCATGAAATCTCAAATAGTTGTAGTCGATTCTGAGGATGTCAAAACATCTTCGCGATGCGCGGACGATCGTCGAGCGGCGGATTGTGCGTGATCGGACGGGCGAGCGCAATCGTCTCCGCTGACGCCCGGATCGTGAGTTTTATGAATGTTTGCCCGGAGAATTCTTCGCTTGTCGTTGCAGCGCGACGCTTGGAAGAATCTGCCTGAACGCAAGTGGACCGGTTGCCGCACCCGCACGAACAGTCGTACGCAGACGCCCGCGGGGCCGGCCGGCAAGCGATAAAGGAGCCCGCACAGCATGAAGCAAGAACGTAATTTCGCGAACGGCCGTTTCATCGAGCCCGCGAACGACTCGGTCACCGCCATCCTGAATCCCGCCACCGAAGAGGTGATCGGCCAGGTCCACAACGCGTCGCGCGAGCAGGCCATCGCGGCCGTCGAGCAGGCGCAGGCCGCGCAGCGTGCGTGGCGCGCGCTGACCGCCGTCGAGCGCGCGGAGCATATGCGCCGGCTGGCCGCCGCCATCGTCGAGGCGAAGGGCGAGATCGGCGCGGCGCTGGCGAAGGAATCCGGCAAGGCGCTCGCCGATGCCAGCGGCGAAGCCTTCTACGCCGCGCAAATCACCGAATATCACGCCGAATGGGCGCGCCGTATCGAAGGCGAAGTGATTCCGAGCGATACGCCCGGCGAAAACCTCGTGCTGCATCGCGAGCCGATCGGCGTCGTCGCGTGCCTGATTCCTTTCAATTTCCCGATCTACACGCTGATGCGCAAGATTGCGCCGGCGCTGATCGCGGGCAACACGGTCGTCGTGCGTCCGAGCAACAACTCGCCGCTGTCCGCGTTCGCCATGGCGCGCGCCGTCGAACGCGCCGCGCTGCCGGCCGGCGTCGTCAACATTCTCGCGATGGATCACGAGACGGCCGAAGCCGTCTGCACGCATCCGGCGGTCGGCATGATCACGCTGACGGGCAGCGTCAACGCGGGCCGCAAGGTGCTCGAATACTGCAAGGCGAATATCGCCAAGCCGTCGCTGGAACTGGGCGGCAAGACGCCCGCCATCGTCGAGCCGGATGGGGATCTGCAGAAGGCGGCGCGCGAATTGGTCGCATCGAAGCGAAGCTCACGCATACGGGCCAGCTTTGCACGGCGATCGAACGCGTCTACGTGCACGAAAGCATCCACGACGAGTTCGTCGCGCTGCTGAAGGAGCAGATGCTCGCGAAGAAGATCGGCGATCGCGAGGAAGACGCGGCGTTCATGGGACCGCTCGTGAACAAGTCGTCGCGCGACGGCATCCACGCGATGGTGCGCCGCGCGGTCGAGGCGGGCGCGACGCTCGAAACCGGCGGCGAAGTGCCGAGCCGCGAGGGCTTTTTCTATCCGCCGACGCTGCTGTCGAACTGCCGTCAGGACATGGAAGTCGTGCAGGAAGAAACCTTCGGCCCGGTGCTCGCCGTGCTCAAGTACGGCACGATCGACGAAGCCATCGCGCTTGCCAACGATCACCAGTTCGGTTTGTCGTCGGTGCTGTACACCGAGAACTATCGCACCGCGATGAAGGTCGCCAATTCGATCGAAGCGGGCGAGTTGTACATCAACCGCACGCCGGCCGATCCGTATCAGGGCTTCCACGCGGGCTGGAAACGCTCCGGCATCGGCGGCGGCGACGGCAAGCACGGCATGCTCGAATTCACGCAGACGCGTCTGGTCGTGATGAAGTATTGATGTTCACCCCGCCGCGCCGTCCATCGACGGCGTGGCCTTTTTTTATCCAAGCCAATAACAAGAAGAAGGCGCAAGCATCGCGCCGATGTCTTTCAGGAGCACCTCCGTGTCGTCCAAACCCGTTCAATCCACTTCCGGCGTGGCGGTCGAGTCGCGTGACAACGCGCGCTCCGCTCGCTATATGCAGCTTGCGCTGCTGGTGATCGCCGCCGGCGCGATCTATCCGATTCTTTATCTGCGGCAGGTGTATCAGCCGACGATGCTGGAAGTGTTCCACATCACCGAAGAGCAACTCGGCTATCTGTATTCCGCGCTCGGCACGCTGTTTCTGATCTGCTATCTGCCGAGCGGCTGGCTCGCCGACCGTGTGAAGCCGCGCGTGCTGATCAGCTTTTCGCTGATCGCGACGGGCGCGCTCGGGCTCTGGTATTCGACGGCGCCGTCTTTTACCGCGCTGATCGTGATCTTCGGTTCGTGGGGTTTGACGACCGGTCTGACGTTCTGGGCCGCGATCATCAAGCGCGTGCAGATGATCGCCGGCAGCGACGAGCAAGGCCGCTTCTTCGGCTTGCTCGACGGCGGACGCGGCCTTATCGAGGCGCTGCTCGCGACCATCGCGATTTCGCTGTTCGCGTGGGCCACGAACCGTCACGGCGACGACAACGTTCACGGTTTCCGCCTCGTCGTCTATATGTACGCGTTCCTGTGCATTTTCCTGGGCGTCGTGCTCGGTCTGGTGCGCGATCCGCAAGGCGCGCAAGCCGCTGAAACGAAGCGCGAAAAGCGCAACGTGATCCGCGATCTCGGCACGCTGCTGAAGAATCCGCAATTGCTGCTGCTCGCGGGCATCGTGTTCTGCGGCTATCAGGTGTTCTGGGCGACGTACAGCTTTTCCGCCTATTTGCACGAGAAGGAAATTGGTCTTTCCGTCGTCGCGGCGGGTTTCATCACCACGCTGAAGTTGTGGATGCACCCGGTCGGCGGCATTGGTGGCGGCCTTCTCGGCGATCGCTTTTCGAAAACCTCCGTCCTGATTTTCGCGCTGTTCGCAGCGGCCGCAGCGCTGCTCGTGCTGATGGTCGCGCCGGCTATCGCCAATAACTGGATCATCGCGGCCGTCGTGCTGTTCATCGGCATCATGACCTACGCGATTCGCGGTCTCTACTGGTCGCTGCTCGATCAGTGCAAGGTGCCCGCCGAAATCATGGGTCTCGCGATCGGTCTCGTGTCCGTGCTCGGCTATTCGCCGGATGCGGTGTTGCCGCTCATCAACGGTTATCTGACGCAGCACTATCCGGGCGTGCACGGCTATCAGCTGTACTTCGGTTATATCGCCTTCATGTCCGCGCTCGGCGGCGTGGCGGCGATCGTCTTCACACATCGACTCAAGAAACAGGCTCAAGCATGAAAATCGCTTCGCTCGAAACATACGTCGTCGCTGTTCCGCCGCCGCACGTCGGCGGCATATACTGGATCTTCGTCAAGCTGCGCACGGATTGCGGCATCGAAGGCGTCGGCGAGATCTATTCCGCGACGTTCCATCCGAAAGCGATGACGTCGATCATCGAAGACGTGTTCGAACGCTATCTGCTCGGCCACGATCCGCATCATGTCGAACGCTTCTTCCGCGAAACGTATTCGAGCGGCTTCACGCAGCGCCCTGATCTCACGATGATGGGCGTCGCCAGCGGCCTGGAAATGGCGTGCTGGGACATCATCGGCAAGGCGGCGAACAAGCCCGTCTATGAACTGCTGGGCGGCCGCGTGCACGAGCGTCTGCGTTCGTACACGTATCTGTATCCGAAGAACGCGCGCGGCGAATACGACTACGAGGACGCCGATCTCGCCGCCGAATGCGCCGTGCAGAACGTGGAGTTCGGCTTCACCGCGGTGAAGTTCGATCCGGCCGGTCCGTACACGGCGTATTCGGGCCATCAGGTGTCGCTGGAAGTGCTGGACCGTTGCGAACTGCTCTGCCGCAAGGTGCGCGAAGCCGTCGGCAGCAAGGCCGACATTCTGTTCGGCACGCACGGGCAAATGGTGCCGTCGTCGGCCATTCGTCTCGCCAAGCGCCTCGAAAAATACGATCCGCTGTGGTTCGAAGAGCCCGTTCCTCCGGGTCAGGAAGAAGCGATGGCGCAAGTCGCCGCCAAGACCAGCATCCCTATTTCGGCGGGCGAGCGTCTGACGACGAAGTACGAATTCTCGCGTCTCCTGGAAACGCGCGCCGCGTCGATCCTGCAATTCAATGTAGGTCGCGTCGGCGGCATTCTCGAAGCGAAGAAGATCGCCAGCATGGCCGAGGTGCATTACGCGCAGATCGCGCCGCATCTCTATAACTGCCCGGTCGGCGCCGCGGCGAGCATTCAGGTCGCGGCGTGTTCGCCCAACTTCCTGATTCAGGAAAGCATCGGCACGTGGGACGGTTTCCACGCCGAGGTGCTCAAGACCAAGATCCAGTGGAAAGACGGCTACATCATTCCGTCGAACGAGCCGGGTCTGGGCGTCGAGCTGAACATGGACGTGGTGCGCGCGCATACGCCGTACACCGGCCAGCGCCTGCATCTGCAAGGCATCGAAGCCCTTCGACGTGAAGGACCTCACGCCCGCCAAGGGCTAGTTACGGTTGAGCCGCGTCGAAGCGGCGGAAGGCAACAAGCATGGAATTCGATTACATCATCGTGGGCGCGGGATCGGCGGGCTGCATTCTCGCGGATCGTCTGTCGGAGTCGGGGCAGCATTCGGTGCTCCTGCTCGAAGCAGGCGGCGCGGACTCGTCGTTCTGGTTCAAGGTGCCGGTGGGTTTCACCAAGACCTACTACAACCCTGAATACAACTACATGTATTACAGCGAGCCCGAAGCGCAGCTGAACAACCGCCAGCTCTATTGCCCGCGCGGCAAGGTGCAGGGCGGTTCCGGCTCGATCAACGCGATGATCTATATGCGCGGCCAGCCGCACGACTTCGACGACTGGGAGCGCGCGGGCAATCGCGGCTGGGGCTTCCGCGACGTGCTGCCGTATTTCAAGCGGCTCGAATCGCATCCGGCGGGCGACACGAAGTATCACGGCTCGAAAGGCAAAATCCGCATTTCGTCGATGAAGGAAGGCGCGCACGCCATCTGCAGGACCTTCGTCGAAGGCGCGCGGCAGACGGGCTTTCCGCTCACCGGCGACTTCAACGGAGAGCACTACGAAGGCGCGGGCATCTACGATCTGAACGCGCGCAACGGCGAGCGTTCGTCGAGCAGCTTCGAGTATCTGCATCCGGCGTTGTCGCGCAAGAATCTGCGGATCGAGCGCAATGTGACGGTGCGTCGCGTGCTGTTCGACGGCAAGCGCGCGATGGGCGTGCAGGCATCGCGCAAGGGCGAAGCGCTGCAATTCCGCGCCAAGCGCGAAGTGATTATGTCGGCGGGTGCGGTGGATTCGCCGAAGCTGATGCAACTGTCCGGTCTCGGCGAGCACGCCTTGCTGGCGAAGCACGGCATTCCGGTCGTGCACGAACTGCCGGCGGTCGGCAAGAACTTGCAGGATCACCTGTGCGTGAGCTTCTACTATCGCGCGACGGTGAAGACGCTGAACGACGAACTGCGTCCGCTGTTCGGCAAGGTGAAGGCGGCGTTGCAGTATCTGACGGCGCGCAAGGGCCCGCTTTCGATGAGCGTGAATCAGTCGGGCGGTTTCTTCAAGGGCGATACCGCCGAAGCGGAACCGAACCTGCAGTTGTACTTCAATCCGCTGTCGTATCGCATTCCGAAGAGCAGCAAGGCGCAACTCTAGCCGGAACCGTATTCGGGCTTCCTGCTGTGCTTCAACCCGTGCCGTCCGACGAGCCGCGGTTCGATCGAAATCGCCTCCGGCCGCGCGGAAGACGCCGCGAAGATTCATATCAACGCGCTGACAACGGAGAAGGATCTGCGCGAAGCGGTGCAGGACAGCAAACTGGTTCGCAAGGTCATGAACAGCGCCGCGCTGCGCAATATCACCGCCGAGGAAATCTCGCCGGGACCGGACGTGACGAGCGACGAAGCGCTGCTCGATTACTTCCGCGAGCAGTCGGGCTCGATCTATCACCTGTGCGGTTCGTGCGCGATGGGTCCGGATGCGGCCACGTCCGTCGTCGACGAGCGTCTGCGCGTGCATGGCATCGACGGCTTGCGGATCGTCGATGCCTCGATCTTCCCGAACATCACGTCCGGCAACATCAACTCGCCGACGATGATGGTCGCCGAAAAGGGCGCCGACCTGATTCTCGAAGACGCGCACGGTAACGGCGCGCAGGCGTCGAAGCCGGCGGAACTGGCTGCCGTCTGATCCGCACGGCGCGCAAGGACATCACGCCGCTCCTTGCGCGCCGAAGCGGCATAATTTGCCTAAATTCGTAAAATGCTGCCGCAAAGCGGCGTGCCCCGGCGTGGATGCGTGTTAAATGCGCACGTCGAACGCTGCGGAAGGAGATCGAGTTGAAGCGAAAGATGCCCGCCCTGAACGCGTTGAGGGCTTTCGAGGTGGCCGGCCACACCGGCAGCTTCACGCGCGCGGCGGAAATGCTGCACGTCACGCAGAGCGCGGTGAGTCGTCAGGTGCGCCAGTTCGAAACGCAACTCGGCGAAGCGCTGCTGTTGCGGCGGCATCATCATCTCGAACTGTCGCCTACCGGGCGTTTGCTGTTGCAGGCGCTGCGGATGTCGTTCGACCGCATCGAACTCACGGTGCGCAGCATTCAGGAAAAGACGCATCTGCAGCGTCTGCGCATCAACGCGCCGCCCACCTTCACCAGCCGCTGGCTGATGCCGCGCCTGCCGTTACTGCGCGCGGCCGCGCTCGAACTGGAAATTTCCCTCACCACGAGCCTGAAGGACGATCTGGTCGAATCCGGCTCCCTCGATTGCGCGATCCGCTGGGGCAACGGCGAATGGGAAGGCCTCGACAATCAGCTTTTGATGCACGAGCGGCATATCGCGGTGTGTTCGCCGGCCGTGCGCGGCGGTCTCGCCGAGCCGCTCACCGATCTCTCCGCCTGCACGCTGCTGCATGTGCTGGCGAGCAGCGATCATCGTTATCAGACGTGGCATCACTGGCTCAAGGCGGCGGAAATCGAGGATGTCGATCTGTCGGCGGGATACGAGTTCGATCTGCTCGACCACGCGATCAGCGCGGCGGTGGACGGCCTTGGCGTGACCATCGCCGATCGATACATGATCACGCGCGAATTGCGGCAAGGCTCGCTCGTGCCGCTGAGCGATATCGAAGTGGAAGGGCATCAGTCGTACTGGATCGTGACGCGCACCGGGCAGGAAGATTCGCCGCCCGTCGCGCTGTTTCGTGAATGGCTCAAAACGCAGATCGACGAACAGCGACGCAGCGAATGGCCGTCGCGCTCGCGCGAATGACGTTGCGGCCCGGCAAAAAGATAAATCGAGAGACCTGTCGTGCGACGTCTGCCGTCACTGACCGCGTTGCGCTTCTTCGAGGAGAGCGCGCGGCATATGAGCTTCAATAAATCGGTGAGCGCGCTGTGCGTGACGCCGGGCGCGATCAGCCGGCAGATTCGCCTGCTGGAAGACTCGCTCGGCACGCGGCTGTTCGATCGCGATCACAAAGGCATTCGCCTGACCGCGCAGGGCCGCGACCTGCTCGAATGCATCGCCGATGCCTTCGATGCCATCGAGCGCGTCACGCGATCGCTGTCGTCGTCCCGAAAGAGCGAGCGCAAGCGTCTGACCGTATGCGCGCCGCCGACGTTCGCCACGCGCTGGCTGTCGCCGCGTCTGGGTTCGTTCATGCGCGCGGTGCCCGATGTCGATCTGTCCGTGCGCACGGACGACGCCGACGAGCGGCATTTCAGCATCCGCTTTGGCTATGAAGCGCTGGCGGATCGGCGCTCGGACTTTCTGTTTATCGAGCGTCACGTGCTGGTCGGCGCGGCGCGGTACGCCGACGAACCGCTCGATGCGCTGCTGGCACGCCTGCCCGCGCTGCACGTGCTGCACAACGATGCGCGTCTCACGCTGTGGCCCGACTGGCTCGATGCGGCGGGTTTGCCGCGCGAGTACGAGCCACGCGGCATCGAATTTTCCACGCTCGATCAGGCGATTCACGCGGCGCTCGCGGGCACGGGCATCGCTGTGGTGGATCGCAGCATGATCGCCGACGAATTGCGCGATGGCACGCTGGCGATGTTGTCGGCCGTGGAATCGACCGGGCCGTATGGCTACTGGATCGATGTTGCCGCCGTGCACGCCGACGACGACGGCGTGAAGGCGTTCGCGCAATGGCTGCGCGCGGAAGGCGCGAAGAGCGCGGGACTCAGCGTGCCGCTGGTTTGATGTGTCGTTTTCAGGCGCGACGCGCCTGCCACGTATAACCGGCGCCGATCATCCGAGCGGGCGTCGTATAGCCAGGCTCGATGAACGTGCCCGAAGGCAGCGACGTCGTCCAGACGCCCGGCTGAGTCATGACGCAGTACTTGCCGATCGTGAGCCCCGCGCCGAGACGGACATCGGCGCCCAGGACGCAGTGCGCGGCGAGTTCCGTCGCCGCGCCGATACTCGCGCCCGCACCGATCCAGCCATGCATGCCGATCTGCACCTGCGTGTCGATGCGCGCGCCGGCATTGATCAGCACGTCGCTGCCGATCTTGCCGCGCCTGCCGATGTTCGTGCCGGGCGCGATCCAGACGTTGTCGCCCAACTGGGCATCCGGCGCGACATAGGACTTCGGATGCACCAGCGTAGCCATCCGGCCGCCGCGCAATTTCGCCGGCCCGTAAAGCTCGACCCGCGCGTGATTGATCGCGTTGCTATCCACGGCGACGAAAACCATGGCCGTGTCGGGGATGTCTTCCAGCATCGCGTTCGCGGTATGCGCGATGCTGGCAACGCTGTCCGCGCGTCGCACAGATGCCATGTTGCATCGGGCGCATAAGCGGCCTGATCCGCCGCGATCTCTTCGAATGCGGCACCGAATCCCAGCAAGTACAACTCCGTGCGCGCGGTCATGCGGTGTCTCCGTCGAGCAGTTGTTTGTAGACGCGAGCGAAGGACATCAGACGCTGTTCGTACTGGCCGTGCCGCACGCGTGGCGAGCCGTCGTGCAGATTGGCCTGCAGCGCTTCGAGATGGCCGAGATCTTCGTACAGCACGTCGACCTCGCTGCGCAGATGGCCGCGCAAAATCGCGGGTAGCGCCGCGATGCGCCGATTTTCCTTCGCGGTCATCAGCGTAAAGCGCACCTGCGTGCGATTCGGCGCGAGCGGATCGAACTGCTGCACGAGGAATACGAGCCCACCCACCGAGATGAAGTTGACGTTGGGGAACAGAAAGAGGTTGTGGTATTCGTCGCCTTCGCCGTAACGCTGAACCATGTCGTGCCACGGAAAGCGCTGGATCTTCAGCGGCATCCGCGAGGCGAAGCTCTGCGCGACGAGCGTGTCGGGCACGACCGCGTGTTCCGGCGATGGATCGCCCGTTTCGGTGCGCTTGCTCATCAGCGGCAGAAACGTCTTCGGGTGAATATACGGAACGTGATTGAAGTCCAGCACGTTCTCGTAGTTCAGCTTCCAGTTGTAGCGCGCCTCGAGATCGACATGGACGGCTCGCGTGCCGACATGTCGCGCAACTGCTCCAGCAACTCGGCGGAGAACTACTGTTCGATCGGCATCGGTTCGCTCGCCAGATTCACGAACACCAGATCGCCGACTTCCTCCACCGCATAGCGCGGCAGGCAGAGCGACTGCCGCTCGGCGTCGTCGTACTGGTAGAGGCGCGCTTCGGAAGGAATCGCCTTCACTGCGCCATCATGATCGAAGGTCCAGCCGTGATACGGACAGACCATCCGCGCCTGCCCGAAAGGCTCGCTCTGAATCGGCATCAGCCGATGCGGACATTGATTGGCGAACGCGCGGATCTGTCCATCGCAGTTTTGCAGCAGTACCGGCAGCCCGCCGATGCTGCGCGTGATGAACGCATTGGGGTCGGCCAGTGCGCTGCGCATTCCGGCAAACAGCCAGAGCCGCCGGAAGACGGTGCGTTGTTCGCGTTCGAAGATTGCCGGGTCGATGTAATGGGCAACGGTCAATGCGGACTGCATAGGCCTGTCGGAAGTTGAGGGGCTTCACGCGATTATTTCGGCTGACTCAAAAGAATACACGAGCGATTCGACATCTGCTCAGAGGATTCCGATGGCCGACCGGCCAGACGGTATAAGCGCCGATTTCAGCCGAAAATAGCCAAATGTGCGCTTGCTAATACTTTGTTGCACTTTGTGTCAAACGCCTCGAAAGCCCGCCCAGCAAGGCTTCGCGCCATGCTGGCCCCATTTTCGACTGTTGGCTGCCCGTCCGCACGGTGAAGATTTCAAACCTCGCTCCGTTAAAGAAATCAACAGACGGAGAACAGACACCATGAAGATCGATTCCAGCAACAGCCAGGCCCTCAGCATCCTCAAGACCCAAGCACCGCGCTCGACCGGCAGCGTCGACGCCACCGGCTCGGTCGGCTCCGTGCAGCAGACCAGCGCGGCCAGCTCGACCGTGAACCTGTCGTCGATGTCGGCGCTGAGCGCGGTTAACGGCTCGGACATCGACGTGGCCAAGGTCGCGGCGATCAAGGCTTCCCTGCGCGACGGCACCTACAAGATCGACTCGGGCAAGATCGCCGACGGCATGATCAACAGCGCCCGCGACATGCTGACCACCACCTCGCGCTAATCAGTAACCGCGCGTCCGGTCGACGCATTCCGGAATCGCGCCGTTGTCGCGATAACGCCGGATGTTGTCCGCCACGATGGCCGACGCCGTTTCGCGGTCGGTCGGCGCCGAGATGTGCGGCAACACCGTGACGCGCGGATGCGCCCAGTACCAGCTATCGGCGGGCAGCGGTTCGGTGGCGAAAACATCCAGCACCGCGTGGCCGAGCGCCGCGCGATCCAGCGCCGCCTTGAGCGATTCGTCGTCGACGATCAGGCCGCGCGCGAAATTGATCAACGATGCATTCGCGGGCAAATGCGCCAGCGTCTCGGCGTTCAGCAGACCGGTGGTGTGCGGCGTCAGCGGCAGCAGGCAGACGAGGATATCGCTCCGGCGCAGCATCGCGGGCAGTTCGGCGTCGCCCGCGTAGCAGTCGATGCCGTCCACTGCCTTGCGCGACCGGCTCCATCCGCACACCCCGAAACCCGCCTGCAACAGCCGATGCGCCGCCGCTTCGCCGAGCGCGCCCAATCCGAGCAGACCGACCGTCTTTTTCGCGGGACGCACGTAGTCGTGCGCCTGCCATTGCTTGCGCGCCTGCTGCGCGGCGTAGCGCGGCATGTCGCGATGCAGATACAAGGTCCACGCCAGCACGGCTTCGGCCATCGTGTCGGCGAGTTGCGGATCGACCAGACGGACGATCTTGAGATCGCTGTCGGCGAGATCGCGCATCATCCGCTCGACGCCCGCCCACACGCTATGCACCCATTCGAGCGCGGGCAGTTCGCGCAAGTCTTCCGGACGCGGATTGGCGACGATCGCGACCTTGCACGTCGCGCGCGTCTGCGCATCGAGTTCGGCGAGCGGCACGATGCGCTCGCCGGGCATCGCGCGCTGCAGCGCGTCGACCCATTGCGCGGCGAACGAATAATCCGGATTCGCGATAAAAGGCAGCACGTTCTTCATTTCGCGTACACCTTGTCCAGATCCGCGAAGCCTTTCACTTCGATCGGATTGCCGCACGGATCGCGGAAGAACATCGTCGCCTGCTCGCCGGGCTCGCCTTCGAAGCGCAGGCTCGGCGGAATCACGAATTCGATCGTGCTGCCGCTCAGGCGCTCGGCGAGCGTGCGCCAGTCGGTCATGCCCATGACGAGCCCGAGATGCGGCATCGGCACCATGTGATCGCCGACGCGGCCAGTGTTCGTCACCGGAAACGGCTCGCCCAGATGCAACGAAATCTGATGGCCGAAGAAATCGAAGTCGACCCACGTATCGGTGCTGCGTCCTTCGACGCAGCCGAGCAGGCCGCCGTAGAAAGCGCGCGATTCGTCGAGGTCGCGGACGTGATAGGCCAGATGAAAAGCGGTGCGCATGATGCGGTTTCCTGTGATGGCGTCGATTCGAAGCTTGAGCCTAGCAGCGCCACTTCGAAAGAGATAGCATGGAATCATTTCGACTCACAAAGAAAAACTTTTGGATACGCGCTTTCTCCAAAGTCTTATCGCGGTCGTCGATAGCGGTTCCATCGCGGATGCCGCGCGCGTCGAGCATCTGACCGCCGCCGCCGTCGGCCAGCGCGTGCAAGCGCTAGAACGCGAACTCGGTTTCGCGCTGTAACCAAACAACATTCAGCATACCGATTGAAGCTCGTCACAATGGAGTATCCATGGCATCCATTGCACGGCCAGCAACTTCAAGTGGTTCGCCGTAAGTGGCGAGGAGCCACGGAAGTCATTCA
>NZ_LFJJ01000118.1 GCF_001189365.1 Candidatus Burkholderia verschuerenii | reverse complement strand
GTGCCCTGTACCGTAAGCGCAATCTCGTTGAACGCTTCTTTAAGCGTATCAAGCATTTTCGTCGCGTCGCCACTCGATATGACAAACTCGCCCACAGCTACCTCACCTTTGTCTCCATCGTGTCTGCTCGGGCCGCTCTTAAATGTGAACAGGACCTAGCGAGTGTCATCGTAGGTCAGCGCGGGAACGGCTCCCATGCGATCCGTGTTGTCTCGCCTGACTTCGTATCGGTCCACTTTGGTTTGCTCCGGCCCGCTTGCGCAACCGACAGGTTATTTGCGAAACGAACTTTCACGCGGCATCGCGTTTATCGTTATTCGGCCCAACCTTGGTTAGGGCTTCGAATATATGGCATGCCGCTTCGGTGCGGCTTGGTTCGCTATTTCGTCTTCCCCACGCGCTCGATCAACCCCATCGCCGCCGTCGGATTGCTCACCTTGTTGCCGCTGATCACATACAGGAAAACATCGCGCGTCACCGCTTTTGCCGCCGACTCCGACACCGTCTCCAGACCCTCCGGTGCGCCGCCTGCCGCCCACGTCTGCGCGCGCGTTGCCCATCGGTCGAGCGCCGCTTTTGCGTAGCCGCTCTTCTGCTTTTCCGTCGTGCCCAAGATGCGCGCGTACACGAACGGCGCGGTCACGTCTGCAATCTGCGGATACTTCGAATCGCCCGCGACGACGACCGCCACCTTATGCTTGCGCAGCAGCTTCACGAATGCCGCATCCGCGAAGCTCTCGTGGCGCACTTCGACCGCATGCTGGATCGCGCGTCCCTCTACCTTCGCTGGTAGCAAATCCAGAAACGCGGCGAAGTCGTCGGGATCGAACTGCTTCGTCGGCGCGAATTGCCAGTTGATCGGGCCGAGCTTGTCCTGCAATTCGAGCACGCCGCTTGCGAAAAAACGATCGATCGAATCGCCAGCTTCCGCCAGCACCCGCCGATGCGTTGCGTAGCGCGGCGCCTTCAGCGAGAACACGAAATCGTCCGGTGTCTCGTCTCGCCACTTCGCGAAGGTCGCGGGCTTTTGCGAGCCGTAGAACGTGCCGTTCACCTCGATGCTCGTCAGCACGCGGCTCGCGTATTCGAGTTCCCGTTTCTGCGTCAGATCCTTCGGGTAGAACGTGCCGTGCCACGGCTCGAAATTCCATCCGCCGATGCCCGCGCGTATCCGCGCCGTTTTTCGTGTCGCCATCGATATGTCTCCTCTCGTCGCACAACAAGCGGCAAGCGCGGATCGAAACCCGCGCCTGCCTGCCAATCGAGTGTAATGAATGACGCAGTTACTTGCGTTCGACGAGATAACTCACGCCGTTGGGCCCGTACTGTTCGTCGTGCTCGACGTTTTTCGCCAGATGGAAAATGTCGCCGACGCCGTAGTGACGCGAGTCGTCGCCGCAGCGGATCGTGAGATCGCCCTGAACGATGAGCGCCTTGGCTTCGAACGGATGCGTGTGGACGTCGAGCGAACCGTTGGGATCGCGCGTGACGGTCACGACTTCGTTGAACCCTTCGCTTGAAAGAAAGGCGAGGAATGCGTCGCGTTGCATGGCGGTCTTCTCAAGAGGGGAAAAGGCGCGCCCGATACGTCGCCGGACGCGCCACTCATCCTAACCGTTGCCGCCGAACGGCGCTTACTGGCCGAAGAAGAGGTTGCAGTTCGGTCCGCGCGTGCAGGGTATCGACGACGGGCTGTCGCTCATGCCCGAGGCGCTGCGCGACATCATCGAGCTGCCGCCATACGACGAATCGCCGGACGGCATCGTCGAGTTCGTACCCTGATCCATCTGCGTCTGGCTGTAGGTATCGGGCGTGGCCTGTCCCGGGACTTGCGCGGTGCGGTAGTACATCTGCTGCGCGGATGCGACGCCGGCAGCGGTGAGCAAGGTAGCGGCGAGAGCCGCGCTGATCAGACGTGTTTTCATGTTCGACTCCTTCGACGGGGAAGCGCGGCACGGAACAAGACCACACACGCGCGGTTCGCTGGTTCGAGTCGTCTGGCGCAGGAAGCGTGCCACGCCGGGGCGCGGGAAAGCTTCGGCAGACGTGATGACGTCGGTTCTCGGCCGGACGCGGCAACGCGTCGTCTTCGTCCGGCATGCCGATTCACAGGTATGCAGTTCATTCGCACGACGATGCCATGCCGCACTGCACACTCCCGTTATAGGCGGCGTCCGGCCGATTGGATAGCACAATCCCGAACATCGGCGTGCTTTGGGTCGGTAACGTGACACGCGCATGACGGCGATGTCAGGTCGCCGTGCTGCACGCTTCTGCACGCAAACGCGCGCGCACCCTAGAATGCGAATCACGCAGCCCACGACACCGAAGGACATCGCGCCATGACCGTCACCATCTATCACAACCCGAAGTGCGGAACCTCGCGCAATACGCTCGCGCTGATACGCAATGCGGGCGTCGAGCCGACCATCGTCGAGTATTTGACCGCGCCGCCGGATCGCGACACGCTCAAGTCGCTGATCGCGCGCTCGGGACTCGCCGTGCGCGATGCCATCCGCTAAAAAGGCACGCCGTACGCCGAACTCGGCCTCGACGATCCGATGCTCTCGGACGATCAGCTCATCGCCGCGATGATCGAGCATCCCATTCTCATCAACCGTCCGTTCGTCGATACACCGAACGGCGCGCGCCTGTGCCGTCCGTCGGAACTGGTGATCGATCTGCTGCCGCCGCAGCAAGGCCCGTTCACGAAGGAAGATGGCGAAGTGGTCATCGACGAAACCGGCAAGCGCGTGCGCTGAACGCCTTCGCTTCGTCCGACCTGACCGTTACCTGACGTTACCTTTCTGGCACGCTCGTATCACTTGTGTCGGAAGTCGCCTCTTAGACTGCATCGAACGCGTCGAGCAATGCGGACGCACCGATGCAAGGAGAGAGCGACATGAAAACGAAACTTCTGAGTACGGTCGTCGGACTGGCGGGACTCGCGGCGCTGGCGGTGTCGGCGAGCGCATCGGCGCATGTCGATGTCGCCGTGGGCGTCGGTGTGCCGGCGTATTACGCGCAAGCGCCCGCGTACGGCTACGGTTACGACGGCGGCGAGCGTTACGATCGCTGGCGCGAGCACGAATGGCGTCGTCACGAATGGCGCGAACGTCGCTGGCGGCATGAGATGCATCGCGAGCAGCGCTGGCATGAGCATCACGGCTGGTAAGTCGTGACGCGGTAGATTCGAGGCTCGAGTTCCCTCAAGTTCCAAACGCGCGCGCCGTTATTACCTCAGCAGTGTCAGGGTCTTACGCCGGCTTACCGCGCCGTTACCGCGCGGTGACCCATTTGGCATCCGGAATGTTTTGACGAGGCCCGCCTCGCGCTCGCAGGAGCGCACCCGAAACCACACTTGAGCCGATGTTCAGTCCCGTCAGTATCCTCGTCGTCACCGCGTTATCGAGCATTCTGTCGATTTTCGCGCTGATTTCGCTGCGGCCGCACGTCATCGAAGGCGTGTCGCACTGGATATGGGCGAACGTGATCGCCATCGTGTCGCTAGTGCTGTTTTCGATGCAGGGCGTGGTGCCCGCGTGGCTCGGCATCGTCGCGGCCAATCAGCTGATCGCGGCGACGTCGCTGCGCGTCTTCGAGGGATGCAACGCGTTCTTCGGCGTGCAAGTCGGCGCGACGCAGCGGGCGATCGGCTGGGGCATGTGGCTGCTCGTGCTGGCGGGCATCGTCTATTACACCTATGTCGATCCCGACATGAACGCGCGCGTGGTGATCGTGTCGGCATTCCATGCGGCCTTCGATCTGGCGATGGCCGGGCGCGTCCTGAGCTCGCGCCCGCCGGAACGTCCGCGCTACAACTACATGTTCGTCGTGGTCGGCGCGACGCTCGGCGGTATCGGATATATCGTGCGCGGCTCGATCTATCTGATCGTGCCGCCCGCGCAAACCGCGCTGCTGCAACCCGGCGCGATGCAGATCGTCTTTCTCGCGCTCGGCATTCTGGTGCTGCCGACGCTGTCCATCGGTCTCGTGATGATGGCGCACGACCGGCTGTCGCAACGGCTCGAACGCCTCGCGCGCTTCGACGATCTGACCGGCGCGCTGTCGCGCAAGGCGTTTATCGAACTGGCGACGAACCGGCTCGCGCGCGCGAAGGAGTTCGTCGCGGTGGTGGACATCGATCATTTCAAGAGCGTGAACGACCGCTTCGGCCACGCCGCCGGCGACGACGTGCTGCGGCATTTCGCGGGCATCGTGGCGGCGCGCATCGGCGCGCGCGGCGTTCGGGCGTATCGGCGGCGAGGAGTTTTGCCTGTTTTGCGGCGCGGCCGATATCGCCAAGGTCGTCGCGCTGGTCGAACATCTGCGCGAAACCGTCGAGACGACGCCGTGCGGCGCGCTGCACTACACCTTCAGCGCGGGCATCGCGCAATGGGACGGCCAGGAATCGCTCGCGTCGATGATGGCGCGCGCCGACGGCCTGTTGTACGCGGCCAAAGTCGCGGGCCGCAATCGCGTGATGTCGCCGGTGGAAGACGCGCTGGCCTGAGCGTCACGCTTCGTCGTCGATCCCGACGCTTTCGGCGCGTTGCGCGTCCGACTGGCTTTCCCAGCGCCGCCGCAGCCGCTTCTCCACGACGCGCCCGATCATCAGCAGCAGAATGAGCATGATCGTCGCGCCGAGCGCGAGGCTCCACACGCCCATGCCGCACAGCACGCCGACGGCGGCCGTCACCCAGATCGACGCCGCCGTGGTCAGGCCGCGCACGCGCTTGTCGCCGGGATGCTTCAGGATCACGCCCGCGCCCAGAAAGCCGATGCCCGTCACGATGCCCTGCACGACGCGCGACACGTTCGCTTCGTCGGGCAGCGGCCAGGACGCGAAATTCACCGCGCACATCGTCGCGATGCACGAACCGAGCGACACCAGGCCGAGCGTCTTCATGCCGGTCGGCTTGCCGTGCAGATCGCGATCGATCCCGATGATGCAGCCGACCAGCACCGCGCACAGCATGCGCATCAGGGCGTCGGTCAGGAGGGGCAGCATCGCGGGCTCCGGTGAGGTATCGGTCGATCGGCAAGGGGCGCGGGCATCGCGCAGTGCATTTTGACGAGCTAAGGTACGGCTCGCACGCACACGAAGCGCACAAGCAAAAAGGAGACGCCATGACGCATCAGCCGAAATTTTCGATGATCGATGCCGCGCCGACGCCCGTCGGCCCGTTCTCGCACGCCGCCGAAGCCGACGGCTGGGTGTTCCTCACCGGCCAGATGCCGACTGATCCTGACGACGACAGCGCGCCGCTGCCCGAAGGCGTCGCCGCGCAAACCCGCCGCGTGATGCAGAACCTGATTCTGGTGCTGACCGGCCTCGGCCTGACGCTCGACAACGTGGTGAGCGTGCGCATCTTCCTGACCGAATTCAAGCGCGATTACGACGCGATGAACGCCGTCTATCGCTCGTATTTTCTGCCGAAGCCGCTGCCGGCGCGGACGTGCATCGGCGTGACGGGACTGGCGCGCGATGCGCTCGTGGAGATCGATTTCGTCGCGAAACGGCCCTGATCACTTCCGTTTCGACGCATCGACCCAGCGGAACGTCAGGTTGATGCGCTCGCCGCGCGCGCCCGGCTGCTTCGGCACGCGATGAATCCATTCGAGCTGCGTGCGCCCGCGCATCACGAGCAGGCTGCCGTGCGTGAGCGCCAGCGCGTGCGTCGCCTGCGTGCGGGCGTGGCGGAACTCGAACGTGCGCGTCGCGCCGAGACTCACCGAGGCGATCACCGGCTCCGGGCCGAGCTCGCGTTCCTTGTCGGCGTGCCAGCCCATGCTGTCCTGCCCGTCGCGATAACGGTTGAGCAGCACGCTGTTGAAGCGCGCGCCGCTGGCGTCGCGCGCGGCATCGCGCAGACGCGCGACGGCGGGCGTCCACGGCTGCGGCACGTTGCGGATGCCCGAATAGACGTAGACCGCGTCCGGCTCGCCTTGCCATGCGGTCAGGTGCGGCAACGGCTTGCGGCCGCCGGGCGTCGCCATCGTGTCCTGCTGCCAGGCGACTTCGGCGATGAGCGCGCCCATCAGGTCGGACGCGGCGTCGGCGGCGAGCCAGTCCGGCTGCCAGTCGATATCGGGTTGGGGAAGGTCGTCGAAAAGATCGAACATGGCGGAAAGCGCGCATCGCACCCGGGAAAGAATCACCTTAGCAGACCTGCCGCGCGCCGCCTTGCGCAGTCATTTTTGGGCCGATTTTCTCCGATCGGCGGGCGTATGCTAAAGTCCGCCCGACTATCTCAAAAAGGTGCGAAAACCGTGCGATACCGGTCCGCGCCTTGCCTTCCACGGGGACACGCATGAACTCCACCGTCGATACGACCGGCGGCGCACCGAACCGCCGCATCCTGCTGGTCGACGACAGCGTCGATGCCGCCCTCGCGATGGGCATGCTGCTCGAAGCGCTGGGCCACGAAGTGCGCACGGAGCACGACGGCCCGCGCGCGCTTGCATCGATCGACGATTTCCGCCCGGATGTCGTGGTGCTCGACATCGGCTTGCCGGGCATGGACGGCTTCGAAGTCGCGCGCGAAATGCGCAAGCGCGACGTCACCAAACATGCGCTGATGCTCGCGATGACCGGCTACGGCAGCGACGCCGATCGCGCGGACGCGCTCGCGGCGGGCTTCGATCATCATCTGACGAAGCCGGTTTCCATCGACGCGCTCGAAGCCCTGCTCAAATAACGCGCTTTACTGATCGACGCGCAGCCGCGCCATATACGGCAGGTGATCGGACAGCCACGCCGTGTCCTGCGTCGGCACCAGCCATTCGACCGGTTTCAGGCCGCGCACGAACATCTTGTCCAGTGCGAGCGCGGGCGAGAACGCCGGAAACGTGCGGCCGGATTCGCCGAGCATCGTCGCGACTTCGTGCATGCCGAGTTCGCGGAACAGCGGCACGGAATCGTTGCGCCAGTCGTTGAAATCGCCGGCCAGCACGAGCGGGCCATCGGGCGCTTCCTTCGCGATCCAGTGCGCGATCCAGTTCATCTGGCGCTGACGCGCCGCGCGCGTCAGCGCCAGATGCGCGCACAGCAGCGTGATCGCGTGCCCGGCGAAGGTCGCGCGCGCCACCAGCAAGCCGCGCTTTTCGAAACGATGCGCGGAGATATCCCATCGGCCGGACAGATCCAGCGGATGCGGCGACAAAATCGCATTCCCATGACGCCACGACGGCTTGAACACGTTCGGTCCGAGCGCGATCTGCAATTCCAGCGCGGTGGCGATTTCGGTGGCCTGGCAATGCCAGACGTCGTCGAGCGGCGTATTCAGCGGCTTGCCGAAACCGCTCGAGAGAATCGGTTGCGGCATGCGGCGCGCCATCGCTTCCTGAAGGAAGTAGACGTCCGCGTTGGTGGTCTGCACCCAGCGCTGCATCGCGTTCCAGGCGCGCAGCCCGAGCGGTGAACGGCCCTTATGGAGATTCCAGCTCACGGCCGTGAAGTCGGGCGCGGCTGAGCCGGAAGATGGACCTGGCGGAAGATGTTCTGGATTTCGCATGCTTTCGTTGTCTTGGCGGCCTGGTTACATCATGCCTCGAATGCTCGATCACTGCGTTACTGCGGGCGTGGCGAGGCTCGCGCGCACCCGGTACGTCAGCGACGGATTGCTGTCGATGATCGGCCATTGCGACCATTCGCCCGGCTTCAGCACGAGCCCCGGATGCGACGCGTTCACCTGTCGCGGCGTCGGCGGCACCTTGCAGCCGGACGTGGACGTGCGCGATGCGTCGTCTTCCAGCGTTTCCTGTGCGTCGATGGCGAGCGTGACATCGTCGGCGCTGGCGTGCGTCGGCGAGACGGTGAGCGTGCGTTGCAGGTCGATGTCGCCGGCAGGCTTATCCGCGCAGCCGACGCGGTTCTGCACGACGTTGTGATGCGTGTCGGTTTTCGCTTGCCCGACGTTGGTCGTCGCGGAAAACGAATCGATCTGTTGGCCGTCGCGAATGACCTGCAATTCCCAGTTCACCGGCTGCGCGGTGCCCTGCGCCAGGACGGCGTGACTGGCGGCGAGGAAGGACGCGAACAAGGCCTGCTGAACGCGGGCGATGCGTGTTCTTTTCTGCATTGAATGCTTCTCCGGCACGAGCGCTGTTCTCCATGAGCATGATCCGAACCCGACGATGATACTCGCGCACGCCTTTCGCCGCCCTTAAGCGCCGCATCGGCCCGAATTGGCAGCAGACGCGCGCGAGTGCTCGCTTGCAAGGGGTTTTGTCGTCGATACACTGAACTCGTCGACCATATAAAAGACGGGGTGTGACATGACGACGGCCGTGGTCAAACAGGAACTGGCGGTGGCATCGTTCAGCAAGGTCTACAGTCTCGACGACGTGGACACCGCGCTCAACAACCTTTCCGATGGCGCCAGCAACGCTTTGCGCGTCACCTACGAAAAGATGCTGAAGATCGGCAATCTGCGGTTTTGCGTCAAGCCGAACCGCATGCCGTCGATCGACAATCTCGCGGAAAATCTGCCGAACTTCGCCGAACCGCTCGACGATATCCGCAAGCAGATCGCGCTGTGTCTCGAAACCGACGATCGCCTCGAACTGATGCCGATGTTGCTGCTGGGGGAACCGGGCATCGGCAAGACGCATTTCGCGAAGCAACTGGCGCGGCTGCTCGGCACGTCCTGCCATTACGTCGCGATGAGTTCGCTCACGGCGGGCTGGATTCTCTCGGGCGCGTCGTCGCAATGGCGCAATGCCAAGCCGGGCAAGGTGTTCGGCGCGCTCGTCAACGGCAGTTACGCGAATCCCGTCATCACCGTCGATGAAATCGACAAGGCGACCGGCGACGCGCAATACGATCCGCTCGGCGCGCTCTACGCGCTGCTGGAGCACGACACGGCGCAGACCTTCGTCGACGAATTCGCGGAAGTGCCGATCAACGCGGGCAACGTCGTGTGGATCGCGACCGCCAACGACGCCCGCGCGATCCCCGAACCGCTGATGAACCGCATGAACGTCTACGAGATTCCCGCGCCGGATCGCGACGGCGCGCGCCGCATCGCGCAGGCGATTTACGCCGATATCCGCAACGCGCACACATGGGGCGCGCGCTTTCCCGAAACGCTCGGCGACGCCGCGCTCGATGCGCTCACGCAAGCCTCGCCGCGCGGCATGCGACGCGCGATGCTCAACGCGTTCGGCAATGCGCGCATCGACGACCGGCATCGCGTGGAAGCGCGCGATGTGGTGATCGACCGCAATTCGCGCCGGAAATCGATCGGTTTTTAGCGGGCGCGAATTTTCGAAATTGCCAAAAAAGCCCCGGAAAGCTGGCTTTTTTGACATCGGACGGCCATTTTCGTGCCTTTTTTCTGCATTATGCCGAATTGCGGTTCAATCGACGCCCCTTTGTTGTGAAACGCGCAATAGTCTCGAACGTAGAATAGACAGATGGCCAGCATCCAGCGGACGGGGACATGGATCGGATCGAATGCGTAGTCATCGGGGCGGGCGTCGTCGGGCTCGCCATCGCGCGGGCGCTCGCGATGCGCGGGCGCGAAGTCATGTTGCTGGAAGCGGGCGAAGCGATCGGCATCGGCACGAGTTCGCGCAACAGCGAAGTGATTCACGCGGGCATCTACTATCCGCGCGGCTCGCTGAAGGCCGAACTCTGCGTGCGCGGCCGCGACATGCTGTACGCGTTTTGCCGCGCCAACGGCGTGCCGCATCGACAATGCGGGAAGCTGCTCGTCGCGACCGCGCGCAACCAGATTCCGCAACTCGCGGCGATTCAGCAGAAGGGCGTCGAGAATCGCGTGGAAGGGCTGACGCGGATCAGCGGCGCGCAGGCGAAGGAAATGGAGCCGCAGCTCGAATGCGTCGAGGTGGTGTGGTCGCCGGTGACGGGCATCGTCGATAGTCATCAGTACATGCTCGCGCTGCAGGGCGAAGCGGAGAACCACGGCGCGACGGTCGTGTTCCATACGCCGGTCGCGGCCATCGACGCGCGCGAAGGCTGCTTCATCGTCGATACCGGCGGCGACGCGCCGGCGCGTTTCAAGGCGTCGTATCTGATCAATAGCGCCGGGCTGCACGCGAACGCGATCGCCCGAAATATTCGCGGACTCGACGAGCGGCACGTTCCGCCGTTGTACTTCGCCAAGGGCAATTACTTCAGCGTGAGCGGGCGCGCGCCCTTCGAACGCCTGATTTATCCGATGCCGAACGAAGCCGGGCTCGGCGTGCATCTGACCATCGATCTCGGCGGACAGGCCAAGTTCGGTCCGGACGTGGAGTGGGTGCAATCGCTCAACTACGACGTCGATCCGCGTCGCGCCGATGCGTTCTATGCGGCGATCCGCGCCTACTGGCCCGATCTTCCCGACGATGCGCTGCAACCCGCCTACGCGGGCATTCGGCCGAAGCTGTCCGGTCCGGGACAGGCGGCGGCGGATTTCATGATTCAGGGGAAATCGGCGCACGGCGTGCCGGGGCTGGTGAATCTCTTCGGCATGGAATCGCCGGGACTAACGGCATCGCTTGCGATCGCGGAGCGCGTGGCGGACATGACGCGCTGAGCGCCGGACAAACCATCGTTCAGCTTACATGCGACTTTCTGTGTTCACTTATCTCTAACATTTGGCTTCATCGACTCGCGTTCTGGTTGTTATGCTCGGGACATCGCCGTCGCCAAGAACGGCGCTATCCCCCAATACAATCATGGAGTGAGTCACCATGAAGACATCTCGTCGCACGTTTCTCATGACCACCGTGGGCGTCGCCTCGACGTTCGCGCTCGGCTCCCGAACCGCATTCGCCGATGCGCCCAAGGTCACCGAAAGCGATCCCACCGCGCAGGCGCTCGGCTACAAGGAAGACGCCAGCAAGGTCGACAAGGCCAAATACGCGAAGTACGCCGCCGGTCAGGACTGCGGCAATTGCCAGTTCTATCAGGGCAAGCCGACCGAAGCGTTCGCGCCGTGTCCGATGTTCAGCAGCAAGCAGGTCGCATCGAAGGGCTGGTGCAGCGCGTATGTGAAGAAGGCATAAGCCTCGGGCATCGCCAAGCATTGTCAGGAAAGGAATGGGAAGCGCGCCCGGTCGTCCGACCCGGCGCGCTTTTGTATGCGTTGTCGATTCTGGTCGCTTGATCCGGTGCGACACAGTCTTTTACACTCGGCAAGGTAAAAAGACCGCGCGTGCGGGTTTGTCTCGCATGCGGACGACAAAGCCGCACGGCTTCGCGCCCGTGGCACGAAACCCATCGCACAAGGGGATTCGCATGGCTGGCAGATCATTGAACGCGGGCGCCGTGACCGCTGCGGTGATCGGCAATGCGCTGGAGTGGTACGACTTCACCGTGTTCGGGTTCATGACGGTGGTCATCGCGAAGCTGTTCTTTCCGGGCGAGAACGAGTACTCGTCCGTTCTGCTGACCATGGCGACCTTCGGCGTCGCGTTCGTGATGCGGCCGATCGGCGGCATCGTGCTCGGGCTGTATGCGGATCGCGCGGGGCGCAAGGCGGCGTTGTCGCTCGTCATCGCGCTGATGACGCTCGGCATTCTGATTCTCGCGGTCGCGCCGCCGTATTCGGCGATCGGTATCGGCGCGCCCTTGCTGATCGTGTTCGCGCGGCTGTTGCAGGGTTTTTCGGCCGGCGGCGAGTTCGGCAGCGCGACGGCCCTGCTGATCGAAGCCGCGCCGTTCTCGCGGCGCGGTTACTACGGCAGTTTCCAGATGTCGAGTCAGGCGGCGTCGCTGCTGCTCGGCGCGATCGCGGGCGCGGCGATTTCGCGCGGTTTGTCGCCGCAAGCGCTCGAATCGTGGGGATGGCGCGTGCCGTTTATCGTCGGCCTGATCATCGGGCCGGTCGGGCTGTATATCCGCCGAAATATGCTCGATACCGAAGCCTTCCTGCACGCGCAAAAGACCGCGCGCCGCGCGACGCTCGGCGAGGTGTTTCGCCGGCATACGCGCGAAGTGATCTGCGGGCTCGGCTCGGTGATCGCGCTGACGGTAACGGTCTACGTGCTGATCGCCTATCTGCCGACCTTCGCGACGCGGCAACTGAAGCTGCCGTTCGGGCAGTCGTTCACGGCGCTGATCGTTGGCAATCTGCTGTTGACGGTGCTGTCGCCGATTGCGGGCGCGTGGTCGGATCGCATCGGACGCAAGGGGCTGGTGCTGTGGTCGCTGCTGATCACGCTGGTGGCGATCTATCCGCTGTTCGCGTGGCTCGCGGCGGATCCGAGCGTGATGCGGCTGATCGTCGTGCAGGCGGTGTTGTCGATCGCGCTGTCGGGTTACTGGGGGCCGTTCGGCGCGCTGATCGCGGAGTTGTTTCCGGCGCATGTGCGATCGACGGGCTTATCGCTCGCGTACAACATCGCGGTGATGATCTTCGGCGGATTCGGACAATTCATCGTGACGTGGCTGATCCGCGTGACCGGCTCGCAACTCGCGCCGACGTTTTACGTGATGGCCGGCATCGTGCTGTCGCTGATCGCGGTAGCATGCATTCCGGCGACGCGTCACGCCGATGTCGATGTGGACGAAGCGCGCGTCTGATTCAACCGGCTTCGGATCGTCTGGAATCGTCTGGAAATGAAAGTCATCGAAAGCAGCAAGTTCACAGCCGAACGCGCCTGGGGCGCGCTCGATATCTGCGTGATGAACGGAACGTCGTGCCGTCTGCACTGGACGGATCAGCCGTACAAATGGCACGTCAACGACGGCGAGGAAGTGTTCGCCGTGATGGACGGCGAAGTGAAGATGCACGTGCGCGGCGCGCAAGGCGAGCGCACGGTAACGCTCAAGGCCGGCGATATCTTTTACGCCCAAGCCGGCGATGAGCACTTCGCCGAACCGGTCGGCGAAGCGCGGATTCTGGTGATTGAGAAGGAGGGGAGTGTTTAACGCCGAGTCGCCAGAAGCCGCTTTTTGTCTCGCAAGCGAAAATTAGATAGTTTAGTTGAATAATTACGCGTCCGCCTAATACACTATGCAGCAGTAAGGCGTGATCTCAATCGCTGAGTCAGGCTTATTGCGGACACGGAGCAATAATTGGCGAATGCAAGCAATCAAATGAAAAGCGTCAACGCGCTGCCCGAGCATCTTAAAAATCTGGATTGGGACGAACTCATTTCCATGCTGGCCGATGCGCCGGACGATATCAAAGCGCTCATCGAGAAACATCTGGAGACGAACGACGAGCGGATTTCCGAGGCATCGCACGCGTGGTTTGCCGATCGGGGATATGGGAAGGAGAACGCTTCGGCCGCGGACTCAAGCCAAAACGAAGCGCGTGTCGCGTCGAAGGCCGGAAACGGTTATCGGAACGAGCCGAGATATCAGTGTCTCGCGGAAGGTTTCGTGCCCGCGCATTCGCGTGGCAAATAAATCTTCAACAGTCGAAAGAAGGTTGTGTCATGGCTCGTGGCGTCGTTTTCTCTCCGATCAGTTGGGCGAAGTTTCATTTCTGGCTGCGCGCGGATTCGAAGATTTACGGGAAACTGAGCGGTCTCATCGACGAATGTCGACGCGATCCGTTCAGCGGATCGGGAAAGCCCGAGCAACTCAGGCATCAAGCGGTTGAAACCTGGGCGCGTCGTATCGACGAGAAGAACCGGTTGACGTACAGCTTTACCGAGTCGGAGCTATTCGTAAAACGCTGCCGTTACCATTACGGCAACAAATAGCGCACCGGCAGTCGACAGCGGTAAATAACCGCTGTCGACGAGATTCGCGCTTAACGCTCCAACCCCGCCTTCACCAGCAACTCCACCAGCACTTCCGACAACCCGCCTTCGTTCGTCAGCGCGCGCTCCTTCAGTTGCGCGACGAGCTTCTCATCCAGCTTGCAGGCGAACGGCACGAGTCCTTTCGCCTGATCGAGCTTGCGCTGTTCGCGGCGATCGACCTTCGCTTGACCCGCGACGCCGATTTGCCCCTTGCCGCCTTGTTTCAGGTCGTTGGCGAGCTTGAATGCCTTGTTTTGTTCCAGTTGAAATTTGTTCACGCGATGCTCCGTTGCAGCGAAAGTGACGACGATGGATTGCCAGGGCCCGTATTGTACGTAAGCGCTCAGGCGAGACTGTCGATTCGTTGACGCATGCGCTTCCAATGCGAGCCTTCCCAGAACACGCGACGACACACGTCGCAGGTGACGAAGCGCGTATGGCGCTCGCGCACGCCGTCGGGGACGCGGCCATCGAGTTCGTCGGGACTCGCGCGACGCAGCGGCGCGTTGCACATCAGACACAGGCGAAACGCGCGCACGTGCAATGCCAGATCGAGCCGCGCGGCGACTTCGCGAAACTGCTCATCCGGTTGCAGCGCGCGCACGTAGCAGCCGCGCAGCAGCGTGCGGCGCTTGAGCAGTTCGCGATCGCGCGTCAGGACGATGCGCGATTCCACGTCCGCCAGACGCTCGATCTCGTCATCGGCGAAATTGTTGTCGTAGCGCGTATCGAAGCCCGCGAGCCGCAGAATCTGCGCGAGGCCGCCGAGATGGGCATCGGCGATAAAGCGCAGATCGTCGGCGCGCAACGGCGGACGCAGCAGCAGCGCGCCGTGCTCCATCCCGCGCGGCATCGCATGCGCGGGATACGCCTCGATCACGTCGTCAGCCTGAATCTGCGCCTCGAAGGCCGCCGGATGCCCGTTGCGCATCACCAGCGCGACTTCCGTATGCGGCACGCCGAGCGCCTCGATCATGTGTTTCGCCGACGAACCGTCCGGGCAGGCGCAGGCGAACGTGCGGCCGCGCTGCGGTCGAGCGAGGAATTCGTTCAGTTCGCGATGGAAATGAAAACGCGCCTTGACCATGCGGCAGTATGGCATCGGGCGCTGCTGCGCGCTGTGGATCGATGTGCTCTACTGGCGCACGGCAAAACGACACGCAACGACACGCAAGGAGCGACGAACATGGATATCGGATTCATTGGCTTGGGCGAAATGGGCAGCGCGATGGCGATCAACGCGCTGAAGGCGGGGCACACGGTGCGCGTGTGGAATCGCTCGCGCGACAAGACGCGCGCGCTCGCGGATCAGGGCGCGTCGGTCGTCGATACGCCCGAACAGGCCTTCGCCGGCGATGCCGCGTTTTCCATGCTCGCCGACGATCACGCGCTGCGTTTCGTGCTCGTCGACGGCGCCTTGCTCAAGCACGCGCCGAAGGGCTTCGTGCATGTGAACATGGCGACGATTTCAGCGGCGCTCGCGCTCAAACTGGCCGAATTGCACAAGCAACACGGCGTCGCGTACGTGGCCGCGCCCGTGCTCGGCCGTCCCGATGTCGCGGCGGCCGGCAAGCTCAATATTCTCGCGGCCGGCGCCGATGCCGACATCGCGCGTGTGCAGCCGATCTTCGACGTGCTCGGCCAGAAGACCTGGCGCGTCGGCGATCAACCGCAGCACGCCAACGTGCTCAAGCTCGCGGCGAATTTCATGCTGGCATCGGCGATTGAAGCGTTCGGCGAAGCGGCCGCGCTCGTCGACGGTCACGGCCTGCCCGCGCAGACGCTGCTCGACGTGATCACGAATTCGCTGTTTCCCGGTCCGGTCTACGCGGGCTACGGAAAGATGATCGCGGAGCGCCGCTACGAACCCGCGATGTTCAAGGCGCGCCTCGGCCTCAAGGACGTGCGCCTCGCGATCGCCGCGGGCGATGCCGTCAACGTGCCGCTGCCGGTCGCGAGCGTCGTGCGCGACAACCTCGTCGATGCGCTCGCTCACGGCGGCGGCGAAAAGGACTTCGCCGTGCTCGGCCAGGTCGCGGCGCGGCGCGCGGGACGCTAAACATCTGCAAAAACAGGCGCATCACTTGCTTCGGGTCGCTTTGAAGCATTCGCTTCCGAACATACGTGCGAACTCAGTGGACGCATAGTTGTGAGCGTCGAGCGGTTCGTCACGAGAAAAATATCGACGGAAAGGAGACGCTCATGGCTTCGATGCGCCACGTTCTGGTGCTCGCCGCGATCGGTTGCGGCATGGCGTCCGCGCGCCGACGATACGCCCAGTCCGTGCGATGCCCTCAAGCGGATCGTATCGGCGGCGCCGAATTTTTCGTCGCTGAGCGGATTCGATGGCCGCCCGGTCGCGCTGTCCTACGGCGACGACGCCAAATGCGCGGCATCGCAGACGAACTATCGCTGCACCTGGACCCCGCACGGCGGCGCGAGCGCCGACGCGTTGCAGACCGTCGCGGCGGATATCGCGTCCTGTCTGCCCGATGCCACGCACGATCAGAATTCCCCCGCGCGCCAGCACTTTTACCTGGGCGCACGCGGCGCGCGCACGGAGATCACGGCATCGCAGGCGGGGCAGAACAAGCTGAAGCTCGAAATATTCGGATCGCGGTGAGGTCAATCGTGAGCAAGCGCATCCTGATAGCCGACGATGACGACGATGCGCTCGCCGGACTCGCCCATCTGCTGAGCGGCATGGGCCACGACGTCGCGCTCGCGGCGAACGGCGCGCAAGCCGTGGAAGTGGCGACGCAATTCGCACCCGATGTGGTGATCCTCGATCTCGGCATGCCGCTCGTCGACGGCCTCGCCGCCGCCCGCGCACTGCGCCAATTGCCCACCGGCCGCGCGATGCTGCTGGTCGCGCTGACCGGCTGGGGCCAGCCGCAGCATCGCGAAATGACGCAGGACGCCGGATTCGACGTCCATCTCGTCAAACCCATTTCCGCCGATCAGCTGTTCTTCATCCTCTCGATGACCCAATCCTGAGCGCGTGTGACGTCGTTACCACACTGGTATACCAAATTGTTGCGTCGCACCAAGCGATTGGGTATAGTGGATTTGTCTCCACTGATATGGATTCAGCCCGCCCACTTAGGCGGGCGTTTTTTGTGCGCCCAGCATGGGCGCACTCTTGCGGGTGCAAGTCGCGCGGCAAGTTGACCACAGCGAGCGAAGTGAAGCGCAACTGCGGAAGGGCGACCGACCGTGGGGAGGAAGCGTGG
>NZ_LFJJ01000117.1 GCF_001189365.1 Candidatus Burkholderia verschuerenii | reverse complement strand
GTTGAACGCTTCTTTAAGCGTATCAAGCATTTTCGTCGCGTCGCCACTCGATATGACAAACTCGCCCACAGCTACCTCACCTTTGTCTCCATCGTGTCTGCCTTCGGGCCGCTCTTAAATGTAAACATGACCTAGTCTGCCAACGCAGAATGAATTTATAAAGCTAATCTTTCTAATCCAGATTAAGGAACGCTAATGCTGGACTACGCCCTCCTCGACGCCTTGCTCGCCGTGGTTCGAACGGGCTCGTTCGAGCGCGCCGCACGCGCCTTGAACGTCACGCCTTCGGCGGTATCGCAACGCGTGAAATTGCTCGAAGAGCGCGTGGGCAGCCTGCTGGTCAAGCGCGGTCAGCCGTGCGAGGCGACGTCGTCCGGCGCGCTGCTGTGCCGTCATACCGAACGCGTGCAGTTGCTCGAAGCAGAACTCGGCGGCCGCATGCCGACATTGTCGGGCACGCCGAGCGAGTCGCGCGCCAAGTTGCGCCTCGCCGTCAACGACGACAGCATGAGCACGTGGTTCATCGACGCTGCGGCGGAATTCTGTATCGAACGAGGCCTGCTGTTCGATCTCGTCGTCGATGATCAGGACCATACCGCGCAGCGGATCCGCGAAGGCGACGTGCAGGGCGCGGTGACCACACAAGCGGAAGCGGTTTCCGGCTGGCGCGTGTCGAAGCTCGGACGCATGCGTTATCGGGCGGTCTGCTCACCCGAATATTTTGCGCGATACTTCGGCGATGGCCTCACGCGGGACGCGCTAAGACGCGCGCCATGCGTCAATTTCAACGAGAAGGATGAGTTGCAGAAACGCTTTCTGCGCCGTGTCACGCGCGCGGACATCGATCCGCCTGCGCACGTCGTGCCGCATGGCGAAGGCTTCCTGCGCGCCTGTACGTCGGGACTCGCATGGGGCATGTGCCCGCAACGACTCATTGCGCGCCAACTCGCAAGCGGCGAGCTCGTGGATGTATCGCCTAATGTTCGACTCGACGTCGATCTCTACTGGCAAAGCTGGCGCGTGTCGCTTGGCTGGCTGGACGACTTCAGCGCCTTGCTGAAGCAGCGCGCGAAGTCGTATCTGGATTGAACGAAGGCTTCAGGCCGCGCTGATTTCCACGGCATCCACGCGGTCCGGATAAAACGCGAGATATGACTTGATATCGGCGACGGCGTTGTACGGGTGCTCATATGTCCACACCGCATTCACCGACTTTTCGCCACCGGCAAGGATGCTGTAATAGCTGCATTCACCCTTGTAAGGACAATAGGTAGCGTGCGTCGTGCGCTCAAGCTGCGACATGTCCACGTCTTTGCGCGGCACATAAAGCACTTCCGGATAAGACGCCTCGCGCAAAGCGAGCACTTCGCGCGAATCGGCGATAACGCGCCCGCCCACTTTCACCACGATGCGCGATGCACTGCGACCGACCGTAATCGGATGATCGGGGCCGGGAATTTTGACGGTGCGTTCCATGAACGTCTTCCTTGGAAGAATCGACGATCGATCTTAGCGCCGTTCAAAGCGACGTGCACAAACCACGGCCTCAAGAAATAAAAGCGCGACGCCCGCTAAGGACGTCGCGCTGGGAACGCTTAATAATCGGTCGATCAATGACCGAAATAAGTCGGCTTGGTGCCGTCGTTTTGCAGCGGCTGCATCATGCGCATACCCGACGCCGATGTGCCGTTAGCAGCGCCACCGTAGGATGCCTCATCGCCTTGCGATGCACCATTTTGGCGCCATACGCGATGTTCCGCTGCTTGCGCGTCTTGCGGATATGTCGTGTTGTCGTCCACGCCCGGGTTATAGCCCGCCGCTTCGACTTGACACAGATCCTGCTGGACCTGGGCGCGCGTGGCGCCCGAATCCGATTGAGCAAATGTAAGAGCCGGCGCCACCAGCACGGCGGCAGCGGCGACAGCCTTGACGATCGATTTCATGGTGAACCTCCGGAATACTCTGTTAATCGGGTAGCGCATTAATTTCTGCGCCCGCTTAGTTCAGAGCATCGCGCGTGCCCGGCTCGTCGTATTTAAGCGTCCCACCGCATCGTTTAGTTTGTCCTGCTTTCGACCAACTTAACTAGCACATGCAGCATTCGATTAGCCGGCGTCGGCACACCCAGCGCTTCGCCGCGCCGCACGATCAATCCGTTCAAATGATCGATTTCGCTGCGTTTGCCGCGCGCCATATCCTGCGCCGTCGATGAAAACTGGTTGGGCATCGTTTCGGCAATACGTCGTACGGCCGCGTCCACATCGCCCGGCATCGTCACGCCTTCGGCTTTGGCGACCGCCATGCATTCGTCGACGACATCGCGCATGGCGTGCGTGACACCCTCGCCTTGAACGAGTTTCCCGTAAGGCATTTGCGACAGCGCGGATAGCGCGTTATACGCGCAATTCAACACGAGCTTCGACCATAGCGCGCCGCGCACATTGTCGGAGATCTCCGTGGGCACACCTGCGTCGCGCAATGTCTTGGCGATTTCTTCGCTGGCGCTCGACGGCTCGATCACCAGTTCGCCGCGTCCGTGATGCCGGATATGCCCCGGACCCGCCATTTCCGATGCGACATAGACCACGGCCGCAGCCACTTCCTGAGGCAGCAACTCGCGCAGACGCACGGCGTTCTCGACACCGTTTTGCAGCGACAGCACAAGCGTGTCCGCAGCCAAATACGGCGCGATGGCTTGAGCCGCGCTATCGGTATCGGTCGACTTGACGCAAACGAGGATCAGCTTGGCGCCGTGTACCGCGCTTGCCTCGGTGCTGGCGCTCAAGCGTACTTGTTCATCGAACGTTTGCGTATCGAGCCGCAAGCCGTCGCGTTCGATTGCCTCGACATGCTGCGCTCGCGCGATCAGCACGACTTCGTGACCCGCGCGCGCAAGCATGCCGCCGTAATAACAGCCCACTGCGCCTGCGCCCATGACGGCAACTTTCATCTTTCTCCTCTCCTGTTGATTTGCCCGACGGTCGTCCAAAAGGCTTTGGATAGGAACGGTAACACATGGCGAAAACACCACGATTTAAGCCTCGCATTGCCGTTTCACCCTAACCGATCAAAACGCGCCGATGCAGCCGCAAACGCTTGCGCCGCCATCGTGCCGCTCTTGCCCGCCATGCTTTGTGGGCGGACGCACGATAGTCCGATGATTTGCCTTTGAACCATATTGTGAAAGGATGCCCCGAACGATACGCTTCATCCCAGCGGATCGATCCTGTCGTCCAGAGAAGAAAATCGACTGCCATGCAGCCTAAAACAACACTCCAATCCGCGTCGGAATAAAGGAGAACGGGAGACACATTACCGCGTGCCGAACAGGGGCGGCACGTCGCTCACTTCCTTAATCCGGACGTGCGCGCGCAGCGCGGACCGTAATCAATAAGCGGCAAGCCGTCGTCATGACGAACGGAATCAAGCCGATGCGTGGGCGTTTTCACGAGAACAACAATGAACCATGGATATGAAACATCGCTCGTCAAGCGCGTAGTCAACGAACTTGTCGCGAGCATCGTCAGCGGGGAGTATCAGGACAACGTTTTGCCGCCGCAAGTGATTCTTTCTAAGAAGCACGGTGTCAGCCGCACCATCATGCGGGAAGCGCTCAGTGTGCTGATCTCGCGCCGCATGCTCGATGTTCGTCCCAAGACGGGCACGCGTATCAAGCCCGCGCGCGAGTGGCTGATCATGGACCCGGAAGTCGCCGAGTGGCGTCTGCGTGCATTGCCCGATCAGGACTGCATCGCGCGTCTGCTCGAATTCCGCGTGCTCGTCGATCCGCCCGCCGCGGCCCTTGCCGCCACGCGCGCCAATCGTCATCAGCGTATTGCCATCAATGCGGCGTTTCAGCGTCTCGTGCATGCGAGCCCTTCCGAAGCATTGCAATCGACCGCTGAAGAAGCGTTGCAAGCCGCTATCGTCGATGCCAGCGGCGACGAACTGTTGCGTCAGATGGGCAGCGTCGTGCGCGTCGGTATCCGCACGATGAAGTCGACGATGCGCGCACAACCGCAAGCGATGCCGCGCGCCAGCAATGCCGAAATCGGCGATTACGGCCGCGTGGTTCGCGCGATCGAAACAGCGGATGGAGACGGCGCACGCGCCGCCATGACGCAACTCCTGACGCGCAGCCAGTCGATCTGGATGGAAGAGGCGATCTAACCGCCGCTCTCCGCGTTCTTCGTCGAGGCCTTCACAGGTCCGCATCGTGCGCGCCCCACGCGCACGATGGATTCGCCGCGCCGGCCTCGCTGCGTGACTACAATGAATGAGTCACAAGCGAGGCCCCATCACGCGATGAGTCATCCGCCATCCGTTCCACGGAGCGCTTGGCATCGGACAAACGGAGGCAGCAATGGCAGAGCTCGATAAGGAAAAAGTCGTCGACGTGCTCAACCGGATTCTCGAATCCGAGCTTGCGGGCGTCGGCGCTACACGCACTATTCGTTTCTCGTCTTCGGCTTCGGCCGCATTCCCATCGTTTCCTGGCTACGCGCGCAGGCCGACGAATCCCTGCAACATGCGCACCAGGCCGGCGAATGGATCACCACGCTCGGCGCGTATCTGTCGCTCGAAATCGGGCCTTTGCTCGACAATCACACGTTCGATATCGCGACCATTCTGCGTGAATCGCTTCAGGCGGAAAACGTCGCGCTGGACCACTATCGCGCGTTGCTGTCGCTCGTGGAAGATCGCTCTGTGGCGCTGGAAGAATATGCGCGTCAGATGATCCAGACCGAAGAGCTGCATGCTGGCGAAGTCGACAAGATGCTGCGTCGTCCCGGCGAAGTGGAGACGTCGCCCGAGCGGCGCACGGGCCATAGTTGAGCGAATAAAAAGCGCTGACTAAGCAAATAGTCAGCGCTCCGATGCATCGATTGAATCCGAAGCTTACTTCGGTTGCGAAACCGTGCGCAGATACGGCTTGAGCGTCTTGAAGCCTTCCGGATACTTCTTCTTCGCGTCTTCGTCGGAAACCGAAGTCGGAATGATGACGTCCTCGCCCGGCTTCCAGTTCACCGGCGTGGCGACCGTATGCTTGGCGTTGAGTTGAAGTGCATCGAGCAGACGCAGCACTTCGTCGAAGTTACGGCCGGCGCTCATCGGATACGTGAAGGTCGCCTTGATCTTCTTGTCCGGGCCGATCAGAAACACGGCGCGAATGGTCGCATTATCGTTAGCGGTACGCGGGCCGCCGCCGCTCGCGTTCGGATGGATCATGTCGTAGAGCTTCGCGACATTCAGATCCGAATCGCCGATCATCGGATAATTGACGGCGGAGCCTTGCGTTTCCTCGATATCCTTGGCCCACTGCGCGTGATTCGTGACAGGATCGATCGACAGGCCGATGACTTTCGTATTGCGCTTGTCGAACTCGGGCTTGAGCTTGGCCATGTAGCCGAGTTCGGTGGTGCAGACAGGCGTGAAGTCCTTCGGATGAGAAAAGAGAATCGCCCACTTGTCACCGATCCATTCATGAAAACGGATGGTGCCTTCGGTCGTTTCTGCCGTGAAATCGGGAGCTTCATCATCAATGCGAATCGACATATCTAATCTCCACGTGAAGTAATAAACGGAGAACGTTCTGTCATATAGCGAACGGATTCCGGTTGAACAAATCAATAGAGCGATTATAAAGCGGACGCGCGATCCGCACGCCGAAGCGGGCCATGTCCGCAATGCGCGCGTGGCTTTCACCCTGCTAATCGTCGCATTTCACTGCGTTTTTTTAGGGTCGCGGCACGTTTCTTGCTGATGAGCGCAAGCCGTGAACGAACGTTTGCGCGCCGACAGTCGAGTTTTTTGCTTGTGCTCAGCGTATCGTTGTTCAGGATTTCCGCTATTACGATACGGACTGACTTCCAACCCCATGTGCAGGCGTGAAGCGGCAATTGCGCGAAACATCCCGCACTCGAACGGACGGTGGCCCTCGACGCGCAACGGCGCGACACGGCTGGCGTCGAACAGGAGGCGATCGTGGCCGTCATGCAAAGAAAGACCGTCGCTGCATTGCAGGAAGAAGCGACGCAAACCGAAGACAGCCTCAAGGAACACGATGGCGGCAGTGCGCTAAAGCGCTCGCTCACCGCGCTCGACGTGGTGATGCTCGGTATCGGCTGCATCATCGGCGCGGGGATATTTGTGCTGACCGGCCATGCAGCGGCATCGAATGCAGGCCCTGCCATCACTATTTCTTTCGTGCTCGGCGCAATCGTGTGCGCGCTCGCGGGTTTGTGTTACGCCGAAATGGCGTCGACCGTGCCCGTCTCAGGCAGCGCTTACACGTATGCGTACGCGACGATGGGCGAACTTATCGCGTGGCTCATAGGCTGGGATTTGATCCTCGAATATGCAGTTGGCGCGACGACGGTTGCGATCGGCTGGTCGGGGTACGTGGTGAGCTTCCTGCACTCCATCCACATCGATATCCCGGCGGCGCTGGCGCAATCGCCGCTTGCTTACGATCCCGCTAATGGCTGGAGTCACGCAGGCGGCATTCTCAACGTACCGGCGATGTTGATCGTCGGTCTCATCACGCTCTTGCTAGTGCTGGGCATTCGCGAGTCGGCACGCGTGAACAGCTTTATCGTGATCATCAAGGTGTTTATCGTGCTGGCGTTTATCGTCGCCGGTATCGCTTATGTGGACACGAGCCATTGGGTCACCGCTAAAAACCCGAGCGGCGCATTTATTCCGCCCAATACCGGCGAGTCCGGCGTGTTCGGCGTGTTCGGCGTGTTCGGCGTGTTCGGCATGAGTGGAATTTTGCGAGGCGCGGCGGTCGTGTTCTTCGCTTACATAGGCTTCGATTCCGTGTCATGCGTCGCACAGGAAACGCGTAATCCCAAGCGCGATATGCCGATCGGTCTGCTCGGTTCGCTGATTATCTGCACGATTCTTTATGTGCTCGTGTCGTATGTGCTGACAGGCATCGTGCCTTACGACAAGCTGAATGTTGCAGACCCGATCGCGGTCGGCGTGGACGCCATCGGCATGCGCTGGCTCTCGCCTATCGTCAAGCTCGGCGCGATCTTCGGCCTGACGTCCGTGATTCTCGTGCTGCTGCTTAGCCAGCCGCGCATTTTCTATTCGATGTCGAGAGACGGCTTGCTGCCGCCGTTCGCATCCAAGATTCATCCGCGCTTTCATACGCCGCATATCACCACGCTCTTTACCGGCGTCGTCGTGATGATTCTCGCCGGTCTTCTGCCGATCGGTCTCGTCGGCGAATTGGTGAGTATTGGCACGCTGTTCGCGTTCGCGGTGGTGTCGGTCGGTGTGGTCGTGCTGCGTGTCACGCAACCGGAGTTGAAGCGTGCATTCAAGACGCCGGCGGTGTTCATCGTCGGACCGCTCGGCGCGATCTCGTCGATCTTTCTCATGACCGGGCTGCCTGCCGATACGTGGATCCGTCTTATCGTGTGGATGGCGATCGGTATCGTGATCTACTTCGCGTACGGCATTCGCCATAGCAAGCTGCGCGATCGGCAAGCAGGCTCGTCGGGACAGACCGCGCGAGGCTGAAACACGCGTCAGTGACTGGCGCCGAGATAAGCCGCCTTGACCGATGGATCGTTCTTCAACTGTTCGGCCGGGCCGTGTATCGCTACACGGCCGTTCTCGAGCACGTAACCATAGTCGGCTACGTTAAGCGCGGCTGCCGCGAATTGTTCGACCAGCAGCATCGTTACGCCCTCGTTCTTTAATCGTTCGATGATGCGGAACACTTCATCGACGAGAATGGGCGCGAGTCCCATCGATGGTTCGTCCAGCAGCACCAGATCGGGATTGAGCATGATGGCGCGTGCCATGGCGAGCATTTGCTGCTCGCCGCCCGAAAGCGTTCCGGCAAGCTGATTGCGGCGCTCTTTCAAGCGCGGAAATAACTCGATTGCGCGCTCCAGATCTGCGGCGATATCGCCTTTAGGACGCGCCCACGTCAAACGCGGAAAGGCGCCAAGCAATAAATTATCCGTTACCGACATCGTCGCGAACACGCGTCGGCCTTCGGGAGAATGCGCAAGGCCGAGACGCGCGATCTTATGCGAATCCATCGCGTCGATGCGCTTTGCGGCGTTACCCTCGCCCATCGTAATTTCGCCGTCGGTCGGCTTGATCATGCCGGAAATGGCGCGCATGGTCGTGGTCTTGCCCGCGCCGTTCGAACCGATCAGCGTGACGACTTTAGCTTTTGGCACATGCAAGGAAATGCCGTGCAGCACTTTAACCTTGCCATAGTAGCCCGCATGCAGATTATTGATCGACAGCATCAGCGCATCCCCCGTTAAGCCGCTGCTTGCGCGGCCTGACCGCCCAGATAAGCCTCGATGACTTTCTCGTTAGCCTGAATATCCGCGGGCTTCCCTTCTGCGATCTTCTGTCCGAAGTCGAGCACCGATACCGTATCGCATACGCTCATCACGACGTCCATATGATGCTCGATCAACACCACCGTGATGCCGCACCTTGCGAATGATCGCAACGAGTTCGCGAATATCGGGCGCGGTGAGTCCCGCCGCAGGTTCGTCAAGCAGAAGCAATTGAGGATCGAGCGCGAGCGCCCGCGCGATTTCGAGCAGACGTTGCTTCCCATAAGGAAGATTGCGCGCTTCCTCGGCGGCCGAATTTTCGAGCCCGACGAAGCGCAGCATGTTATAGGCACGTTCGCGTGCAGCGAGTTCTTCGCGTCGATAACGCCCGGTCATGGCGCCAACATCCGCGAAGTTCGACTTGAAGGTGTGATGCAAGCCGACCAGAACATTTTCAAGCGCCGTCATCTCGCCGAAGAGCTGCACGTTCTGAAACGTCCGCGCGATACCCGACAACGCGATCTTCGACGACGTGCGCCCGCTAAGCGATTGGCCTTCATACTCGATTGCACCCGACGTCGGCACGTAGATGCCCGTCAGCACATTCATCATCGTGCTTTTTCCCGAGCCGTTCGGGCCGATCAAGCCGTGAATAGTGCCGCGCTTGACGGTCAGATTCACGTCGTTGAGCGCCTTGAGGCCGCTGAATTGCATGAGCACATTGCGCACGTCGAGGATCGTGCCCGCGTCTTCGTTGACGGCGGCGGCGACTGCATCGTCCTGACGCGTATGGCTCGCGAGTTCTTCCGTGTTCACCTTCGTCACGCACACGCGGCCCAAATTCAAGGTCTTGCGCACGAAACCGACGATACCGTCCTGCAAGTAATACACGACAAGCAGGATCATCAAACCGAAGATGGTCAGACGCCAGTCCGTCAGCGCTTCGATCCAGAACGAGAAAGCAGCAAGCCCTGCCGTGCCGATAACCGGAATCGCGACGCGTTGCAAGGTCGTGGTCTTGCGCATCAAGGCGAGCGCAGCCCCGGTGACCACGACGACGGCAAGCGCCGTCGCCACGAGTCTGAAGTTTGCGATATCGTCGAGCAGCTTGGGCAGCAACACGATGACCGTCGAGCCGATAAGCGCAGCCGTGCGCGTCTTGCGCCCGCCCATGATGATCGCAAGAAAAATAGAATCGTCAGTTCGAAGTTGTACGTGTTGGGCGAGATGTATTGCTCGGAATACGAATAAAGACATCCCGCGAGGCCCGCGAAACCCGCGCTGATCACGAACGCATAAACCTTGTAGCGATACACCGATACGCCCATGCAATCCGACGCGATCGGACTATCGCGCAACGCTTCGAATGCGCGCCCGAGATGCGATTTCAACACGCGATGCACGACGATCAAGGACACGACCAGAAGCGCTGCAACGAGCCAGTAATACTGCACTTCATCGAGCCTGTGACCGGTGATCGTTGGCTTGGGAATCTTGAGGCCCATCGGACCGTTGGTCAGAAAATCCATCTCGTTGATGAGAATCTGGATGATCGTGCCGAACGCCAACGTGACCATCGCGAGATAAGGACCGGACACGCGCAAAGCGGGCAACGCGAGAATCGCCCCAAAGCCCGCAGTCACGACGATGGCAAGCGGCGCGGTGACATAGAACGGCAAGCCCAGCTTGATAAACAACACGCCCGCCGTATAAGCGCCGACGCCGAACAAACCGGCGTGCCCCAACGAAACCTGTCCAGTGTAACCCACCACGATATCGAGCCCGAACAACAGGATCGCGTAAATCATGATGGTTTCGACGAGATGGATGTAATACGGATTGCCCGACGCGAGCGGAAATACCGCTAGCGCAATCAATCCGACGAGCGCCGCAATCCAGTTCCTTGCTTTCATGATGGCCGCCTCATACTTTCTTGATTGCGGTCTTGCCGAACAGCCCCGCAGGTTTCACCGCGAGCACAATCAGCAACAGCACGAGGCCCGGCACGTCCTTATAGCCGGTCGAAATATAAAAGCCCGTCGTCGTTTCGGCGATGCCCAGAATCATGCCGCCGACGATGATGCCCATGCCGCTCGACAAACCGCCGATGATCGCGACAGCAAATGCTTTAAGGCCGAGCACCGCGCCCATCGTCGCGCCGGTCAGCGTCAGCGGTGCGATCAACACGCCGGCAAACGCTGCCGTCAATGACGACAACGCATAAGAGAAGGGTGATCACCAGGCCCGTGTTGATGCCCATCAGCGCGGCCGCATCGCGATCGTTGGACGTCGCGACCACCGCTTTACCGAAGATCGTCTTGCGGTTAAAGAACTCGACCGCGAGCATCATCACGAGCGCACCGCCTACGACAAGCAATTCCATCGGCAGGACATTCGCGCCGAATACCTTGAGCGGCGCTTCGGGCAACGGCGAAGGAAAGCGCAGATCGTCGCGGCCCCAAACGTTTTCCGCGATGTTCTTGAAGATGATGCCGAGCGCGATGGTCGACATGATCCAGCCGAATTCCGATTTGATCTTGATCGCCGGTCGCACGCCGATGCGCTCGACAAACGATCCCTGGAAAAGGCCGAACAGACAGACGAGCGGAATCATCAGCCAGTAATTCACGCCGAGAGACACAAGCGTCAAGCCGACGAGCGCGCCTAGCATGAGCGCATCGCCTTGCCCGAAATTCAGCGTGCCAGATGTGGCGAAGGTCAGTTGATAGCCGAACGCGATCACGGCGTAAATCATGCCGAGCGCGATGCCGCTATAGATGAGCTGGAGCAGAATCATCGTTGAGCACCCGAGAACGAAGCAAGCGTGCACAGCAAAGCCGCCCTCGCATGCTGTCGAGAGCGGCTCGTGAGGTCATGCGGAATGGGCGTCCGCGTCAGTTCGCGGCGGTCGTCGATTTCGTGCGAAGTGTCGCGCCGCCCTTTTTGTCGGCGTCATACGCGTAGACCACGCGGCCTGCCTTGACTTCGCCGACCACCGGCACGTTCGGGCTGATCGCTTCGTGATCGGCTTTGGTGAATGGCTTGTCGTACACCATCACCACGCCTTCCACCTTGGTGTTGAGGTTTTCCAGCGCTTCCTTCACCTTGGGGCCGTCGGTGGTGCCGGCCTGCTTGATCGCCGCCGCAAGCAGATACATCGAGTCATAGCCTTGCGCTGCCGAAACCGGCGAATCGATACGATCGTTCTTAGGCTTGAATTCCTTCAGATACGCTTCGATAAAAGCCTTGCGCTTAGGCGTGTTGGCATCCTGAATGAAGGTCTGCGGCATGCGCGCGCCTTCGCCGTTCGTGCCGGCATTGTCGATATAGTTCGCCATCGAAAGCGTCCAGCTGCCGATCAGCGGCACTTTCCAGCCGAGTTTCGCCATGCCGTTTGCGATCTGTGCAAGCTCGGGTCCGATGCCGTAAGTCAGCACCGCTTCCGCGCCGGCTTCCTTGGCCTTTAGCAACTGGGCCGTCATATCGACGTCCTTGATATTGAATTTCTCGGTGGCGACCGGCTTCACGCCCTTAGCGGCCAACGCCTTCTCCAGATCTTCGCGACCCAACTGGCCGTAATTGGTCGAGTCGGCGAGAATCGCGACTTTCTTAAAGCCGCGCTTGGTCACGGCTTCTTCGACGATCATCGGCGCCTGAATGCGATCGGCGGCAGCGTTGCGGAAAACGTAATTATCAGCTTGATCGTCGAATTGTTTGGTCACGACGGAGCCGGTCGCGACATTGTTGAACACGGGAATCTTCGCTTCCTGGAAAAAGCGTTGCGATGCCAGCGCGACGCCGGTGTTGATATAACCGACTACCGCGACGACCTTTTCCTTGTTGATCAACTCTTGCGCGATCTGCACGCCGCGTTCGTTCTTCGCTTCGTCGTCGCGCTCGACCAGCACGATCTGCCGTCCGAGCACGCCGCCCGATTTATTGATCTCGGCGGTGGCGAGGCGCACGCCGTCGCGCATGCTCACACCCATCGAAGACGAGCCGCCCGTGAATGGCCAATCAACGCCGACCTTGATGGGGTCAGCCGCAAACGCATACGAAAAAACGCCGAACGCAAGCGCGCCTGCGATCAGCTTGATCCGCATTCCCATGTCTGTCTCCGTCGCTTGAATCGTTATTCGAATGGCCACCTTGGTGCGGCGATGCGTGGATTGTTGCGCGCGTTATCGATTACACAGGCGGTAAGCGAGTTTAGAAAAATGTAAGGATATGACCATATTCGGAGATACCCGAACCGCACGCGCGCAAGCGCACATCTGACGACGAGTGAAAGCAAATGGTCCGGAATAAAGGCTGACGGCAGACGTTTAGCGATGCTTTCGCGATTTTTAGACAGCATGCCAAATCTAATCGACACGAAAAGAAAGGCTTAGAAGAGCGGGTATACGCGTAGATAAAAAAAACGCGCGGCATCCCGAAGGAATACCGCGCGCAACCTTGCGCACTCTTGAAACCGGTTGGCTGCTTAAACCGCCCTAGCGCGGCGCGCCTGTGTCTATAGCATGGGCGAATTGCCTGAGGACCGCGCCCGACGCATCCGTGACCGCCCAGAAAGTCATGCCGTCGTGATTCCAGCGGGCAAGCGAATAACCATCATCGGATTGTGTAACGACCGGCGTAACGTCCTTGTCGTTCTTTGCATCGCTTTGAGCCCCTTTATCACCTTTGTGTTCGGGGAATACGTAGACATCGATCGGATGCTTCAGATAGCGATACACCACGACAGCAACCGGCTTGTGATCGATGTAGTCGAGCCGGCCACCAACCAGCGCGAAGCCGGGACCGGCCGGATCGATCACCGGCGGCGCATAGTCGATGCGTCCGTTGAACCACGGCTTGACCGTGTGCTTGTCGCTCGATATCACGTCGATGGCGCGGTCCGACATCAACGCACGCACGTGGCTCGACACGATCTCTTGCGCAACTGGCGACGATGGCGTCAGGCGTGGCACCGCCTGCAGCCATAACACCGCGCCGAGCACGAGCGCGGACAACACCCCGCCCGCTAAAGCACCGCCAAAAAAAGACCCCGAACCGCCAAGCGAAAATCCCCAAGCGCGCGATGCACGCCGCTCCGGCAAGCGATCACGTTGCTGCGCCCGCTCTCTCGCCTGCGCTTCTTCACGCACCCGCGTCAATACCTGCGCACGCAAATGCACCGGTGCGCGGTGATAAAGCGAGCCATCGGTAAGCCTCGTCTGCAGCGAGGCGATGTCGTTATTTTCCATTTCCCGACTCCTCGGCGTGACCCGGACCCGCCTTGCGCACGAGCCGCACATTCGGCTTGTCCTGACCTTGCGCGCTTCGCACCGCGCCCGCCAGCATCTTGCGTGCGCGCGCCAGTCTCGACATCACCGTTCCGATCGGCACGCCTGTGACGGCGGCCACTTCCTTGTAACTCATATCTTCCAGTTCGCGTAACACCAGCACCTCACGGAACGCAATCGGCAACGCTTCGAGCGCGCGATGCACCAGATGAATCTCGTCGCGGCGCACGGCCAGCGTTTCGGGATCGGCGCCGCCTTCTTCGGACCATCCCGGCAAGGCTTCGTCGCCGCCGATTTCCTCATCGAACGGCGTGGCGTCAGCGAGATTCACTCGTCGTCGCCATTCGGTGAACCATGTGTTGCGCACGATCGCCAGCAGCCATGCGCGCGCATTGCCCTCGTCCTTGTCCTCGAATCCGCCGAAGAAACGAAACGCCCGCAGATAGGCTTCATGCACAACATCGTCGGCATCGTTCGGGCTGCCGGACAGCCAGCGCGCGAGGTTATACGCGGCGTCGAGATGCGGCACCACGATCGCTTCGAAACGCGCGTGCAACGCCTGCGCCGGATCGGCCGCACCGGCGGCCTGGCTCGACGACTTGCCTTGTTTCGACCTGCCTTGCCACATCGCGCCGGTCTCCATGAATAAGGGAATGAAGCCGCGTCACGACGCAATGACGCAATCGCGACCCTGCTTCGAATACTCCTTTAGCAAACGGTTTATTCCCGTATTCGATGGTCGCCGCAAAAAAATAAATCGGGAATATTGCCCCCTTTTAGCCGGTTCGATGGACGGATGCCGTGCTCCGTGTGTTTCGACTCGTGGACGCAAGCGTCGCGCTCATGCTCCGTGCCGCCGTGTGCGCAAAAAAATGCTTAAAGGCGGCCACTTATTTCTCAAAGCTTCAAAGGAGTTGCCATGAAAACCGACTTGCACGACATGCCAGACGCGCAACCGCAAGACGAACTGGACGAACGCGGCAAGAGCCGCCGCACCGCGCTGTCGTGCATGGCGTGGGCCGGCGCGGGCGTGCTGTGGACCGTAAGCGGCGGCGTGCCCATGTCGCGCCTGATCTCGTCGGCGGAAGCGGCGGAAGTCAAGACGAGTTCCTTCAGCTTCGTGCAGATCAGCGACAGCCATATCGGCTTTAATAAGGATCCGAATACCGAACCGACCAGCACGCTCGAAGAAGCGGTCCATCAGATCGGTTCGATGAAAAAGCAGCCTGCCTTCATGATTCACACGGGTGACATCACGCATCTGTCCAAGCCCGCGCAATTCGATACGGCCACGCAGATCATCGGTGCGGCGGGGATGCCGGTGCATTACGTGCCCGGCGAACACGACGTTCTCGTCGAAGACGGCAATCCGTTCTTCGATCGCTTTTCCGAGCAATACGGCAAGGGCAGCAATCGTCACTGGTACAGCTTCGATCAGGGCGGCGTGCATTTCATCGGACTGACCAACGTGATCGATCTCAAAGGCGGCGGCCTCGGCTATCTCGGCGACGCGCAGCTCGCGTGGCTCAAGAGCGATTTGCAGGGCCGCTCGAGCAGCACGCCGATCGTCGTGTTCGCGCACATTCCGCTCTGGGCGCTGTATCCGCAATGGGGCTGGGGCACCGACGACAGCGCGCAGGCGCTTGCATTACTGAAGCGCTTCGGCTCGGTGACGGTATTGAACGGCCACGTTCATCAGGTGGCGCAAAAAGTGGAGGGAGAGATGCGTTTTTATTCAGCGATGTCGACGGCATTTCCGCAACCGTCGCCCGGCGATCCGGCCGGCCCCGGCCCGATGAAAGTGGGCGCGGACCGTCTGCGTTCGATGCTGGGTTTGCGCGAAGTCACGCATGTGGCGGGCCGCGAGCGGCTCGCAGTCGTCGATACGGCACTCGCCGTCAAGCAATCATGAGTGTCGCCATGATTACGAATTTCGTCTCAATCGAGAGATTGCGTCCGCTCGCGGGCAAGGTGTTGCGTCAGGCCGCGCTCGCGCTTTTCGTCAAAGGCCTGATCGGCGTGATTCCGACAGCTTGCGCGTAAGAGCCCGTCAAGCAAATGGTTGCGATGACCGCGCCGACCATCAGCATCGACAATTTCGCTTTTAGCCAACCGAGCGTGACAGTGCCGGTCGGCACCAAGGTGACGTGGATCAATCACGACGACATGCTGCATACCGTCGCCGATGAAGGAAAAGCCTTTAAATCCGATCCGCTCGATAGCGGCGACAGTTTCTCGCATGTGTTCGACAAGCCCGGCACGTACAAGTATTTCTGTTCGCTGCATCCGCATATGACGGGCACGATCGTCGTGCAATAAAGCGCTTATCCGCGTGCTTTGGCGATGGCCGCCAGATTGCCTTCGCCGAATCCGTGATGCCCGCGCCGCTCGACGATCTCGAAGAACATATCGCCGGGCTCGCGTTCGAGAAAGGTCTGCAAAAACAGTTGCGGCGTGCCATCGGCGAGAATTTCGCCGTCGACGAGAATGGTGCGTCACGAGTTCACTGCCCACTGCCGGTTCGTCGTCCTGTGCGAAGCCGTCTGCCGCGGCTTCGTGATCAATCAGTCCCGTTGATTCGCTGGTGTTCATGGCTCGCTCCGTTTTCTTTTCGGTTCGAGAGCGCCGGAGTGTTTTTTTGGCGCTTCGTTGCGATGCCTTTTGCAGCTTTCTTGCCAGCTTCTTTAATCCATTGTTTTTATTAAATATTCTTTGATTTTCTTAGTGTGATTAAACGGCTTGTGTCAATTCTCGTCCAACAGTTTTTTAGGCGATTCGTTGGTCAATCAGCGTCATTTCTTAGCGCCTGAGAAACAGAGCGATTTCTCGCTTTAAGGACGCTTCGATCAATGTGTTGGGAACACGCATACGCGCCGACTTTGGATGTCGGCGGCGAACCAACCTCTTGTGTTCGGGTTAAGTATTTCGACGTGTCGACGAAGGCGCTAAACGCCGCTTATTCAGCGGACTTAGCGCGCGCTAAAGAAATGCACCGATGATCGGCACGGCCCTTGCATTAGCTCTCGCATCCCGCTTAGCGAACCTGGAGAAAACAACATGAGCATCCTGACCATCAACGATCTGGAATACGACCGCGAACTCGATCGCGCGGCCATGAGCGCCATCGGCGGTGGCGGCGGTGCGCCGTGGGTCTATGGCTGGATGACGCCCTATGTGTCGGAGCAGCGCTCGCAACAAGGCTTCGGCGGCGGTATCGTGAACATCTACGACATCAGCAACATCGTGACCAACAATGTGTCGGTGGGCCAGATGATCAATCAGTAGTTTGGCCTGCAAAATTGAATTTGCCGGAATGGACCCGACGACGCAGTCTGGTGCAGACGTAAACGCACATCTCAGCCAGGTCTGCAGCGCACGAGTAGAGGTTGAGGCATGACGTTGAGCTGAAAACGCGCCCACGCGAGCAGCAAAAAGAATATAGGGCCAAGGCCCAGACGAACGATCGCGCGCAGCAGCCAGCGCAGGTTGTAGCCGGCCGCACACAGCACCGCATGCAGCGCGTCGCCGGTTTGCCCCTTGA
>NZ_LFJJ01000116.1 GCF_001189365.1 Candidatus Burkholderia verschuerenii | reverse complement strand
TCATCGGCGAAGTTCCAAACTCCCAGGAAACCATTCAGATCAATATTGCTTCTGGGAGTTCTGGGAAACACGATCTTCCGGCGGCCCCTTGCCACCCTTGACTTCGACTAATTCTGAAGGGCCGACTGAGTAGTCCCGCGTCCTTCAGCAAGGTCAATGCGCGATAAAAGGCAGCCGGGCCCGTCTTGCCGCCTTGCGCGCGGAAGCGTCGAAACGCCTCCTCGGCTGACAAGGGCGCATCGAAGGCACATTCGAAAACCCGCAAGATCGCGGCATAGAGGCTGGGGCTCGCAGGAGCCGAATGAGTATGCTGGTCTGTCATCCTGTTCTCCGGAGACATCTCAATTCAGATTTTGCAAAAGCGAGGCCGCCTCTTCGGTAGGGGCGCGCATGCCACTTTATCGCTGGCAACCACCTGGGTTCCCATGGGATGCCGATTGCCTCATTCACGATATCCAGTGCGGCCACTTCGTTCACCGCATTGCGTCCCGGTTGTCGCGCTCATGGCGCAACCTGCATGCCGCCGCTCGCCGGGTTAGCCGTGCCCGGTCCACTCCCCGGTTCTCCCTGTGTAACCGTGTCCCTACACAGGCGGCGTTGCGCCTCCTGCCGGCGGGTAAAATCCGGCGCCCGAGCCTTTTCCAACAGAAACCCGACCGCGTCCATCAGCGATAGCATTCGGGATTCCTTCCGTTCCCGAATCGTCAGCGTGGCCGCCTCCTGCTCACGGGCGCCGACGATCAGCAGGAAGGGAATGCGCTCTGGAGCCTGTGCTCACGAATCTTTGCACCAATCGTCTCGTTGCGCACGTCACTCTCCACTCGCAGGCCTGCCTCCTGAAACAGCCGCATGATCTCTTGCGCATAAGCGGCCTGCTCATCGGTGATCGACAAGACCATCGCCTGCACCGGTGCCAGCCAGGGTGGCAGCTTGCCGGCATGATGTTCAAGGAGGATCCCGGTGAAACGCTCCAACGAGCCCAGGATCGCGCGATGCAACATGACGGGGCGCTGTCGCAGGCCCTTGGCATCGATATAGTCGATGCCGAAACGCTCCGGCAGATTCATGTCCACCTGAAGCGTGCCGCACTGCCAGTCCCGACCGATCGCATCGCGCAGAACGAATTCGAGCTTCGGTCCATAGAAGGAAGGCGCCTTCACCCGGACTGAGTTCGAAGCTAACGCCGACGCCTTCCAGCGCTTGCGTCAGTGCGGTTTCCAGCTGGTCCCAAAGCGGATCATCACCCATGCGATGGTCCGGGCGGGTGGACAGCTTGATGCGCACCTCGTCGAAGCCGAATTGCCGATAGATATCGAGCACGAGTTCAATGACAGCCCGGCACTCGGCGTCCAGTTGCTCCGGGGTGCAGTAGATATGCGATATGCGCGTCGTCCTGCGTAAAATGGCGCACGCGCAGCAGCCCGTGCAGCGCCCCGGAAGGCTCATATCGGTGGACTTTACCGAACTCGCTCATGCGGATGGGCAGGTCGCGATAGCTTTTGAGCGCGTGGCGATACATGAGCACACTGCCCGGGCAACTCATCGGCTTGAGCGCCAGGGATTGGCCAGGCTCGGGGTCGGTCACGAACATATGGTCGCGATAATTCTGCCAGTGGCCCGAGATTTCCCAGAGGCCGCGATCCATCACGTCCGGCGTGTTCACTTCGATATAGCCTGCGCTACGCTGCCGGCGACGCAGATAACCGATCATTTCCTGGAATACGGTCCAGCCGCGTGGATGCCAGAAAACCGCTCCGGGGGGAGCCTCCGTCTCGAAATGAAAGAGATCAAGTTCGCGTCCGAGCCGCCGATGATCGCGTCTCTCCGCTTCGGAGAGTCGATGGAAGTGGGCGTTGAGTTGCTGTTGACTCGCCTAGGCTGTGCCATGAATACGTTGTAGCTGTTCATTGTGCGCCTCGTTTCGACAATAGGCACCAGAAACACCCATCAATTTGAACGCTTGCAGAAAGCGTGTGTTCGGCACCATCGGGCCCCCGGGACATGTCGATATAGTCTTGGTGAATATAGATGCTCACTGACGAATCTTTGGGTATCGCGTCGAGCAGCCGAAGCTTGTATTCCGTTCTATTCATCCGGAAGATTCGGAGGACCTCCTCATGCGGTAGCGCATATTTGAGAATGTCATATTCGGTGTCTGCCAACACGCACATGCGGGCTTCGATGGCCAGCAGGTCATCGGGCGTGAAGGGTTGCTCATAGGCGATGTCATAATCGAAGCCATCGTCCGTCACCCGCGCGATCGCCATCTGCGCCGAGGGATAAAGCTGCTTCACCGCATGGCCTAGCAACTGGGCGCAGGCGCGACGAACAATCGAAAGTCCGTCGGGATCGTCGCTCATGACGGGATCGATGGTGCCGTCATGAAGCACGACCCCGGTGAGATCAACCAACTGTCCGTCAAGACGGGCGCCAACCGCATCCTTCGCCCGGGCTGGATCGAGCATCGTCAGCGCCTCGCCAACCGTCGCCGGTCCTTCGAAGACGTGCTGCCGACCACCGTCGCCGTCACGCAGCCGGACAATGATCTCCCGTGGTGTCGTCATCGTTGCCATGCTCAAAACTCGTTCTGGATGGATTTATAGCCCCTCACCAGGGCGTTATTGGCTCGGGCCACATCGTCCGAAAAGGCCGTCGCATCGACGCTCAAGTGTCCACGCAGGATGGCGGCCGGATCGATGAGGTGTCCGGATGGATGACTGGCAGATCGCCGCGGGCATTTTTACGCATCATGAAAGCTCGGGTGGAAAATTGGCACGACGCTCGCCGCTCGTTAATCGCCCCATCAGGTCGGGATCGCGCCATTGGCGGGTGATGGCGGGCGAAAACACGATCGCGTCCAGATCGATCCGACCCATACGAAGGTTTTCAGCATCGTCCCGAAAGCATTGGGCGCTTCCGGTGTCCGTTTCATGGACGATGATCGAATGCAGCTGCACTTCGCCTTCGCCATTGGCCATATCGGTGAGCGACAATGCGGTATCGACCAGACGGAACAGCAAGCAGCCGGGCGAACTGCTCAGCGCTTGGCGAGACGGGGATCAGGACCCAGCGTTCCGAATGCCGCTGCATCGCCTCGCGATAGTCCGTCACATCCGCCGACCACAAAACTACGGCGTGATCAAACCCATCGATCAACTCGCGAATATCGATTTTCAGCAAGCCGAAGTCATAGACCATCTGCCCGTGGTCGAGCGACTGCGCCGCCAGCACGACTTCGACCCTGTACGAGTGGCCGTGGATCGAATGCGAGCAGCGCCGCGTGCTGCATCCGCGCACGATGTGCGCCGCTTCGAAACGGTAAAGTTTGCGGATCAGCATATCGGTCCTTCGCCCCTGAGGCGCACCGCGGGTACGGGATCATAGCCGCCGGGATGAAGCGGATGACAGCGGGCGATTCGCCGCAGGGACAACCATCCGCCCTTGCAGGCACCGTGAATTTGCAGTGCTTCGATCGCATACTGCGAGCAGGATGGATAGAAGCGACAGCGATGCCCCAGCAAGGGACTGATGCCAAGTTGGTAGCCTCGTATCAGCATCACAAGAAGGCGCGCGGGAAGAGCACTCATGGGGTACGCTCATCGTGGAATTGCCAGTGCGTGCCCCCGGCGGTGTCGCTCAGTGTCACGCCGGCGGCATCCAGTTCAGTACGGACCGCATCGGCCTGTGCATAATGTCCTTCCCGGCGCGCCTCATCTCGGAGTGCCACCAACTCTGCGATACGATCAGTGGACAGAGGGGCGGCGTGAGACGTCCGCGTGGTCTGCTCAAGCGCTGGCAGGATCGATGATGGGGGCGCCTGCAACAGGCCCAGCATCGCCGCGGACGCGCGCAGTTGGCCCGAAGCGGGCGACGCTTCAGCCCCGGAGGCATGCGTGGCCGTGATCGCCAGTTCGTGCAGTCGGACGATCGCCTGGGGAACATTCAGATCGTCCCGCAGCGCGCTGGGCAGGCGGGCGTCGGGCTCGACCTCCTCCCGTGGGACGATCCGCGCCAAAAGGGCATACCAGCGTTGAAGCGTCTGCCGGGCCTGGCTCAGGCGTCGGTCATTCCAGTCCAGCGGCTTGCGATAGTGCGTGGCCAATAAGGCCAAGCGGATCGCTTCGCCCGGCACGCGGTCGAGCAGATCGCGTACAAGCAGCACATTGCCCAGCGACTTGGACATTTTCTGCCCATCGACCGTCACGAAGCTGTTGTGCACCCAGGTGCGGCAATACAGCGCGCCATCCTGCGCGCCGCTGCCCTGTGCAATCTCATTCTCATGGTGCGGGAAGATCAGGTCCTGACCGCCGCCATGGATGTCGAGCGTGCCGCCGATATGGCGGCCAATCATCGCCGAACATTCCACATGCCATCCGGGCCGGCCCCGACCCCATGGACTGCTCCAGCCGGGCAGGTCCGGTGTCGAAGGCTTCCACAAGACGAAGTCCAGCGGATTCCGCTTGTACGGCGCCACCTCTACCCGAGCAACCGCCAGCATGTCCTCGGGACGACGCCCGGACAACTGCCCGTAATCAGGCCAGGACGCGACGTCGAAAAGGACGTGCGCCTGCGCGATATAGGCGTGGCCGCGCGCAATGAGCGCCTGTATCAAAGCGATGATGTCGGGGATATGCTCGGTGACGCGCAGCTCCACGTCAGGGGGCACGACGCCCAGGGCGTGCATGTCGGCCTGATAGGCCTCGATATAGCGGGCCGTGACCGCCCCGATGGGTAAGCCCGACGCGACGGCGGCCGCGTTGATCTTGTCGTCGACGTCGGTGAAGTTGCGCGCGTAGATCAGGCGCGCATAGTCGTGCCGCAGCAAGCGGGCGAGCACATCGAACACCACCGCAGGCCGGGCGTCGCCAATATGGGCGAAGTTATAGACCGTCGGTCCGCACACATACATCGTGACCCGGTCGGGCCGCTCGGTGTGAAGCGGTTCCCGCGCACGGGTAAGCGTGTTGTACAGGACGATAGGCGGCGCCTTGCGTGTCAAACCGGTCAGTATCATGACTCGGCCACCCATGCCTGCGGCACGGCCTGCCGAAAGGCATCGAATGTCTCCTCAATGGCTTGCCGGTTTACGTCGCGGGTAATGAAGATCACCCTTGAACGATGATCATCGTCCGGCCATGCCGGCAGTGACATCGGAGGGTGAAAGATGTGCTGCACGCCCTGAATGACATAGGGTCGGTCATGGCCTTCGACATTGAGAATGCCTTTGACCCGCAGGATATTGCTACCGGCGAACCGCAGCAGCGTCTCCAGCCACGCGGCCAGCACCACTTCCGGGATCGGCTCGTTCAGCGAAAAGCAAAAGGCCCTGATGTGATCGTCGTGACGGTTCACATCATGGGTGTCGTGCCCGTGGTGAAGGCCCGAATGATCTTCGCTATGGTCATGCCCGTCATGCTCTACGCCCGCCGTATGCGTATCCGCATAGGCTTCTTCTCTGAGCCAGCGCTTTACATCCGGCGTCTTGCCGTCCGTGGAGAAGAAGCCCAGGTTCAAAAGGCCGTCAGGCGCGACCACGCCGTTAGGCACATCCAGTCGCGGCGCGGCCGGGTTGATGCTATCCAGACGGCGTTCCAGGGCGGAGCGTTGGCGGGGTGTGATCAGATCGCCTTTTGTCAGCAACAGCACATCGGCCATCGCCACTTGCCGGATGGCTTCGGGGTGCACGTCCAGCATCCCCGATCCCGTCGCCAGGTCCAGTGCCGTGACGATACCGTCGAGCCGGTAGCGCGTGGCGACCTCCGCCTGGGTCATCAGCGTGTGAATGATCGGCGCGGGGTCCGCCAGGCCCGTGGTCTCGATCAGCACGCGGTCGAACTGGCGCTGCCCTCCGCGCGAGAAGCGCCAGTGAATGTCGCGCAACGTGGTGATGAGGTCGCCCCGGATCGTGCAGCACAGGCAGCCGCTGTTCATCTCCATGACCACGTTATCCGTGCTATGTGCGACCAGCTGGTGATCCAGCGGGATGGCGGCGAATTCGTTGATGATCACCAGGGCATCCGCCAGTTCGGACTGTTGGACCAGATGATTGAGGATCGTGGTCTTGCCACTGCCGAGAAACCCGGTCAGCAAGGTGACGGGAATGCGCGATGACATGGTTCCAGTCATGAACCCTCTCCTTCGAACGCGCCGGCCCACGCCACCGCATCATGAGGGTGCAGGCTCTCTTCGTGGCGGACGTGAACGCGGGGGTTGAGGTAATGCTCGGCGAGCGCGCTCTGGACCCGGCGGGCTGCATCCTCGACGAACATGAGATTCTGTCCGTTCAACGCCGCAAAGGCCTGCTCATCGGCGCGCTTGACCGCCGTTTGGACCGGTGTGCCCAGGGCGTGCTCGATCCGGTCGATCAGCGCGGTCAAACCCAGCGATGGCGTGTGCGTCGGCCAATCTACACGTGCCAGCGCCCGGCTGCGCTGGCTATGGGGTGTGGCCAGCGTGGCATGGTCGCGCAGCCAGTCGCCCACCTGGGCGGGTGTCACGGCCTCCTGTTCGACAAAGGCCTGGCGAAACGCCTGCTCGACCAGCTGCCGTGACAGCGCCGCCGAGCACGGGCAGGTCGACGCATAATCCACTCCTACCTGAATTTCGACCGTACTCAGGCGTTCAACCTTCGTCGCGGTGACGTGCACGGGATAAGACTTCCATCCAGAGAGCCCCTCCGTCACCAGCGCTGGGCGGCGGATCAGCAGATCGAAAGCGATCCGCACCCGAGCGCTACGACTGCCGCAGTCCCGATGGCTGTCGATCATGGCGTCGAGAAGCGTTGACAGGCGCTTCGGGGATAGAGACTCACCGTCGCTCAGGCTGCCCACCAGCGCGTAGAGCCGCGACATGTGAATGCCTTTGACGTGCGCGAGCGGCAAATCGACATGGGCATCCACGCGTGCATGCACGTCACGACATCGCCCATCCTCGTCCACAGAGAGGGGCAGGTCGATGCCCTGCATGCCCACCCAATCCAGGGAGATCTGGCCGGGTGCGGTGTCTGTCACCGAAATATCCGGAAGCGTTGCGTGCATGATGTGCGTCCTGTCAAGCGATCACGCGTCTGCTTGGGGCCAGTCGGGAAACGGGTTTTCCCAACGCACCCAGGTCGTCGGTCCCTGCGCCATTTCTGTGTTGCTGAGCAGGCAGGCATCGAAGCGGGCACGCAGGGCCGCCTCGTCCATGTCGATACCGATCAGCACCAGTTCCTGACGCGCGTCGCCGACGCCTTCGACCCACTTCTGCTCGATCAGCGCGCGGGCGTCCGGATCCTGCGGCCAGCGCTCCGGAGGCACGGCCGCCCACCAATAGCCGGCCGGACCGTGGCGGGCGACCGCGCCAGCCTGCGACCAGCTCCCCGCCAGGGTGGGGTCGCTGGCCAACCAGAAAAACCCTTTGGACCGCACGACACCGGGCCATTCGCTTTGCACCCATGCATGGAAGCGCTGCGGATGAAAGGGACGGCGCGCCCGATAAACGAAGTTGCCGATGCCATATTCCTCGCTCTCCGGGGTATGGCTGCCGCGCAACTCCTGCAGCCAGCCGGGCGCCTGCGCCGCCTGGTCGAAGTCGAACAGACCTGTGTCGAGCACGCGATCCAGCGGAACCTTGCCGAACTCGGCAACCTCGATCCGTGCGCGCGGATTGAGCGTGTGGAGGATCGCCATCAGGCGTTCACGCTCAGCCTCGTCGATCAGATCGACCTTGTTGAGGACAATGACGTTGCAAAACTCGATCTGGTCGATGAGTAGATCGACCACCGTGCGCGCATCCTGCTCGCCCAGCGATTCACCGCGCGATTGCAAGCTATCGCGCGAACCGTAATCGCGCAGGAAATGGAAGGCATCGACGACGGTCACCATGGTGTCGAGGCGTGCGACGTCCCCCAGACAACGACCATCCTCACCCGCAAAGGTGAAGGTCTCGGCCACGGGAAGCGGCTCGGCGATACCCGTGGACTCGATCACCAGATGATCGAAACGTCCCTCATGAGCGAGCCGGTTGACCTCGATCGGCAAGTCCTCGCGCAGCGTGCAGCAAATGCAGCCATTGCTCATCTCGACCAGTTTCTCGTCGACCCGCGACAGTTCGGCTCCGCCGTCTCGTACAAGCGCGGCGTCGATATTGACCTCGCTCATGTCGTTGACGATGACCGCGACCCGCCAGTTCTCGCGATTGTTCAGAATGTGATTGAGCAAGGTCGTCTTGCCCGCTCCCAGAAAGCCGGACAGCACCGTGACAGGAAGTTTGCCGACCGACACACCATGTTCAGCTGCGTTCATGATCCCGATCTCACGCATCAATTGGAAAGCGACGGACCTAAGCCGGCGTCAGGCGTTTGACCTGTGCACAGGCCGCATTGGCCATGCAGCTCGATCGTGGCCTGATCGGTCCGGAAGGCGTGGCCGTTCGCCCATCGGCCAAGGCATTGCGTCAGTTCGGGCGCGCTGCACTCATCCACGCGTCCGCACTGGTCGCATATGGCGAATGCCCTGGCGTTGTGGGTGCAATGGCCGGGCTCGCGTGCGCAGGCGACCCATGCGTTCAGCGTTGCGAGCCGATGGATCAGACCGTCATCGCGCAACTTCTCCAGGACGCGATAGACCTGCATCGGTGCACTGAAACCTGAACTGCGCAACCGATCGAGCAGCGCATAGGCGCTGAGCGGCCCATCGGCGTGATGCAAGGCAGTGAGGACCTGTTGCTGTTGAGTGGTCAGAGGCATGACGCGCTCCGTAAAAAGCTAGTGATTCGTTACGTTATAACATAACGCCTATCGTCGTGGAAGCGTCGCACGATGTCGCACCCCTGCGTTTGCTCGGCCTAAAGGCGGCTCAACGCATCCCCCCAAAACCCAATCCAGCCGCTCGATGACAGCCGCCTGGGTCGCGCGTTTCGGCAACTCTCTCTGCGCAAAGCACCGCAGCCGATGAAGGTCATGCGCGGGTAACCGGACCGCCAACAGGACATGATCGAGCGTGCTGGGGGCCATGCGCTGCGCTTCTTTGCCGGACGCGAGCAGATGGTTGATCAGTCGCTTGCGGTCTTCAAACGTCCATCCGAGTTTGGCGAGGTCGGAGGGAGACAGTCCCAGCAATGCCAATGCGATCTCGATGATGTCGCCGAACGGAAGCGTGATCCGGACAAGCCTCCCGCTGCGCTTTGTCCAGCGGCGAAACAGGCCATCATTCATGTATCGCCTCTCCGGCGTCGGAATGCGACACCGCGATCGAGCGCCTGCGACATCAAGAATTTGCCGTCAATCTGCGCCGCACGCTCGACCCCCACCCCGAGGCGCGGCGTAGGCTGATCTTCGCTCTCTATTTGTTCTGCGGCCCAGGACGCGAGAATAGCGTACTTCACTTCGGGTTCCAGTGTGGGTCGATCAGCAGCCTCGAACCGGTTTCCAAATTGCGAAAGATGCGACATGACGGATATTCCTTTCTTTCTGCCGCGCTCTGCGGTGGCGTGTGCCGTAAACGATATGTTGGAAGAAGGAGCCCCTGGATCAATAGCATTTCGTCGCAAAGCGACTCGGCAACGCGACGCCTCATGATGACGTGCGGAACGGGCCCTTCGGCAGACCCGATCGACATCGCCACGTATCGCGCTATGTTGGCATCAGGGAGTGCATGGAGATAGTCATGATAGAAAGACGCTTTGTTGTACTCACTGCCGGAATCGTATCGGCTTATATATCCAGGCACGTCGTTTCCGACGCGGAGATTCCCGAGTTGATCCGTATTGTGTTCGACGGGCTGAAACGGTCGGCGTCGGCGCCCAAACGTCAAACGAAGACCTTCGAACCCGCAGTTCCCGTTAAAGCCTCGGTGAAGCATAACTATCTCATCTGCCTTGAAGACGGGAAGAAAATGATCATGCTCAAGCGTTATCTTTGAAGCATGCTGATGAGAATGGCACTCGCGGGAGGCACATTGACCTCGAAATCGCCGCTTTGATCGGGGTGTAATGAAGGATAGGTCTTCGGGTCCCACGTCCCATCGGCCGCGATCCCGGACTCGTTCAATCGCGCTAATGTTGAGCCATCTTCCAGTTTTCCGTTGACGCTCGTCAGTCGTTCATAATTCGCAACCTGAGCCAGCCCTGCGGGAACGATCACCCGGATAGCCTGGGTGGCATTCTCGTTAATCACCGTTACAGTGCTGTTAGTCCCCGCTCCGCCATTCGCCGCGTCACGGGTCGTCGCATAGGCGAATACTGTCGTTTTGAGAGCGTCCGGAACGTCGATTTTTGTTTCCAGCAGAGCCGATCCACCGGGATCTTCACCATTCGTTGCCAGCGAGAAAAGCTTCATGCCGTAATATTCCGGCATGGTCTGAATGACCTGATTCTTGACGATACGGATCGCGGGATACGCATTGTTGGCATACCCTTCGACATATTCCGGGCTGGTGTCGTCTTGCAGGTGGAGGTCGACACCCTTAGCACCATTCTCGGCCATGCAGAACATGAACTGCAAAGCCCACAGTGAGGAAGCGAAGGAATCGCTGATACCGGGTTTCCCTCCACCCGAAAAGGTATTGGCTTCATTCATTCGCCACCCGCCACTGATTCCGTATTTGTTTGCCAGGGCGGTGCGCTGTTTGGCCAATTTGACCAAATTCTCGCTACACGCGTCTTTCAGCATGAAGTCCGTGGTGGCTTTAGGACTACTCGCCCCGATGGCATAATGGTGCCAGTTCAACTGCACAAATCGCGTTTTCTCCGGGCTGGCGAGCAACGCCGCGTTGTATTGGTCGTCACCGGACCAGCTCGTCAGCGTGGCAGACGGGCCGGCGCCGTCGCGGCTCTGGATCGCGTCGGCATAATTGATCCAGTCAGGCACCTTTTTGCTCGCCGTGTCCAGTCCGGCTATGTTGGTATATTCCGGTTCGTTTCCAATTTCAAAATAGGCGAGTGAGGGACCAAACGCCTTTTGGGCGTACTTTGCCTCCGCCTTCGCCAACGACGTATCGAAGTCAGCAGGCCGGCTTTGATAGGAGGCGGGGATCCCGTAGGAGATTTGCCATCCAGACGTCTTGATGAGCTGCGCCAGCGCGTCGACGTCTGGAGGAGAGATTTTGCCGCCAATCACCGCTTTACCATTCTCCAGTGGGCCCAGCCCAGGGCCGCCGACTCCGCCAGGGCCGTTCGGGTCCCAGCGCGTGTACCTCAGCGTGTTCGCGCCAATTCTGAAGTGCCCATTGACGCTCAATAGCTTCATCAACTTGACTAAATTACCCCCACCCGCCGCGTTATCGACGTGAAACAGCTGAGAATACATCACGCTCTTTTCCCAGCTAAGTCCGATAAAATTCGGCGCGACGTGAATGGGACGGGTGGATGGGGCGCTCGTCACATTTACTTTGACCAGATCGGCATCAGGAATGTTGGCATAGGGGTCCTGTGTGATGGGCGGGGACCCGTTAGTTGGTTGACCGCCAGTGGCAATATCGTCACTTCCTCCACCGCCACATCCGGTCAGGCCCGCCGAGAGAATGAAAGATACCAAAATCATCGAGTGAATTTTCTTCATTTGAGATCATCTCCGTATGTTTTTTATACATCTGCACTACCCTCGAAACTAAGGAGCGTCAGATTTCATGCTTAACGATAAGAAGTACTAATTTCATGTTCCCCGAACTTGCATCGACTACGACTCTTTTGCTCCAACTAGAACAGAATCGCGATGCCGAGCATGCCGACGAACTGCCCATGGGTCGATGAGGGCGTCGAATTTTGCGAATCGCCAACTGCGGGCGTTGCAGCGACGATGTCGGTGCCCGTTGAATTCAGTGTCTGACCGTTGGCGTGCTGATAGGCCTGAAGCGCATATAAGGTGGTGCGCTTGGACAAGTGATAGGCCTCCTTGAGGGAATATTGCTGATAGCGCGCTGCGCTGTTTATGCCGTTGGCTTTCGACGCCATCGTGTCCGCGAAGGCGGCACCGATGTCAAAGTCCGGCGTAAACCGGTAGGTCATAAGCGCCGCGACCGTATTGAAGATGGCCGTATCCCGAAAGATCGACCGCCCGCCTGCCACGTATTGAACGTTCGAATAGGTCAAACCCATCATCAGGTTGCCGATCGTGTAATCTGCTGCTGCGGCGATATGCTGCAGCGTTTTGGCCGAGACATAACCTGCGTTGAGCGATGAAGTCCCGAAGCTGCCCGTGGACGTCGGATCGAACCCGGTGGTCTTCTGCGCATTGTCCATCCGCAGATATCCCATAGCGAGGTTCAGCGGACCCGTCGCGTAGCGAACGCCTGCACTGAGGGTCTGGCCTTTACCCATGGCGCCGGCGATGCCGCCGAGCGCATACATGCCACTGGCCTGCAGGCCATGCCAGTCCGGCGAAGTATAGACCAGCGCGTTGTTGATACGGATCGTGGTGTCGAGCCCGTCGATATCACCAGGGTGCGCGCCAGTCGCACCCGTCAGCCAGCTACTGGAGGCAAGCGGGCCGACAAACAGATAGTAGGGAGTGTACTGGCGGCCCATCGTGAATGTCCCGTAGGCCGGATTTTGCAAACCCATATAGGCCTGACGATTAAATATCTGCGAAGACGCCGAGAGTGCGCCCGTATTGGGATCGAATCCGTTCTGCAGGTCGAAAATCACCCGGCTACCGCCGCCTATATCCTCGCTCCCGCGCAACCCCCATTTCGATGCCGCCAGATTACCCTGTCGCAGATAAACATTTGCATGGCCTTTCTGGTTGTTGGCGTACACAAAGGCGTCATCGACTGCACCATATAAAGTTACGCTGCTTTGGGCGTGAGCGCATATGGCGCCCAGCGATACGCCACTCATCAACAAGGCCTTCATTCTTCCATGTTGTCCCATCGTCCCCTCCGTTCCGTTCAATTTGGTCCTTGGATATTTCTGTCGACGGCACCCCACAAGGCGATACGCTGACCCGCCGCACGAACGGGCAAGGCAGATCATTGACGCAGGCGGGGGGCTGAGCGCGGAATGGCTGCGGGGCCGCACCTTGCGTTCACGAACCGCGGCTCTATCAGGCGGATCACTCGCCTTCGTGATCGATCCGCTGCTCATGCAAATTCACTGGGGTCATGCGAGGCATGAGCAGATGAATAGCGCCGAGCGCCACCAGAATACGCTAATGCGCCGATGGCGAAGAGCACCCAATACTGACCGGTGCGCTGCAAGGTCTCACCGATAACGCCTGAGTAGAAAAACGACCCAACCATCCCTGCGACGCCACCGATACCGACCACCGTGCCCACCATCCGGCGTGGAAACACGTCGCTTACCGTGGTAACAAGGTTGGCTGACCATCCTTGGTGTGCTGCCGCGGCCAGACCGACTGCAAAGACCGCGTACCAGAGGCTTTGGAAGTGCGAAAGCGCGGCAATCGGAAGGACACATAGCGCGCAAACGCCCATCGCAATCTTGCGCGCATTGACATTGCTGGAATGGCTCATCAGGCGGGACGACAGCCAACCCCCGGCCACGCTACCTGCAGAAGCCATTGTGTAGATGACGATCAGCGGCAGCCCAACTGGCCGATGTCGATGTGATGAGTCTCGTTGAGTCATTTGGGCAACCAGAACAGGTAAAACCACCACACCGGATCAGTCAGCAGCTTGCCGAGAATAAACGCCCAGGTTTCGCGATACCTGAGCGCTGAGAGCCAGCTCACAGAGCGCTCCGCGCTCTCACTACGATCCGAATTGAAGTAATCAAGCTCCTGTTTCGAGACCGAGGGATGCTGTGCGGGAGGACGGTATAGCAGCAGCAACCACGCCGCCAGCCAGACAAAGCCCACTGCGCCTCCCGCTACGAATGTGGTCCGCCATCCCCACATGACGGCGGCGATGGGCACAAACGCGGGCGCGACGATGCCCCCCACGGTGGCACCCATGTTCCACAAGCCCGTCGCCAGAGCCCGCTCTTTCTTCGGAAACCATATGGCGGTCGTACGGATGGCCACCGGGAAATTGGCCGCCTCACTGAAGCCAAGCAGGCCGCGCACGGCTGCGAAGCCCGGCACCGTCGTGGCCAGCGCGTGGAACATCGCGGCCAGACTCCAGGCCACCATCCTACCGCCATAAACCAGTCTGGTGCTCACCCGATCCGCGATACGGCCGAAGATCGCGAGGCCGGCGGCGTAGGCTACTGTGAAAACCATCACGGTCTGCGCATATTGGACCTGATCCCAGCCAATATCCTTTTGGAGCAGGGGCGCGAGTAGCCCAAGCATCTGGCGATCCATATAATGGATCGTTGTCGCGAAGAAAATGAGCGCGCAGATCGTCCACCGATAGCGTCCGATAGCCGTTTGATCCGCAATGGACGGCTTGTCAGTCATTTTCATTCGTGTCTCCAGAAAGTTCAGTATTACGTTCCGGCACCGTCGCCTTGTCAGGACGCGTCGTCAGGCGTAGTCAAACCCGTCTGCGTCGGCGGCCGACTGCACCCGTGCTGTAAGGGTCCATACGCATGGCAGACCGGGCATTCACCCGGCTGGAAGCATCCGATCAAAAGCGTGGACTCTTGCCGCTGAAATCCGGATCGTATTTCCGCATCTGCTTCAGATCATCGCGATAGCGCAGGTCGCATAACAGATACTGATCGTGCAGTTCGGCTAACCGGTCATAGTCGAGCTCAACGCCCAGGCCCGGGGTAGTCGGCACGCGCACCGCGCCACGATCAAAGCGCACCCGGCCACCTTTGATGATGTCGTCCTCCTGCCATGGATAATGGGTGTCGCACGCATAGGTCAGATTGGGATGCTCGCTGCGACGTGCGTCATCGCGATCAGACTGATACCAAGATGCGAATTGGAGTGCATTGATACGCCCAGGTCCCACACCCGGCACATACGCGCCAGCGTCTATGTGACCCGCAGGCCACCCCAGTAATGATGATCTGACAGCAGGACCTTGACCGCGCCCTTCTCGCCATTGCGGCGGAAGTCGTCCATTGTGGTGATCACCATATTGGTTACGAGCGGTAAGGTCGTACGCTGCTGCAGTTCGGCCATGTTGTCGAGACCTGGCTGGACAGGGGTCCTCGTAGTATTCGAGGATGCCGTCGAGTTCCGCTATCGCCTTGATGCTGGTCTCAAGGGTCCAGTTGGCGTTCGGATCCAGTCGCAGTGGCCTGTCGGGAAAGGCCTTGGCGAGCGCCTTCATGCAGTTGATTTCGTGCGATGGCTCGAACACGCCACCCTTGAGCTTGATGCTCTGGAAACCGTACAGATCGATCATGCGGTGCGCCTGCTCCACAATCTCTTCGGGGGTGATCGCTTCGCCCCATGCATCGGGCGCATAGGGCTTACCGATATGTTCGGCGTACTTGAAGAACAGATACGCACTGTAGGGCACCTCGCTGCGCACCCTGCCGCCCAGCAGATCAACTACCGGCGCGCCGAGAATCTGACCTTGCAGGTCGAGCATGGCGACTTCGAACGCACTCACCACTTTCGCGGTGTTCTTGGACGCGTGCGAACCCGGTGCCAACTCGAATTCGGATCCACCCGGTGTGGGTTTGACAGCAATACCAACCCGCACTTCCATCTCGTTCAGATCGAAAGGCGACAATCCCACCAAAAAGGCTTGTGCCAGCGCGAGCGCGCGCAGCATCGGTTCGTCACCATAGGTTTCTGAGATGCCGACACGGCCATCACTCGTTTCCAGTTCGATGATCGCACGCAGGGCCCATGGCTCATGGATGCCAGCGGCATTGCGCAAGGGACAGTCGCGAAAGGCGATCGGAGTGACTTTGACTTGGGTGAGCCGGATATCGTGCGACATGGAGAGAAAATGGTTATCGATAGAAGAAGTGCATTTGATAAGACAATATTAATACTCTAATGCATTAGTGTGTTACTGGTATAAACACTAGGTCTTAGCGCTATGCGGGACAGGGACTAAACGTTGTCAGATATAGTGATGTTCACTTATGGATTCTGTTTACCTGAGTTTCGAGCACGCCCCTGCTCCTTTCACCGCCTATGCTAAAAAACGTGTTGCCGTCCACCTCCGCCTTGGCACCGACCCGACTCGACCGATCCCGCCATGCCGTGCCACAAATATTCGAACGGCTACGCGCCATGATCCTGTCCCTCGAACTGACGCCCGGCACGCTGCTTTCTCGCGCCGATCTGGCGGCTCAATACGGGCTGAGTCAAACGCCGGTGCGCGACGCACTCATGCGACTGGGTGAGGAAGATCTTGTCGACATCTTTCCGCAGCACGCCACGGTGGTGAGCCGGATCAGTGTCGCCTCTGCGCTGCAAGCCCATTTTCTTCGATGCTCGATTGAACTGGAAATTGTGCGCAAGCTTTCGCACGATCACGATGTCGGACTGATTGGTCAGTTGCGCGCCATGATCGCCCAGCAGATGGAATTGCATGATCTGGAGAACTATGAACAGTTCTCCTCGCTTGATCAGGCGTTTCATCGGGTGTTATATGAGGCGGCGGGCCTCCCCGAACTCTGGGACCTCGTGCGCCGACGCAGTGGTCACATCGACCGGCTGCGCCGCCTGCACTTACCTGTAGAGGGCAAAACAATAGCGGTGGTGCGCGATCATTGCGAAATTGTTGATGCAATTGAAGCACACGATCCCGAAGCGGCCCAGCATGCAGTGCGTAAGCATTTATCGGGTACGTTGAGCCAGGTTGATCAAATCCGCGCGCGGTATCCAGAGTTTCTGGCGGATGAGTGAATGTGATCTGCCAGGCTACCCACGCTAGCGGGAGACTTGGTTATCGTTCCTTTGCGGCGCGAAACGATCGATCACCTTGACAGCCGTCGAATTGGCAAAGGATGCCGCACCGAGTGCGATGCGGTGCAGGTGACGTCACGGCTAGGACGACGATGGCGCGCGCGGACATGGAGTGGTCTCCTGGCAGTCCAAGGTCGATCGCGCTTCGAACCCGGATCGCAAGACGGTCATATCTAAATTCAATTCGTGTTTATATACCTTCGTCCTTTTGGCGATCCGGCGAGTTCGGATGAAAGGTCAAGCGACTAAAACCCTCAAGCGCTGCCTTTGGACCTACGCCTCGAAGGGAGATCCAGTGTATCTCGCCGGTCGGCCCGCCGCACCGCCCACTCGCGTCCCTATGTGTGCGGTGCGATCGATGTTGCCGACGCTTTCTTTGGCGCGGCCGTTCGGCGGAACCCGCGATCGTT
>NZ_LFJJ01000115.1 GCF_001189365.1 Candidatus Burkholderia verschuerenii | reverse complement strand
GGCGGAGGGGGTGCGACGACGCGAAGGGCGTAGTCAAAACCGCTAAGTCGTAAAATAATTCGCAATCCTTTCTTATATGAAGAACCCAAGTTTCAACTCGAAGCGCCAATCGAGGTAGGGCCGAATAACGAAGAAACCGATGCCGGATTCGAGGTCGTTTCGCCAATCACCTGCCGGTTGCCTGTACGGCCCCAAACCGGCCGCGCGAGCGAGCCGCAGTAAGCCGAAGGGGACCGTTACCGAGGTAGGCGAGAAAGCGTTAATCGCATGGGAACCACTAACCAAACACACCGCAAAAGCACTCGCTACTGCTGTGCCAAGTCTAAAGTCCTGTGCCGGGGCCGGCCAAGAAGGTGCTTAGGATCGGACAAGCGGCTTTCTTTGGTCACTTTCTTTGCCGCCGCAAAGAAAGTGACCCCCCCCGCCGGGAAGGCGGCTACTGCAAAAGAAAGCACGACAAGAGAACTCAGGATCGGCAAAACAACAACCGCCTCAATCACCCAAAGCAAAAGCCTTAAGCAAATGATGCGCAATAGCAACCCTTTAGGCGCAGAAAGCCCGTCCTCATGCGTCCCATCGAGCATCCTAACGACCTCATCGCGTGAAAACCAGCGCGCATCCTCAAGCTCGTTGAGATCAACGGTCAACTCCGTCTCCACCGCCCGAGCAAAGCACCCGATCATGAGCGAAGAAGGAAACGGCCAAGGCTGCGAAGCGTAATAGCGCATATCCGTGCAACGGATCCCCGCCTCCTCGAGCACTTCCCGATACACCGCGTGCTCAAAAGTCTCGCCCGGCTCGACGAACCCCGCCAGCGCCGAATACATGCCCGGCGCGAATTGCTTCTGCCGCCCGAGCAGACAGCGATCGCCATCGGCGACCAGCATGATGACCACCGGATCCACACGCGGAAAATGCTGCGCGTTGCAGTTGCCGCAAACCCGCCGCCAGCCCGCACCGGCATCGTCGGTAGGCGTGCCGCAGTTGGCGCAGAAGCGATGCCGCCGATGCCAGTCGAGCATCGACCGCGCTTCGCCCAGCGCGCTGATCAGAAACGGCGACACCAGACCCTGCATCGCGACGGGACGCAGTTCGATCGCTTCCACCGGTCGCGCATCGAGTGCGAGGCGATCCGGCGCAGTATCGATCGTCAGGGCAAAAAGCGCGTGGCCGTGCGTGTCGCGTCCGAGCAGCACCGATTGCAAGGGCTTGCCGAGCTGCGCGGCTTCGAGCGCGTCGAAGAGCGGATCGTGACCGTCGTCGCGCTTGAACAGCGGAACGTTGTCGATGAACAGCAGAAAGCGCGTTGCGGGATCGTCGCGCAGGCTGGAGACGAAAACTTCGTCATCGCGTTTGTCGGACATCCGGTCGAGCGGATCGAGCGTGAAACCGATGGCATGAGGCGGCGTGGGCATGGTCGTTGTTCGCGGTGGCAAGATCAGTCGTGCATCGTAGCGAACTTGGCGTGGTTTTGCTGGCGCATGCCGGCTCACTCCGGCGCCGTCTCCACTTCCGCCGCCGTCCAACTGATCCACGACACGCCGCGCTCCATGTTCATGCGGCTCGCCATCCGTTCGAGCTTCGCCTGATCCTTGGGATGCATCCGCACGGTCGCCGTCACGCGAACGCGCGGCGGCTCGCCGTCGATGTCCTCGCTCGTCAGGCTTTGGAAAGAAAGCGGCTGGGTTTCCATCGCGTTCGACAGCAGCGTGCGGATGTGGATCTCGTCCTCCTGTCGCCCGATGACCGTCAGCACGTACTCGCGCACCAGATCGGCGCTCGATACCGGCGTCGCGTTGATCACGCGGCTCACTTCGCGCAGCACCGTGTTGGTGACTAGCACGACGCCCGTCCCCGCGATCGCCGGGCCGTAGTGACCGGTGCCGCCACAGCACGCCGACTGCCGCCGAGCACCACAAGGTCGCCGCCGTGTTGATGCCCTGGATCGATCCCTTGTCGCGCATGATCACGCCGCCGCCCAGAAAGCCGACGCCTGACACCACGTAGGCGGCGATCTGCGTGACGCCCGACTCGCTGTTGCCCGTCAGCATGCCGAGCGTGACGAACAGGCACGCGCCGCTCGCCACCAGCGTGATGGTGCGCAGGCCGGCCGTGCGCTGGCGCAACTGCCGTTCGAGACCGATGGCGACGCCGCACGCGAACGCGGCGAACAGGCGCAGGGCGAAGTCGAGTGTCATCGGAGCGGGCGGGCGCGGCGGCGGAGATAAACCCGCGACTTTCTCACGCGCATGTGTCGCCCGCGTGACGCGTCGGGACGGCGCTCAGCGGTGCAGAAATATCGCGCTGACGTGCCGCCAGAATGCCCGCAGGCGCGGCTCGCGCGTTTCCTGGACCTGGAGGTCGAGCAGCGCGTCGTAATGCGCGCGCGATTCGTCGACGCGGGGAAGCTGGGACAGCAGGAGACCGAAGTTCATGATCTTTCTCCGTGCGCCGAAGTTGGCGCGTTCGCGATGAAACCTTCATGCACGTCTGACGATCGTCAGTCATTGACGAGCATAACTGCCGCGCCGGAAAAAAGTTGAGTCCGCAGTATCCCGAAATTTTCAGAATGTTCTGGTTGGCTTGACCGTTGTGGCGCTTCACCTTCGAACGTCGGTGAACAGAAAGGAAAAACACATGAGGCCAACCGTCAGTGTGTCGGTCAACCCCAAGGGACAAGCCATCATTACGCAGGAAGCCACGCTCGTGGAGTACTGCACCCAGCGCGCGCAAGCGTTGCGCGCGATGATTCAGGTGCTCGGCAATTCGGTGGGTCAGACCGAGCGACCGCATGTGGCGCCGGCGACCATCGTTTCGCTGCTCATGCGTCTGATTCGCGAGCACGTCGACGAACTCGAGCCGCTCATGATGGCGCTCGATCAGCAGGCCTACGAGAAAGGTTTCGAGGACGGCAGGAATTTGTCCGTTTCCGCCGATCAGCGCGCCGGTCCCTAGCGCGCGATGGCGTCAGGCTGGCGAAGTGAACGGCTTGACGCTCACCCGCACGTCGCCGTACGACGCGGGCGTATCGAACGAGCGCGCCGCGTGCGTGCTCGTCTCCGGTTTCAGCCATTCGGCGATGCGCCGGGACGCGATGCGCGTCGCGCCCGACATCGCGCGATCGCACACGCGTTCGAGTGCGCGCATGTCGTCCTGCGTGCCGACGATGCCCGCCGCGCCCGCATCGTGGATGGCGCGCAGCGTCGACGCATCCGTGGCCGACGTGACCACGACCACCGGCACGTCCGGATGAAGCCGTCGCAATTCGCGCAACAACGTTAAACCATCGGTCGGCGCGGGCGTTTCGGTTTCCGTCGTACCGCCGATATCGCCGTTCATCACGACGAGATCGCCGCCGTGACGCGCCAGCGTGTCGAGCAGTTGCGCGGCGTCGGTCGCGCCGCCGTCTACCCGATAGCGCTCGCGATGCTCGAACCAGTCGCGCAAGCCCGACAGCACGGCGGATTGGTCGTCGGCGACGACGACCTCGATCTTGTATTGGCGTGTCATTTTTTTAGTCAGTCTCATGCCGCAACCGCGCGCGACGGAGCGAAACTTGCGGAATGCTTGAAGCCCGCACGTTAGCAAAGGAAGCAGGGCTCGGCAATCGGATCGACGCATCGCGCACCGGCCGCAAACCCCTGCCGGATAAGCGTTTTAGCGGATCGAAAGGTTGCGCCGCACAACAAAATGTTTTCGATACGTGTCGATTGGCCGTCGTATCGAACGTCGTCCTGACAGGCAGCCATCAATACGCGGCCGATTCGTCACCGGAGGATTCCAGATGAGTTTGACTCTGTATGCCCACCCGTTTTCTTCGTATTGTCAGAAGGTGCTGATTGCGCTTTATGAGAACGCGACGCCCTTCGAATATCGAACGCTCGGACCCGATGCGCCCGATCACATGCGCGAGCTGACCGAACTCTGGCCGATGAAGAAGTTTCCCGTGCTCGTCGACGACGGCCGCGCGGTGATCGAAGCGTCGATCATCGTCGAATATTTGGGATTGAGGCATCCCGGGCCGGTGCGATTGCTGCCCGACGATCCGCGCGCCGCGCTCGACGTGCGCTTCATGGACCGCTTCTTCGACAATTACGTGTCGACGCCGCTGCAAAAAATCGTCTCCGACGCGCTGTGCGATGCCTCCGAACGCGATGCGCGCGGTGTCGACAATGCCCGCGCTATGCTGGAGACGTCCTACGCGTGGCTCGATCGCGTGATGGCCGCGCGCGAATGGGCCGCCGGCGACGCCTTCAGCCTGGCCGATTGCGCCGCCGCGCCGTTCCTGTTCTACGCGGACTGGACGCATCGGATCGACACGCGGTTCGCCAATGTGATCGCGTATCGCAAGCGACTGCTGGCGCGGCCGTCGTTCGCGCGCGCCGTCGACGAAGCGCGGCCGTATCGCGGCCTCTTTCCGCTCGGCGCGCCGGAGCGCGACTGAGCCGTTTCTCCAATTCGAAGGAGCATGAACATGACGTCATCCAGCACTCTCGTTCCCGCCGACGAACTGGCGCGCCGCACCACAGTGACCTTTCCCAACGAAAGCGCCGACTATCGGCGGGCGCGCACGGCCTTGCTCGCGGAGGAAATCGAACTTAGACGACAGATCGAACGCGTCGCGGCGCTGCGCCGCGCGTTGCCGCCGGGCGGCGCGGTCACGGGCGATTACCGCTTCGAAGGCGAAAGCGGCCCGGTCGATTTCGCCGGCCTGTTCGGCGACAAGCAAACGCTCGTCACGTACAGCTTCATGTACGGCCCGCAACGCGAGCGGCCTTGCCCGATGTGCACGTCGCTGCTGTCCGCGTGGGCGGGCGAGGCGCGCGACATCGAACAGCGCGTGGCGCTCGCCGTGATCGCGCGCTCGCCGCTGGACCGGCTCGTCGCCTTCAAGCGCGAGCGCAACTGGCGCGACCTCAGGCTGTACTCGGACCTCAACGGCAATTTCAGCCGTGACTACTACGGCATGTCGAAGGAAGGCGGCGACGAACCCGCGCTCAACGTCTTCACGCGCCGCGACGGCGCGATCCGCCACTTCTGGGGCGGCGAGATGGACTTCGCGACCGCCGATCCCGGTCAGGATCCGCGCGGCGCACCCGATCCGATGCCGATCTGGACGATTCTCGACCTGACGCCCGAAGACCGCGGAACGGACTGGTATCCGAAACTCGATTATTGAATCCGGAGTCGCGCGTCGGCGTTTGGCGATGCCGGCGCGCCGTTACCCAAATAACGAACGTACGGTCGGGAAATATCAGGACATAATGCTGATACGAGATTAATTATTCAGAAGAATAGCTCGGGTTTTTGGCAGACTTATAATCTGTTCAGGGGTAAAGCTTTTCATCGCTAACATACCCGCGACACACCATCGTTATACCTATTATCTTTAAGGCGGGATTATTAAGCGCCGAGCCTGTAAATCCTGCCCGAATGTTATTCTAATTGTTACGATTTAAGTCGTTTTTGCCAGAACGTAATCGCCTGACTTATCTTGGGGTGGCGGACATTCGAAGTCGCGCTGGCGTGAAGCCCCGTGGGCAGGGCGTGGACAGGGTGTCCGGAACCCCACGATCTGTACGCTTGTGTGGGTTAGCGCTCATAACGGCTCAATCGCGCCTTCACAGATTTTATTTTCTTTGCTAAAAGCGATTATTCTTTAGTCGGAAAGCGGCAGGGCCAACGGCAAAACTGCCAAGTATCTCTCCATTTTCCGGGTTGTCACATCTGGGCAAACCATATTAATGGTATGCTTCGTGCACCGCATTTTCATAAACGAGCGAGACCAAGCATCTTGCGCCGAGTTGGGACGTTTTATGCACCATGTCCGACTCGAAGCATTCTCCGATGCACCAGGTTGTTGTTTGAGAGCAAACGTTTGCGCGAACCTCAGATCCTTTGAACGCGCGCCGAGGCTGAACGGGATTATATCGGCTTAGTCGAATAGGCGTGACGGGCGAGTTATCCGCAGCGAAGTCGGCTGCATGGAGCGAAGCAATGTTTTTTAGCGAACTCAGCAATGAAGAATGGGCGAAGGTCTCCGGGCTGATAGGCGAAACCGAGGTGCGCGAGCATCGCCGGGGCCGACCGAAGGCGCACCCACGCACCATCGTCAATGCTGTTCTATGGATTCTTACGACTGGCGAGACGTGGTCTCGACTGCCGAGCCACTACCCGACGGCGCCTACCTGCCGTCGCCGTTTCGTCGAATGGCAGCACAACGGCACGCTGCTCGAAATCGTCGAGACGCTGGCCCTGAGCGGACGTTCGTTCGCCTACGTGCCGCGTCAACGATCGGTCGAGCCGGTGCAGCGCCCCGAACCGGAGGCCTACGAATGCGACCGCCTGCGCGGCCGTGTTCTGGCAAAACCCCGATTCGTGGCGCTCGCCGAACGCGCTGCCGTTCAACAGTCTTGCCACGCCGCGCCGGCTGCCGAACGCGCGCGACGTCGCGCAGGCCACCACGCCTGCCACGACGCTCGTGCGCTCGCCGCGTCCTGTGCGCTCCTTCGAGGCGCCGGTGCCGTTCGAGCCGACGGTCGCTCCCGTGGGCGATGCGCGCGGCTACACCATCTATCCGATCGCGCGCACGGTTTCGGGCGACATGTTCCGTGGCTGGGCGGAGATCGTGAAGGATGGGCAGCGCGTCGAGCGTTCGGGGCTCAATCGGCCTGCGTTTCGACACCGCCGACGAGGCTCGCGATTACGCGCTCGAATGGTCGAAACGCTGGATCGCTTCCCAGGCGACGCGTCCGGAAACGGAACGTGCCGTGCAGCGCGTGGCCATGAGCATGGCGCGTGCGTCCAATGACGAAAACGCCGACGATATCGCGCCGGTGCGGGTCGCCGCCGATGTGCGTGGCTGATCTGTCGCTTCCTGTTCCTCCCGTTGTTGCCGTTGTCTAGCGCATCTAGTTGGTGAGCGAGGGCGTGCGCGTCACGTCCTGCTATCTCATCCAGAGTAGTGGTCTCTCGTCCGTTCCGGCCCACCGTTAATGGGTGGTTCGCTCTCATCCCCTTCCGTTTTAATCTGAGCCCGTGTTGTTCGGCTTATGCGCGCGATGCGCTTTAGAACGAAAAGGGGCGATATGGGAGTGCTGGACGGAATCCGCGTGCTGGAATTCGAGGCGATCGGCCCGGTGCCGTTCGGCGTCATGCTGCTCGCCGATATGGGCGCGGACGTGTTGCGCATCGACCGGCCCGTTACGGCGACTGATCTCGGACCTAAAAGCGATGGCGAGCGCTTCGACCTGACTGGTCGCGGGCGTCGCTCGGTCACGCTCGACCTCAAACGGCCGGAGGCGGCGCATGCCGCGCTCGAACTGATGTCGCGCGCGGATATCGTCGTCGAAGGCTTTCGTCCCGGCACGATGGAGCGTCTCGGGCTCGGTCCCGATATCGCGCTCGCACACCATCCGAAGCTCGTCTATGGCCGCATGACCGGTTGGGGGCAGACGGGGCCGCTTGCCTTGCGCGCCGGGCACGACCTGAACTACATCGCGTTGTCCGGCGTGCTGTCGGGCATCGGGCGCGCGGGCGAAGCACCGGTGCCGCCGCTCAATCTCGTCGGCGATTACGGTGGCGGCGGCATGCTGCTCGCGCTCGGCGTGATCGCCGCGCTGTCCAACGTGCAGCGCGGTGGCGCGGGTCAGGTCGTCGACGCGGCCATGTCCGAAGGCGCGGCGCAACTGGGCTCGGTCTTCTGGGGGCAACTCGCAGCAGGCAACTGGCGCGAGACGCGCGAGAGCAATCTGCTCGATGGCGGCACGCCGTGGTACGACAGCTATCGCACGAAAGACGGTCACTATATGGCCGTGGGCGCGGTGGAAGCGCGTTTCTACGCCGAACTGCTCGACAAGCTCGATCTTGCCGATGCGAACCTGTCCGGGCAGCACGATCGCAGCGGCTGGCCGATTCTGCGCGCACGCTTCACCGAAACTTTCGCCACCCGCACGCGCGCCGAATGGTGCACCGTGTTCGATGGCTCCGATGCGTGCGTCGCACCCGTGCTGAGTTTCTCGGAGGCGCCGACGCATCCGCATCATGTGGCGCGTGGCAGCTTCGCCGAGTATGGCGGCGCAGTCGTGCCGGCTCCGGCGCCGCGTTTTTCCTCTACGCCTTCCGCGCTTGCTGCGCGTGCGCCCGCGCGCGGCGAAGGCGGCGGCGTGGCATTGCAGGCGTGGGGTTTCGATCGCGCGCAGATCGACGCCATGCGTGCCGGTGGCCTCGGCTTCGGAGCGTGAACGATGCGCATCGGCCAAATGGCCAATTCGGCGGCCGAGACAAAATTTAACGTATCGAGGCTAATACGTTGTTTCGCTTGGGATTGCTGACGAAAGAATCGCTCATGCACGGACATTTTGCTCAGCCGATCGGCCGATAGCCCGGAACAACCTCTATGGCGACGACCGGCGCGGTCGGTGTACGGTAAGGGCGATCGGACCGATGTGTCCGCCGGCACAGCGCCGCCCGGAAAGCGAGCATACGCTCGAGCAGGCGGGCGTCGAGCGTATGAGGAATGAGGGGGCGAAGCGCCAGCATGTCAGTCAGTCCGGAAAGGTTTCTCGAAGGTTTGGATGCAGCGGCGCTCAAGCCGCTCGTCAGCAGCAAATTGACCGTGCCGTGCAGCAATCGACGCATCGCGGCGCGGGAGCGGTTGTTGTCGCGCATGACCGCCGAGCGTCGTCGCCGCTGCTTCGTGTTGCAAAGCCCGGCGGGCTACGGCAAGACTACCACGCTGGCAGCCTGGTGCCGCGCGCTCGCGCCTTTCGGCTATGACGTCGCGTGGCTTTCGCTCGATCCCGCCGACAACGATCCGGCCGTGTGGCTCGACTATCTGCTCTCGAGCGTGGCCCGGGTCGATCCGGCCATTTCGCACGATGCAATGCTGCTGCAAGGCTACGTCCGTGGCCGCGACGATGTCGAACGCACCGTGATCGCGCTGGTGCGCGGCGTGGTGAATCATCGTCACGAAGTGGTGATCGCGCTCGACGACCTGCACCATCTCACGGACCCGCGCATTCTCGAAGCGCTTCAGTGGTTGCTCGACTATGCGCCGGCCAACCTGCATCTGGCGTTGGCCTCGCGCGGGCCGATTCCGCTGTCGATGGATCGCCTGCGTGCGGAAGAGCAGGCGCTCGAACTGAACCTCGGCGATCTGCGCTTTCAACCCGACGAGGCGGAGAGCTTCCTCAAGGCGCAACTCGGCGATGTCGATGCGGCCAGCGCGCGCCGTCTCAACGATCTCACCGATGGCTGGGTGTCCGGCCTGCGACTTTTTTCGCTGAGTCTGAAGAAAAAGCGGCGCGGCGCGAGTTCCGGCGCGATCGATCTGGCGATTCAGGAGCAAGTGCGCGACGCCCGCACTTTCGCTACCTATTTCGAGCGCGAAGTGCTGTCGAAGCTACGTCCGACCGAGCTCGATCTGCTCACGCGCGCGGCGGCGTGCGACCGGTTCTGCGCATCGCTGTGCGCGGCGCTGTTCGTGCGCGACGTGATGGATCGTGCGGGCATCGCACTGTTGCTCGAACGTCTGGAAAGCGATAACCTGTTTATCACGCCGCTGAACGAGCGCGGGCAGGAAACGTGGTATCGCCTGCATCCGCTGTTGCAGCAAACGCTGCTGGAGCGCTTCGAAAGCTGGAGCGACGGCACGCGTCGCGAGGTTCACGCGTGCGCGCGGCAATGGTTTCTGGAGCACGGCCATCTCGGCGAGGCGGTGCATCACGCGTTGAAGGCCGGCGAACCGGCGCGCGCGGCGGCGCTTATCGAGCAGTGCGCGCAATCGCTGTTTCTCACCGGGCAGATGCGCACGCTCGCTTCGCTGGTCCGGCAACTGACGTCCGCGCAAGTGCAGGCGAGTCTGAATCTGCGCATTTGGATGGCGCGTCAGCAGCTATTTCATATGGAATCCGACGCCTGCGCGGCAAGTCTCGCCGCGCTCGAGGCCGATCTGCCGTACCAAGCGTCCGCAGATCGCTTTACGGTGCTGGTGCTGGTGCTGCGCGCGGCGCTCGCTATTCAGCGGGACGACGCGAATGCCGCGATGGCCTTGCTCCCGAAGCTCCTGATGCCGCCGACCAATGCCGATGCCGTGACGATCGCCGGCCGCAACAACGTGCTGTCGTGGATCTACATGCAGCGCGGCGCATTCGAGGCGGCGCGCGGCATACAAAACGTCGATTTCGGCCCCTGCGATGCGGACGGCGGGCCGCTTATCGGCACCGGCGCGGGCGTGCTGATGGGCCGTTGCTTCGTCGGCCTGAGTTACGCGTTCGAAGGCCAGATGACGCAGGCCGAGCGCATCTATCGCGCGGTGCTGCGCGATGCCGAACGTCACGGCCGCGCGGCGAATCAGCCTGCCTGCATAGCGGCCACCTTGCTCGGCGAAGCCTTGCACGAACAGACGCGCGACGATGCCGTGCGCGAGTTGCTGGAGCGCCGTGGCGATGTGTTCGAACGCATCGCTGTCGCGGATGTGGCGTTGCGCGGCATGTTGGTGCTCTCGAGCGCGCATTGGGCGGCGGGGCATCGGCTGGAAACGTTCGCGTGGCTCGAACGGCTGGAGGATTACGGCACGGCGTGCAACCTGCCCCGGCTGGTCGGCGCGAGCCTGGCCGCGCAGGTCTTCAGACGTCTGTGTAACGACGAATTCAACGTGGCTCAGGCGTGTCTGGAGCGCTTACAGGTGCTGGTCGCGAACGCACCCGCGCGCGATGAAGGCTGTTTCGACGGCTTGCGCTACGCCGCACGCGCAGCGGAAATCCGCTTCGGTATGGCGACGGGCGATCTCGAACAGGCAGCGATGCAACTCGATACGCTGATCGCGTATTGCGAGCGGCACGGCCGTCAGGGACACGTCGCGCAATTGCGATTGCAGCGCGCTGTGGTTGACAGAAAGCTCGGACGCGGCGATAGCGCGCGTGCCAATGCACTGATCGCGCTGACGATGGGGCATCGCATGGGCCTGATGCGCACGCTTATCGACGCCGATGTTTCCGCGCTCGATCTCATTGCAGAGCTGGCGCGGCAAGAGCCGTTCGATTCCGTGCTCGCCTTTTACGTCGAGCGTCTTCAGGCCGCCGCGCCGCGCGTCGTGAACGACAACCGCACCCGCGACGGCATGAAAGCGCTGTCCGAGCGTAAACTCGATGTCATGCGCTTGCTCGCCGAAGCCTTATCGACCAAGAAGATCGCGCGCGTGTTGGGCTTGTCGCCGGAAACGGTGAAATGGCATCTGACCAATATCTACGGCAAGCTCGGCGTGAGCGGCCGCGACGAAGCGGTCGAGCGGATGCGCGATCAGGACTGGAACGGGCGTGATATTTCATCGCCGAGCGCGCCGGGCCTGCGAGTTTGAGATGACGCGAGACGGCTCGCGTTCGCTGTCACCGGTTGCTCTCCCAATCGAACGCGGCCTTGCGTCCGTCCAGAAAGGCAGTAACGGCATCCGCGTGATACGACGCGCTCGACGCCACCGCTTGCGCCGTGCTTTCCATATCGACCAGCGGCGCAAAGTGCGATTCGAAACTCTGGTTGAGCAGCCGCTTGGTCAAACCTTGCGCCTCGCGCGGGGCATTGAGAAAGCGGCGCGCAAACACATGCGCTTCGCCCTGCAAGGCATCCGGCGCGTGAACCGAATGCACGATACCCAGCGCGCGCGCTTCCTCGACGTCGACCCGCCGACCGGTCATGGAGAGTTCCTTGGCCGCGCTCAACCCGATTACGCGCGGCAGAAAGTAGGCGGCGCCGAGGTCGGGCACGAGACCGACCTTCACGAACGACATACAGAAGAACGCACGCGACGACGCCAGCACGAAATCGGCTGCGAGCGCGAGTGAGAATCCCGCGCCGACCGCCGGTCCGTCGACGGTGGCAATGACCGGCATCTCGAGATTGCGCAAGCGTTGCAGCCACGCGTGCCCATCCGTGAGACGGCGGCGGATGGTGTCAGGCGAGTTGGCTTCGGGATGTTCGCGCGCCTCTCGCAACGATTTGAGATCACCGCCGGCACAGAAGCTGCCGCCTGAACCCGTCACGATCAGCGCCCTGATCGCGCGGTCCGTCTCGACGCGCCCGAGCATGTCCGCGTAATCCGCCCGCAAACCGAGCGACAACGCATTGCGCGCTTCGGGCCGCTGGTGGGCGAATTCCGCGATGCCGTCGGCCACCGTCAGCGTGGCCTCGCGCAATCTGATCTGTTCCTTTGGCATACACGCGCCCTCGTCGTTGTGCTGATCGAAGCATCAGTCTGTCGCCGGGGGGCGTGCATCCGCCCACCGTCAATGGGGGGCGCGCGGTCGGTCCCCACCAATGTCGGTGGGCTGTTGCAAGCGCCCGGCTGGTCTACTCGTCCTCATCGCGACACATCATCGCCGCGCACACAACCGGACCGAGTGACGAACCCGCCATGCGACACGCTTTCATCGTTTCACCGCTTCGTACGCCCGTCGGCAAATTCGGTGGCTCGCTGGCGCCGCTCTCCGCCGCCGATCTCGCCGCCCACGTCATTCGCGCCGTGCTGGAACGCGCGCAGGCGCCGGCGGAGGCCGTGGACGAAGTGATCGTCGCTCAGTCCTATCAGTCGAGCGAGGCGCCGTGCATCGGCCGCTATGCGGCGTCGCTCGCGTGTTTGCCGGAGCACGTTCCGGGCTATGCCGTCGATCGCCGCTGCGGCTCGGGTTTGCAGGCCGTGATCGACGCGGCCCTGCAGATCCAGTCGAATGCCGCCGATTGCGTGCTGGTCGCGGGCGCCGAAAGCATGAGCAACATCGAGTACTACAGCACGAAGATGCGCTGGGGCGCGCGTCTGAGCGATGTCGCCTTTCATGACCGCCTCGATCGTGGGCGCGTGAATTCGCAGCCGGTCGTTCGCTACGGCCTGATGGCGGGCGGCGCTGCCGAAACAGCTGAGAATCTCGCGCGCGACTACGACATCACCCGCGAGCAGAGCGACCGCTTCGCCGCGCGTAGTCATCAACTCGCGTCTCAAGCGTGGAAGGAAGGTCGTTTCGACGCCGAAGTCGTGCCCGTTCCGGTGCCAAGCAAAAAAGGCGAACCGACTTTGTTTGCGCGCGACGAGGGCATTCGCGAGGACGCGAGCCTGGATGTTATGAGCAAGCTTCGCGCGTTGCTGCGCGACGGCACCGTCACGGCAGGCAACGCCTGTCAACAGAACGATGCGGCGTCCGCCTGTCTCGTCGTATCCGAGAGCTGGCTTGCCCGGCACGGCGCAACGCCGATGGTGCGCTTCGTCGGCTGGGCAGCGGCAGGCTGCGATCCGCTGCGCATGGGCATCGGCCCCGTGCCGGCCGTCGCCAAATTGCTGCCGCGCATCGGCCTCACGCTCGCCGACATGGACTTTGCTCGAAATCAACGAAGCCTTCGCCGTGCAGGTGTTGAGTTGCCTGCGTGAATGGCGGCTCGAAGGCGACTCGCGCGTGAACGTGAATGGCTCGGGCATTTCGCTCGGCCATCCCATCGGCGCGACCGGCGTTCGCATTCTCGCCACCATGCTGCACGAAATGGCACGTCGCGACGCGCGTTATGGACTGGAAACCATGTGCATCGGCGGCGGACAGGGGCTCGCGGCCGTGCTCGAGCGGGTCTGAACAGAAGGAGAAACCATGAACATTCTTTCCGAAGCCGACGAACGGACCAGCGCGTCGCAACGTCCCTGGCGCGTCGAAAACGGGAAAACGGTGCTGCTCGCTTATCGGTATATCGACGACGTGCTGCTCTTTCCGCCGCTACCGGCTACGTCGCCTCTTGCGGCGAGCACGCAACTCGTTCCGCTGACCGGCACGCCGACGCTCTACAGCTTTACCGTCATGCATCCGAGCCCGAAGACCGGCAAGCCGCCCGTGCCGCTCGGCTTCGCGGATTACCCGGAAGGCGTCCGCATTTTTTGCCGCCTCATTTATCCGGACGGACGACGTCCCGTCATCGGCGATGCGTTGCAGGTTCGCCTGATCGAAATCGACGACGGCGAAATTTACGCCTTCGAACTGAAGGAGCGTGCGCAATCATGAAGCAGCCGATCTATATCGCAGGCGTCGCGATGACGCCGTTCGGACGATACGACGGGTGGATGCAGGATCTCGCCCAGCGTGCCGTCGCCGATGCACTCGTCGACGCGAACGTCGAACAGGGAGACGTGCAGGCGTACTACACAGCAAACGTCTTCGGCGGCATGGTGCTAGGCCAGGTGCTGCTGCGCGATATGGGCGCGACCGGTCCGGCCGTCTATAACGTCGAGAACGCGTGCGCGAGCGGCGCGACAGGCGTGCATCTGGCCATCCACGCGCTCGAAGCGGGCCGATACGACACGGTGGTCGTGCTGGGGTCGGAGCAACTGACTGCGCTCGGTGGCGGCGCATTGCCCTTGCAGCGTAACGACTACATGACCGAGTTGTACGTGCGTGCGGGCCTCACGCTGCCGGCGATCTACGCCATGCGCGCCACGCGCTATCTGCACGAGTTCGGCGTGAAGCCCGAAGTGCTCGCCGAAGTCGCGGTGAAAAACCGCCGTCACGGCAAACTCAATCCGTATGCGCAGACGAAGACCGAAACCACCGTCGACGAAGTGATGTCGTCGCGCATGGTGTTCGATCCGCTTACGTTGCTGCAATGCTGCCCGTCAGCCGTCGATGACGCTGCGGCACTCGTTCTTACGATCAAGCGTCCGATGAAGCGCACGCGACCGGTGCGCGTGCTTGCATCGGTCGTGCAGTCGGGCAGACAGGAGAGCGGCACAGAAAACATCCTCGCCGCCGAGATTACGGCGCGCGCCGCCCGGCTCGCTTATCGCGAAGCAGGGGTCACGCCGTCCGATCTGAGCATGGTCGAACTGCACGACGCGTTCACGATTGCCGAACTCATCTATTACAACGCGCTTGGGTTGTGCGCGCGTGGCGAGGCGCATGACCTGTTGCGCTCGGGTGCAACGCGTCTCGGTGGGCGCGTGCCCGTGAATCCAAGCGGCGGATTGCTGGCGAAAGGCCATCCGCTTGGCGCGACGGGCGTCGCGCAAATGGTCGAAGCCGCCTGGCAACTGGAAGGCCGTGCCGGAGACAGGCAGATCAAGAACGCCACGCTGGCGCTGACGCAATGCACGGGCGGCGGCATCGCCGGTGTGGATCACGCGGCGTCGGCGGTTCATATCCTCGGACATTGAAAGGAACGTTCTCACATGGACAGGCAAATCGCCATCGTGACCGGCGGCGCGCAGGGCATCGGGCTAGGCATTACCAGAATGTTGCTCGACAAGGGACATGCGGTCGCCGTCTTTGATCTGAACGGCGCGGCCCTCGACTCGCTCGTATCGAACATGGATGATGCGCGCGATCGCATCATGGGCTTGCGCGTGTACGTTACGCAGTCGTCGCAAGTCCGTGACGCGGTTGCGGACATCACGACTCGCTGGAAGACGCCTGACATTCTCGTCAATAACGCGGGCGTGACGCGCGACAAGCGCTTCATCAAGATGAGCGAGGAAGACTGGGATTTCGTCATCGACGTCAATCTCAAATCGCAATTCCTCTGCGCTCATGCAGTGGTGCCGGGCATGATCGAACAGAGCTATGGACGCATCGTCAACATTTCGTCGCGCGCATGGCTCGATGGCTTCGGACAGTCGAACTACTCGGCAGCGAAGGGCGGCGTGGTCAGCTTGACGCGTTCGCTTGCTATCGAACTGGCGAAGAATGGCGTGACGGTCAACGCGATTGCGCCGGGCATCGTCGAAACGCCGCTTATGGCGACTTATACCGACGAACAGCGCGACAGATTGAAGGCGACGGTGCCGGTTTATCGGACGACCCGAAGACGTTGCGCATGCAGTCGCAATGTTCACCAGTCGGGATGCGTCGTACATCACCGGACAGACCTTGTATGTGTGCGGCGGCCGTTCGTTGTCGAGCCCGAGCGTATGAGGAGCGAGCCATGACCGTTCATTTCAGGATGGAGAAGAGCGTCGCCGTTCTGACGCTCGACGCGCCCAAGTCGATGAACGCGCTGACCGTCGACGAGCTTTACGACCTGCGCGCATGCCTCTCGAAGTGTCAGGACGACGATGCAGTACGCGCCATCGTCATTACGGGCGCGGGCGATCGGGCCTTTTGCACGGGCGCCAATCTGAAAGCCACCTTGCCGCCGGAACAGGGTTTCGCGTCGGGCGCGCTGAAGAGCCGTCGCGCCGAGTCGATGCAAGGCGGATATACGCGCCTGCTCGACTTCTCCGATCTCGAGATCTGGAAGCCGATGATCGCCGCCGTCAACGGGTACTGCCTGGGCGGCGGAATGGAGCTCGCGCTGCAATGCGATTTGCGCGTTGCTTCGGATACCGCGAGTTTCGGTCTGCCCGAAGTGAAGGTGGCGAGCGTGCCGGCATGCGGCGGTGTCCAGTATCTTCTGCGCGCCATCCCTGCCGCGCACGCCATGAAGCTTGCCTTGACGGGCGAGCGTATCGATGCGGCCGAGGCTTTGCGCATCGGTCTGGTGAGCGACGTCGTTCCTGCGACCGATCTGCTTTCCTTCGCTTTGCAGCTTGCCGCGCATTGCGGCCAATGGGCCGCTCGCGGTGCAGGTGGTCAAACAGCTTGCCATACAAACCGCACATTTGATGCCGCGCGATTTCGTCGCGCAAGCGAATCTGCAATGGGGCTTGTTGCGCGACAGCGATGACCGGATCGAAGGGCGGACGGCTTTCGCGGAGAAACGCGAGCCGATCTATCGCGGTTCGTGACGACCAAAATGCGAGGAAAGCGATGAATTTCACCCCCACGGAAGATCAGGCGCTGATGGTATCGGCGGCGAAGCGCATGGTCCAATTGCGCATCGATCCGATACTCGAACGGCATCCCAAAGACAGGCCGCTGCCGAAGTCGGCCATGCTCGAGATTTTCAAGGAGTTTGCCGAGCTTGGCATCACCGCGCCGCGCTTGCCTGTCGAGGCGGGCGGCGGTGGTTTGAAGATGCTCGATTACGGCATGATTCTGGAGCAACTTCCGCCGGTCGTCGCGTTGTCGCTAGCGTCGCACGAAGGCACGATCCTGCGCATTCACCTCGGTTGTCCGGACGCGATTCGCGATCGCTATTTGCCCGATCTGATTGCGGGCCGAAAGATCGCCTGCACGGCGAATACGGAAGCGAACGCGGGCTCCGATTCGGGCGCGATCCGTACGCGCCTCGAGATGGAAGGCGAGGACGCTTATCTCACCGGCTGCAAGATGTGGATCACCAATGCGTCCATCGCGGATGTGATCAACGTTTCCTGCACGATAGGCGCCGATGACAACGGCAAGCCGGTCACGCGCCGCGCGCTGGTGGACCGCAGCGAAGTAGTCGGGCCTGCAAAATTGAATTTGCCGGAATGGACCCAACGACGCAGTCTGGTGCAGACGTAAACGCACATCTCAGCCAGGTCTGCAGCGCACGAGTAGAGGTTGAGGCATGACGTTGAG
>NZ_LFJJ01000114.1 GCF_001189365.1 Candidatus Burkholderia verschuerenii | reverse complement strand
CATCGAGCGCTATGTCGCACGCTACAACCAGCACAACCGTCCATTTGTCTGGACCGCAACCGCCGATTCCATCCTTCAGAAAGTGGCTCGGTTATGTAAAGTTATTTCTGGGACGGAACACTAGAACGGCAGTTCCTTTTGCGGGCTGTCGACGGTTTCCGGCACGTCCGCGAAAGCCGGCTGCGCGCGCAGCCAGCGCTCGATAGCCGCGACGGACATGATCGCGTTCCGCGTCGTCGAGCACCGTGTTCGGCGCGATGCCGTGCCATTTGGCGAGACACGAGCGGCAGCACGTCGCGGTGGCGTGCTGCGCGATGAACACCGGATGGCCGCGCATCGGCGTCTGCTTGCCGTCGTTGAGCGGAAGCTGCGGCGCAAGCCGCTTCGCGATCAGTTCATGCGCCTGCGCGATCACCGTGCGCATGCCGCGCTCGCGCAGATAACGCCCTTCCCGCACGCCGAGCGCGAAACGCCGCCGAAACGCCGATTTCGCGAGCGCATCGAATACGGCGTCGAGATCGCGCATGACGGGCTCAGTCTTTGGCGTAGAGCGTGGAATCGGCGAAACCGTATGCATCGAGCACGCGGCCGACGAGAATCAGCGCCGTGCGTTCCATGCCCGCCGCGCGCACCTTGTCGGCGATATCGGCGAGCGTGCCGCGCACGCGTTCCTCGTCCGGCCAGCTTGCGCGGAACACGACGGCGACCGGGCAATCCGCGCCGTAATGCGGCAGCAAATCCGCGACGATACGCTCGATATGCCGCACGCCGAGATGGATCGCCAACGTCGCGCGATGGCGCGCCAGGTCCGCGAGCGATTCGCCTTCGGGCATCGACGTCTTGGCGGCGTAACGCGTGAGGATCACCGTCTGCGAGATGCCGGGCAGCGTCAATTCGCGCCCGAGGGTCGCCGCCGATGCCGCCGTCGCCGTCACGCCGGGCACGATTTCATGGCGAATGCCGAGTGCGTCGAGCCTTCGAATCTGCTCGCCGATCGCGCCGTACAGCGACGGATCGCCCGAATGCACGCGCGCGACGTCTTCGCCTCGATCGTGCGCGTCTTTCAGCAGCGCGACGATGGCATCGAGATCGAGTTCGGCCGTATTGACGACGCGCGTCGCGCGATGACCGTCGAGCACTTGCGGCGGCACCAGCGAGCCCGCGTAAAGAATCACGGGACACGTGCGGATCAGCCGCTGTCCCTTGACGGTGATGAGTTCGGGATCGCCCGGCCCCGCGCCGATGAAATAGACCGTCATGTGGTTCGTAGAAAGAGATGTTCGTGCAAGGCGTCGACGGCGCGCGCGGCGTTGTCGAATTCGCGGTCGGCGGGCGGCAGCGGCGGACGCGCGAGCATCACGACAGGAAGCCCGCGTTCGCGCGCGACGGCGAGTTTCGCTTCGGTCGCGCGCCCGCCGCTATTTTTGCTGACGACGATATCGATCCGCGCCGCGTCGAACAAGGCGCGCTCGCCGTCGATATCGAACGGACCGCGCGCGTCGATAATCCGCGCCCGCGCCGTGCCGGCCTGCGGATCGAGACAGCGGATCGTCCAGAATTGCGACGCCGGAATCTCGTGCAGATGCGCCAGCGGCTCGCGTCCCATCGTCCAGAGCGGACGCTCGTACGCCGCCACCCGTTCGACGATACCGCGCCAGTCGTGCGCCTCGCGCCAGTCGTCGCCCGCTTGCGGATGCCACGGCGGACGGCGCACCGCCCACAACGGCACGTCTGCCGACGAACACGCCTCGCGCGCGTGACGGCTCATCTGCGCGGCATACGGATGCGTCGCGTCGATCACCAGCCCGATCCGCGCCGCGCGCAGATAATCCGCGAGCCCCGCAACGCCGCCGAATCCGCCGACGCGCACCTCGCACGCCAGATCCGACGGCACGCGCGCGAGACCCGCGAGACTGTACACGTGCGGCGCATCGAGACGACGCGCGACGGCGAGCGCATCGCCCGTTCCGCCGAGCAGCAGCACGCGCGTCATGTCTTGCTCGCGTGCAGCAAGGTGATCGGCAGCGCTTGCCGCCAGGTATCGAAACTGCCGAGCGCTTCGGCCTGCGCGACGGCGAGCTTCGTCAGTTCGCCGCCGTGCCGCGCGCGCCATTCGATCAGCGCCATTTCGCTCTGCAAGGTCACCGCGTTCGCAATCAGACGCCCGCCCTGACGCAGCCGCGACCAGCACGTATCGAGCACGCCGGGCGCCGTCAGCCCGCCGCCGATGAACACCGCGTCCGGCGCGGCGAGACCGTCGAGCGCGGCGGGCGCTTCGCCCTTGACGAGTTGCAGCGCGGGCACGCCAAGCGCATCGCGATTGTGTTCGATGAGCCGCTGGCGCGCATCGTTCGCCTCGATCGCGATGGCGCGGCAAGCCGGATGCGCGCGCATCCACTCGATGCCGATCGATCCGCAGCCCGCGCCCACGTCCCACAGCAATTCGCCTGGTTGCGGCGCGAGATGCGCGAGCGTGACCGCGCGCACGTCGCGCTTGGTCAACTGGCCGTCGTGACGATAGGCGTCGTCGGGCAAGCCGGGCGTCAGCGGCGGCCCGGCATGTCCCGCATGCGTGCGGCATTCGACGGCGATCAGATTGAGCGCCGCGACCTCCGGCTCGCGCCAATCGTCCGCGCGCTCGTCGATGCGCCGCTCGTTCGCGCCGCCGAGATGCTCGAACACCGTCATGCGGCTCGGGCCGAAACCGTGCGCGGTCAGCAAGGCGGCGACGGTCGCGGGCGTCGAGCCGTCGGCGCTGAGCACGAGCAGCTTCGCGCCGCGAAACAGATGCGCGAGCAGCGACGCCGCCGGCCGGCCGACCAGCGACACCGACACGGCATCCTGCAACGCCCAGTGCAGGCGCGCGGCGGCGAGCGATATCGACGATGGCGCGGGAATCACGTGCATTTCATCGGGCGAAACGTCGCGAGCCAGCGTTGCACCGACGCCGAAGCACATCGGGTCGCCGCTTGCCAGCACGCACACGCGCGCGCGCTCGTCGGCGTGTTCGGCGAGCACGGCATCGAGCGAAAAGGGTTTCGGCCACGGCATGCGCCGCGCCGCGATCCGCGCGGGCAGCAAGGCGAGATGACGCGCGCCGCCGTGGATCGCGTCGGCGTCCAGCAGCGCGCGGCGGGCGTCGCGGCCGAGACCCGGCCAACCTTCTTCGCCGATGCCGACTACGGTCAGCCAGTGAGACATGCGCGGCCTCCTCCTTGCGATTCGCGTCGCGCGTCGGGCGAATTTTCATACGCACGCGATGCGGTCTGATGGTCGATAAAAGCGGGCATAATACTTCCGTTCGTCGGCGCCTGACGATGTGGGCACATCAAACGTGCCCGTATTCGACGGCTTAATAGGGAACACGGCAAAACCGTGGCTGCCCCCGCAATTGTACGCAGCGAGTTCGCACTCCACTGCCACTGGTTTCGACCGGGAAGGCCGGCGCGGATGACGACCTGCCAGCCAAGAGACCTGCCGACTCAATCGCCTTCGCGCGACGCCACCGGGCGGGGTGTACCGGTTCGCATGCGGCTCGAATCCACCGCGCGAAGCTTCACGGGTCAACCTATTTGACTTCATTCGATCGTCCCCCGCACGTCACGCGCCCGTCCGCGTGTCCGGGCCTCATGCGCATCGTGCCCGCGCGCGATGGCGGACTCGCGCGCCTGCGACTGGCGGGCGGCGTGTTGTCCACCGATGCAGCACGCGCCGTCGCGCGTGCCGCCACGCGGTGCGGCTCGGGCGCGATCGAAGTGACCAATCGCGCGAATCTGCAATTGCGCGGCATTCGCGACGACGCGCACGCCGAGCTGATTTCGATCGCGCTCGATGCGGGCCTCGGGCCATCGTCCGAAGGCGGCGACGATCTACGCAACATCATGCTGAGTCCGCTCGCAAGCGATGCCACGCGTGCGCTCGCCGCGCGCATCGTCGAAGCAATGCAACGCGATGCCGCGTTGCACGCGCTATCGCCGAAATTCGCGTTGCAACTCGATGCCGGCGAAACGCTCGCGATGCTCGATCATCCGCACGATGTATGGCTCGCCGCGCTCGATGCCGACGCCGCGCATTTCGCCTTCGGTTTCGCGGGCGCGATGCCGCATCGCGCGCACGATGCGCCCGCGCTCGGCGTGATCGCGCGCGAAGATATCGTGCGCTTCGTGATGTCGGCGCTGCGCGCGTTCGTCGCGCTTGCATCGGACGACGAGCATCGCATGCGCGATCTGCTGGCGCGTATCGATATCGCGCGCGTGCTCGATACGCTCGATGTTCCATTCACTCAAGCGTCGCCGACATGGCGGCGCGCAACATGCGATGCATCGCTCAGACTCGGCGCGCATCGCGAAGACAACGGCGCGACGCATTACGTCGGCGCGCAAACGCAACTCGGACGACTCGATGCATCGACACTCGACGCGCTCGCCGAACTCGCGTCGACGCACGCGCAAGGCCGCTTGCTGATGACGCCGTGGCAAAGCGTGATGATTCCCGGCGTCGATTCCGGGCATGTTCAACACGTACTTCACGCGCTAAGCGCGCTCGGACTTGCTACCGACAGGCGCGAGCCGTTTGCGCGCATCGTCGCGTGCGCGGGTTCGTCGGGCTGTGCAAAAAGCCGCGCCGACACGAAGGCCGACGCGCATCGTCTCGCATCGATTCTGCCGTCCGATGTCGACGTGCATCTCAGCGGCTGCGGGCGTTCCTGCGCGGCGGCGCATCCCGTCGATACCACGCTGCTCGCCGTCGCGCCCGGCCGCTACGACCTGTATCGCCACGCGCGCCTCGAAGCGCGCGATCTCACCATGGAAGAAGCGGCCGCATGGCTCGCCCGGAGCACCGCTCATGCTTAACTACATTCGCGACGGCTCGGAAATATATCGCCAGTCGTTCGCGACGATCCGCGCCGAAGCTGATCTCGCCGCCATTCCCGCCGACCTCGAAAAACTCGCGGTGCGCCTGATTCACGCCTGCGGCATGGTGGATATCGCCACCGAATTGCGCTTCTCTCCCGGCGTGGGCGATGCAGGCCGGCGCGCACTCGCCGCCGGTGCGCCGATCCTGTGCGATGCGCGCATGGTCGCCGAAGGCATTACCCGCGCGCGGCTGCCCGCTGATAACCGCGTGATCTGCACGCTCGGCGAGCCGTCCGTGCCCGAACGCGCACGCGCGATGAACAACACGCGCTCGGCGGCCGCGCTCGAATTGTGGCGTCCGCATCTGCAAGGCGCGGTCGTCGCTATCGGCAATGCGCCGACCGCGCTGTTCCATCTGCTCGACATGCTCGATGCGGGTGCGCCGAAGCCCGCGCTTATTTTGGGCTTGCCGGTCGGTTTCATCGGCGCGGCGGAGTCGAAGGCGATGCTTGCCGCGAACAGTCGTGGCGTGCCCTTCGTCACGTTGCTCGGGCGGCGCGGCGGCAGCGCGATGGCATCGGCGGCAGTGAATTCACTTGCTTCGGAGACCGAATGATGAGCGGACGTCTTTATGGACTCGGCGTCGGACCGGGCGATCCCGAACTCATCACGGTGAAGGCGCTGCGTCTGCTGAAAGGCGCGCCCGTGGTCGCGTATTTCGTGGCGAAGGGCAAGCGCGGTAACGCGTTCGGCATTATCGAAAGTCATCTCAACGATGCGCAGACGCGCCTGCCGCTGGTCTATCCGGTGACGACCGAAGCGCTCGAACCGCCGCTGTGCTACGAGACGATCATCAGCGCGTTCTACGATGAATCCGCGCTCGCAATCGCCGATCATCTCGAAGCGGGCCGCGATGTCGCGGTGATCTGCGAAGGCGATCCGTTCTTCTACGGCTCGTACATGTATCTGCACGACCGCCTGGCCGGACGCTTCGATGCACACGTCGTTCCCGGCGTCTGCTCGATGCTCGGCGGCGTGGCGGTCATGGGCTTGCCGCTGGTGTATCGCAATCAGAGTCTGTCCGTGCTATCCGGCGTTCTTTTGGATACCGAACTAAAAATCAAACTCGAAAACGCCGATGCAGCCGTCATCATGAAACTCGGCCGCAACTTCAACAAGGTACGGCGCGTGCTCACCGAACTCGGACTCGACAAGCGCGCGCATTACATCGAACGCGCGACGATGGCCAATCAGCGTATCGTGTCGCTCGATGAAGTCGATCCGATGGCCTCACCCTATTTCTCCTTGCTCGTCGTGCCGGGAAAGAAATGGCAAGCGTGAAGACCGCGATCGTCATTCTCGGGCCAGCCGCGCTCGATACCGCGCGGCGCATTCAGGCGCGCATTCCCGAATCGCGCGTGCACGGGCTGGCGCATCGCGTGAGCGCGGATATCGCGTATGAGGACTTCGGCGCGCATTTGCGCGAACTGTATGCATCGAATACGGCGATCGTCGCGCTGTGTTCGGCGGGCATCGTGATTCGCGCGCTCGCTTCGTCGCTCGATGACAAGCGCGCCGAACCGCCGGTGCTCGCCGTCACGCAGGACGGCAGCGCGGTGGTGCCGTTGCTCGGCGGCATGAGCGGTGTCAACGTGCTGGCGCGCGAGATCGGCGCGGCGCTCGATGTCGCGCCCGCGATCACGACAAGCGGCGAATTGCGCTTCGGCATGTGTCTGCTCGCGCCGCCTGCGGGCTATGCGCTGGCGGATATCGAACGCGGCAAGCGCTTCGTCTCCGATCTGCTGGCCGGCGAGACGATGCGTATCGAAGGCGTTGCACCGTGGCTCGATCATGCCGATCTGCCGCGCGCGAACGATGCGCGTCGCGTCGTGCATGTGACGCCGCATTCCGTCGCCGATGACGAGGGTCTCGTGATTCATCCGCGCTGCGTCGTGGCGTGGATCGAAGACGCGGCGCACGACGATATCGCGGGACAATTGCGTCATGCGTTGAATGAACACGGCATCGCGCCGCTTGCGCTTGCGGCCATCGCCGCGCCCATGCACGCAATGGAAAACGACGCGCTCGCACAAGCCGCGCACGTTTTCGATGTGCCGCTACGTTTCTGCGAGCACAAGCTTTTTGATGCTGCCGAAGACATCGCGCTTCATATCGCCGACTCACCCGTCGATGTCGACACGATCGGCCAGCCGCGCGGCACGCTGACGGTGATCGGCTTAGGTCCCGGCCACGCCGATCTGATGACGCCCGCCGCACGAAAAGCGCTCGACGCGGCGCAAGATATCCTCGGCTACGAAACTTATGTGCACATGGCCGGCCCGTTTCGCGACGATCAGCGCGCGCATATCACCGACAACCGCGAGGAGTTGCAACGCGCGCGTCATGCGTTCGAACTCGCGAGCGCGGGACGTCGCGTAGTGGTCGTATCGTCGGGCGATCCCGGCGTATTCGCGATGGCCGCCGCCGTGCTCGAAGCGCTCGACGACGAACACGCGACACGTCCCGCGTGGCGCGCGGTGAAGCTCGCCATTGTGCCGGGTGTATCGGCATCGCTTGCGACGGCGGCTCGCGCGGGCGCGCCGCTCGGTCACGACTTCTGCGTGCTGTCGCTCTCCGACAATCTCAAACCGTGGAACGTGACCGAACGACGTATCGCGCATGCCTGCGAGGCCGATCTCGTGATGGCGTTCTATAACCCGTTATCGAAGGCGCGGCCCACGCAGTTCGATCGCGCTATCGAGATCGTGCGGCGTTATCGCGCGCCGGAAACGTTGATTGTGCTTGGCAGGGATATCGGACGTCCGGCGGAACAATTGCGCGTCGTCACGCTCGGCGAATTGCACGGCGGACTCGTCGATATGCGGACGATGGTGATCGTCGGATCATCGACTACGCGTCGCGTCGGGGATTGGGTCTACACCCCGCGCTGGTACGAGTAGAAGGCTCGCGGCGTGAACGTGTTCCGCGCGCCATGCGCTCGCCAGCGCTTCGCAACGGCCCACGCGCGCGTGACCTTCATCGAAATCCACCACGATCGTGCGATGCGCACCGTGCGGCGCGGCAGGGCTTTCGTTGGTGCGCCCGTCGGTCAGCAGCCATAGCCAGCGGCGTTGCGCGGGCTTGCGTCGCGCGGCGCGTTCCAGAACCGTCGATGCATCCGCGAGACCCAGCGCGAGCGGCGTGCCGCCACCGCCACCGATAGGGGCGATCCAGCGCTCGTTCCACCAATGCGCCGCGCCCGGCTGACGCCGCACTTCCGCGCGCCCGCCGCCGAAGCACACCAACGCGACTTCCGCACGCTCGCGATACGCGCGATCGAACAACGCAATCAGCATGCCCTTGGCGCGCGCGAGACGTTCGCCTTCGAGCATCGAGCCGGAACAGTCGAGCACGAAGCAATGCAGAAGCGCCGCGTCACCGCGTTTGCGTCGATAGCGCAGGTGCGATGCATCGAACGGCAAGGTGCGCTTGGCGCGTAGCGTCGCGAGCCAGTCGATCGCGGCGCTTGCTTCGCCTTCGCGCGAGGTCATGCGTCCGCGCGTTTGCGCTTCGTTCCATCGAAAGCGATGCGCTTGGGCATCGGCGCTGCTCTTTCGATGGCTCAGGCTTTTTTTGCGGCGAGCGGCCTCACCTGTTTGATCTTCGTCGTGCCGACAGGCTCGGGCGGCAGATAACCCCAATCGGATTCGTTTGGCTTCGGTTGCTCTTCTCTGCGCGTCGATTCGTGCGGCGCGGGTGCCTGCCCCGTGCCGTCTTCCTTTTCTCGCCGTCGATGCCGCAACACGGCATCCGCCACGCGGTCCACATGTTCGACTTCGATGCGCGCGGCATTTTCCAGCGCGGCCAGCGCACGCGCGGCACGCAGCATCACGAGGTCCGCGCGAAGTCCGTCGACATGCGCGGCGATGCACAACTCGCTGACGCGCGCGTGAATTGCCTCATGAAAATCGAGGCTTGCGAGCAAAGCGCGCGCGGCATGAAGCCTCTGTTCCAGCGCGCTTTGCTCGGCATCGTATTGCGCGCGAAACGATTCGGCATCCTCATCGAATGCCAAGCGCGCCTTCACGATTCGTTGTCGCACATCGGCGTCGAACACATTGCTCATATCCACGGCCAGTCCGAAGCGATCCAGCAATTGCGGACGCAACTCGCCTTCCTCGGGATTCATCGTGCCGATCAACACGAAGCGCGCATCGTGCCGATGTGAAATGCCGTCGCGTTCGACGATATTTACGCCGCTCGCCGCCACATCGAGCAACTGATCGACGAGCGGATTCGGCAGCAAATTGACTTCATCGACATACAGTACGCCGCGATGCGCCTTCGCAAGAAGGCCCGGCGAGAACGTCACGTTGCCATCGCGCAATGCGCCTTGAATATCGAGCGTGCCGACGAGTTGCTCCTCGCTCGCGCCGAGTGGCAAGGTGACGAAGCGGCCTTCGTGCAGCAGTTCGGCCAGCGCGCGCGCAGCCGTGGATTTGGCTGTGCCACGCGGGCCGCTGACGAGCACGCCGCCCAATGCGGGATCGATCGCCGCGAGCAAAAGCGCCTGACGCAGCGCGTCCTGCCCAACTAGCGCGCTGAACGGAAATACCGGTTGAGAAGATGAAGCGTTCAAGTGCGTCGGCCTTCGATCAGTTGTTCGACATCGAGAAGATGATGCGCGATCTCCGCACGTCGCCCGCGCGGCGCTTGCCACAGTCCGCGATCCATCGCTTCGAGCAGGCGCTCGCAGATCGACTGCAACGCATGCGGATTATGTTGCTTCATGAAATCGCGCGTGTCGTCGTCGTTCACGTAAGCATCGGTGACGAGCGCGTATTGATGGTCCGATACCACGCGCGCGGTTGCATCGTAGCCGAAGAGATAATCGACCGTTGCCGCAAGCTCGGATGCGCCCTTATAGCCGTGACGCTTCACGCCATCGATCCACTTTGGATTGACCACGCGCGATCTCACCACGCGCGCAATCTCTTCGTTCAGCGTGCGCACGCGCGGCGCGGCGGGATTGCTGTGATCCGCGTTATATGCCTCGGGCTGCGCGCCGGAAAGATGTCGCACGGCCGCCACCATGCCGCCCTGAAACTGGTGATAGTCGTTCGAATCGAGCAGATCATGCTCGCGATTGTCCTGATTCTGCAGCACGACATCGAGCGTAGAAAGACGCGTGCCGAAGCTCGCGCGTGCTTCGATGCCATCTCCGCCCTGCGAATAGGCGTAGCCGCCCGCGCTTTGATACGCCATCGACAGATCGGCATCGCTTTGCCAATGCTTCGCGTCGATCAACTCTTGCAAACCCGCGCCATATGCGCCCGGTTTCGCACTGAATACGCGCCAGCCTGCGCGACGCCGCGCTTCCTCCGCGTCGATGCCGCGCGCGATCAACGCATCGCGTTCGCGAAGCACGCGTGCGCGAATCGGGTTGACGTCTTCCGGTTCGTCGTCGAGTGCGGCGACGGCCTGCACGGCGGCATCGAAGAGATGCATGAGATTCGCGAAGGCATCGCGGAAAAAGCCCGACACGCGCAGCGTCACATCGATGCGCGGACGATTGAAGATCGACATCGGCATGATCTCGAAGTCCGTCACGCGATGACTGCCCGCCGCCCATTTCGGCCGCACGCCGATCAGCGCGAACGCCTGCGCGATATCGTCGCCGCCCGTACGCATGGTCGCCGTGCCCCACACCGACAAGCCGATGGCGCGCGGATAATCGCCGTGATCCTGAACGTGACGTTCGATCAACGCATTCGCCGATTTGAGCCCGAGCGACCAGGCCGATTGCGTCGGCAATGCACGCGTGTTGACCGAATAGAAATTGCGCCCTGTTGGAAGCACGTCGGGCCGTCCGCGCGATGGCGAACCGCTCGGCCCTGGCGGCACGAAACGGCCTTCGAGTCCGCGCTTCAGTTGCAGCAACTCTTGCGCGCCGCATGCATCAAGCCGCGCAAGCACGTCGCCGCGCAGGCGTTGTATTACCAAGGCGCTTTGCGGTCCGGGCGCCGGAGTCTCCCGTTCGAGCAGTTGCTGCGCGAACGATTCGAGCCGTTCGCGCGTATCGCCGTGATGACGCCACGGCGTATCGTGTTGCGCGATCAGCACATCGGGGCGCGATCCGCTCCACGTTGCGGACCAATCGGAATCGAGCGGATCGAAGTCGTCGCCGAGTTGCAAATCGCGAGCGAGCGCCGTGATGAGACTCGCGTTTGCGCCGCTTCCATCGGCGATCGGAAAGCGTCCGAGCGCGAGCAAGGTATCGCGTCGTTGCACGCCTTGCGGCGATGCACCGAATATATGCAGGCCATCGCGAATCTGCGCTTCCTTGAGTTCGCAGAGATAGGCATCGGCACGCGTGAGCAGCACGTCTTCGCCCGCCGAATCGCGTGGCGCGGCGATACCGAGTTCTTCATGCAGACGCTGCTTGACGATGGTGTCCAAAATCGATTTGCGCAACAGTTTCGCGCGACGCGCATCGACCATCAATGCTTCGTAGTACTCGTCGACCTGACGCTCCAGATCTTGCAAAGGCCCGTAGTTCTCCGCGCGCGTCAGCGGCGGCATCAGATGATCGACGATCACCGCCTGCACGCGACGCTTGGCCTGACTGCCTTCGCCCGGATCGTTGACGATGAACGGATAGAGATGCGGCATGGGCCCGAGAATGAGATCGGGCCAGCACGATGAAGACAACGCGACGCTCTTGCCCGGCAGCCATTCGAGATTGCCGTGCTTGCCGACATGGACGATCGCATCGATATTGAACCGCAAGCGCAGCCAGAAATAGAACGCGAGATACGCATGTGGCGGCATGAGTTCGGCATCGTGATAGCTCGCATAGTCGTTGCGCTCGCGCGATCGCGACGGCTGAATGCCAATGAACACTTCGCCGCAACGCAAACCCGCGATCATGAAACGGCCACGTCGGATGGTCGGATCGTCTTCCGGTGCGCCCCACGTAGTTTCCAGCGCTTGCCGCACGTCAGGCGCCAGCGCGCGATACGCGACGAGATAATCGTCGAGCGAAAGGCTCTGCAACGCGGGCCGCAGATCGCGCACGACGGGATCGTTGGTGACGCCTTGCGTGAGTGCGTCGATGAGCGCATCGCCATCGGTGGGAATCTCGCCTACACGATAGCCTTCGCGTGCCAGCATCGACAGAATGTTGATTGCCGATGCAGGCGTGTCGAGTCCCACGCCGTTGCCGATGCGTCCTTCGCTTGCGGGATAGTTCGCCAGCACGAGCGCGATACGTTTCTGCGCATTCGGCGTCGTGCGCAATGCGCACCAGCGCCGGCTCAGTTCAGCGACGAAGCGTACGCGTTCTTCATCGGCCTGATAGCGCACCACGTCGACTTGTGTGTGCTTGCAGTGATAGGCGAGCCCCTTGAAGCTGATCGCGCGCGTGATGATGCGCCCGTCCACTTCGGGCAAGGCAACATGCATGGCGACATCGCGCGAATTGAGGCCTTGATTGTCCTTCTGCCAGTCCTCGCGATTGCCGCCGCTCAGAATGACTTGCATGACCGGCGCATCGCCCGCGACTTCGACGCTCTCCGTTTCGCCGATTACGCTCGCGGCGAATGCAGTTGTGTTGAGCACAAGCGCCACGCCATGCGTCGCGCAGACGCGCGCGACCACTTCGCGGCTCACATCGTCCTTGAGCGATGCGATCGCGATCGGCAACGGATTGAGGCCTTCGGCTTCGAGCGCTTGGATGAGCGTATCGAATGCCGCCGTGTTGCCCGACTGCAGATGCGCGCGATAAAACAGCACGGCGACGACACTCGCGCCTTCGGTCCATCGCGCTTGCCAATCTTCGACCGATGCGATTTCGTGCTCGGGATGATAGATCGCAACCGCAGGCAATGGACTCGGCGGTTGCGGCGCGCGTCCGTAACCGAGCGCACGATGCGCAATTGCACGCAAGAATGCCTCGCCATTGCGCGCGCCGCCTTCGCGCAGATAGCGCGAAAGCTCGCGGCAAAACGAAGCATCGACCGTGCTCTTGCCGATCAGATTCGGGTCTTCGGTGAGATCGCCGGAGAACATCGCCAGCGTCTGTTTCTCGCGCTCGGCCAGAGCGGTAAGGCGCTCGATGCCATAAGGCCAATACGACTCGCCGCCGAGATGATCCACGATCACGGCGTTCGCATGCCGCAACACATCGTCGATATAAAAATCGACCGATGCAGGCTGACGCAAGTAAGCGAGATTGACGAGCCGGATCTCCGGAAAGCCTTTTTCGAGCCGCGGCACCACGCTTGCCAGCAGTGCGAGCGTGGTATCGGCCGAACTCATCACGACGATGGGCGCGCGAGTCTGATCGATCCGCACGACGCCTTGCGTGTCATCGACGAAGCCGCCCGGCGTCGTGCGCAGCAGATGCATGATGTCAGGCCTGCACGGGCGCGGCAGTCAGTGTCGCTTCGAATGCGCGCTGCATCTGCTCGCGTTCGAGGTCTTCGCCGATCAGCACGAAGCGGCTTTCGCCGGTGTCTTCATGCGCTTGCCAGCGACGATCGAAATAACTGTCGAAGCGTCGTCCGACACCTTGCACGACGAGGCGCATCGCCGCGCCCGGCAAGGCGGCGAAACCTTTGACGCGATAGATCGTGTGTCCTTCAACAAGCGTATGCAACGCGGCGATGGCCTGCTCGCGCGACTCGACCTTCGCATGCACGACCACCGAATCGAACTCGTCGTGATGATGATCCGCGTGGCCTTCGTCGTCCGCCGAACCGTGATGATCGTGCCGCAGATGAATCGATTCTTCCGACGCCGATTGAAGCCCGAGCAGCGTATGCACATCGAGCTTGCCCATTTGCGCGGGCACGATTTTCACTTCGGCGGGAATCTCGGGACGCACGAGCGCGTCCACTTTCGCGAGCGCTTGCGCATCCATCAAATCGGTCTTGTTGACGATCACCAGATCCGCCGATGAAAGCTGATCCTCGAACAATTCATGCAGCGGCGATTCATGATCGAGATTCGGATCGGCCCTGCGTTGCGCATCGACCGCCACAGGATTGGCCGCGAACTGACCGCTCGCCGCAGCGGGACCGTCGACGACGGTGACGACTGCATCGACCGTGAAGGCATTTTTGATCGACGGCCAGTTGAACGCCTGCACCAGCGGCTTGGGCAATGCGAGGCCCGAGGTTTCGGTCAGCACATGATCGATGCTGTCTCTGCGTTCGACGAGTTGCTCCATGACCGGATAAAACTCTTCCTGCACGGTGCAGCACAGGCAACCGTTAGCGAGCTCATAGAGATTGCGATTGTCGGAGCCGGCTTCGTCGTCGCAACCGATGCCGCAGCCCTTGAGAATTTCGCCGTCGATGCCAAGCTCGCCGAACTCGTTGACGATCACCGCGATGCGCAAGCCTTGCGCGTTGGAAAGGATATGGCGCATCAGCGTGGTCTTGCCGCTACCGAGAAAGCCGGTAACCACCGTCACGGGAATCTTGCGAGTCTGCATCGTTGCTCCTGGCATCGTATGTGCGCGCTGCCGCCGATGCGATCGTGTCGCATCAATAGCGACGTGCGGGAATCAGCGCGCGTTATGTGGATCTTGGGTGGATCTTGGGCCGCGCCGCATCCCCGCGACAGCGATCCCGCTAAAAGTCTGGCCGGTATCCGAGCTGACGATCGAGCCGGTTCGCCTTCCCACGCCGATAAGCGCAGTGGCCTTGGAACCTGCTTGCCGATTTCTGTTGAAAGCGGCAGATCGTACATCGTTGCGGGGGCAGCGCAGCTAAACGCCGTTTCAACCGTTTCATCGAAACGATGCGTTTTCTGCTTCCCGTTTAACTGCGCGCGATAGAGGCTCGCGCGCGAGCACCAAAACAGCCTCAAAGTCTAGGCTTCGCGCGCGCGAGCGTCAAGGAATCACGCCTGTTTTCAAGGCGATTTTAAGGGCGCGTTGTGGTATCGTTGGCCCGCGCACGTTCATGCCCGCTACGTCATCGCGATGTTCATCGTTTATCTCTTAAGCATTTTTCGTTCATGAAGGCGCGTCTTTTCATCGGCGTGGGATGTCGGCGCGGTGCAAGCGTCGAAGCGATCGATCGTGCGGTGCGTACCGCGCTAGGCGATGCGCTCGCGTTCGACGATATCGCGTGTATAGCGAGCATCGACGCCAAGCGGAATGAAACGGGCCTGAATATCTTTAGCGAGCGCTACGGTCTGCCTTTGCATTTCTTTAGCGCCGACGATATTTCCCGCGTGAATTGCAAGCCGTCGCTTAAGGCGCGCGAGCATATGAATGTGGACGGCGTATGCGAACCCTGCGCCCTGCTTGCGGGCGGCGAAGGCGCGGCACTCATCGTCGCCATTGCACGAACGTCATCGAAGAATCAAGCATGAAGACCGATACCGAATCGCATCTGCGCATGACGCAGCGTCGCAAGGAAGGCCACGAGAAAAAGCAGGCCGCGGCGGATCACGAGAAAGGCCTGTTGATCGTCAACACGGGCAATGGCAAGGGCAAGACCACCGCCGCTTTCGGCATGGCAGTGCGCGTGCTCGGCCATGGCATGAAGCTAGGCGTGGTGCAATTCATCAAGGGGGCGCTGCATACGTCCGAGCGCGATTTTCTCGGCGCGGTCGCACAATGCGATTTCATCACGATGGGCGACGGCTATACCTGGAACACGCAGAATCGCGAAGCGGACATGGCGACGGCGCGCAAGGGCTGGAATGAAGCGCGACGCATGATCGAAAGCGGCGATTATCAGATGGTCGTGCTCGACGAACTCAATACCGTGCTCAAGTACGACTATCTGCCGCTGGATGAAGTGCTCGAAGTACTCGAAGCGCGACCCGCGATGCTGCATGTCGTCGTGACCGGCCGGCACGCGCCCGACGCGCTGGTCGAACTTGCCGATCTCGTCACGGAAATGCGGCTCGTCAAGCATCCGTATCGCGAGCAAGGCGTGAAGGCACAACGCGGTGTCGAGTTCTGACGCGATGCCGGCCTGCCCCGCTTTATTTATCGGCGCGAGCGCGTCGCATCAAGGCAAGACCACGGTGACGGCGGCGCTTGCGCGTCATCACGCGCGGCGCGGCCTAAAGGTGTGCGTATTCAAGATCGGTCCTGACTTTCTCGATCCGATGATACTCGAGCGTGCAAGCGGCGCGCCCGTGTATTCGCTGCATCTATGGATGGTCGGACTCGATGCCTGCCGTGCAATGCTCGCGCGCGCTGCGCAAGACGCCGACCTCATTTTGATCGAAGGCGTGATGGGCCTGTTCGATGGAACGCCTAGCAGCGCCGATCTCGCCGCCGCCTTCGGCGTGCCGGTGCTGGCGGTGATCGGCGCGCACGGCATGGCGCAGACTTTCGGCGCTATCGCGTTCGGCCTGGCGAACTATCGCGCCGACCTCAAGTTTCATGGCGTGCTCGCCAATCGAGTGGCGTCGGCGCGTCATGCGCAAATGTTGTCCGAGGCCATTCCTGCAGGCCTGAATTACTGCGGCCATATCTTCAACGCGGATGACATCGCCTTGCCCGAGCGACATCTTGGCTTGACGCAAGCAGAGGAAATCGCCGGACTCGATGCACGCCTCGACCGTGCCGCCGACGCCATCGCCACGACCACGCTCGCTGCCTTGCCCGCGCCCGTGCATTTCGAAGAGGCCAACATACCCGCGCTGCCGCGTGCGCTCGACGGCCTGCATATCGCGATTGCGCGCGATGCCGCGTTCTCGTTCATCTATCCGGCGAATGTCGATTGGCTGATCGCATCGGGTGCAGAGGTCAGCACGTTTTCGCCTCTCGCCGATGAACCCGCACCCGACGATGCCGACGCGCTTTATCTGCCCGGCGGTTATCCTGAGTTGCACGCAAGAACATTGGCGGTGAATGCGCAAACGCGCGCTTCGATTGAGCGACACGTTTCGCGCGGCCGCCCCATCGTCGCGGAATGCGGCGGCATGCTTTATCTGCTCGATTCGCTAACGGATATCGACGGCACGCGTCACGCGATGCTCGGCCTTTTGCCCGGCGACGCGAAAATGCAGCGCAAGCTCTCGCGCCTCGCAATGCAAGCCGTCGACACATCGCACGGCTTGCTCACGGGCCACACCTTCCATTATTCGACGCTAAATACGCCAATGCAGCCCGTGCTCACCGCTTCCCATGCAACGACACACGCGGCGGGCGAAGCGTTCTATCGTCATGGATCGATCAGCGCCACTTACATGCACGCGTATTGGCCATCGAATCCCTCTGCCGCTGCCGCGCTCTTTCGTGGCGAATCGCTATGAGCCAGCCGCTTCCGCCACTCGATCTCGCCGACACCATTACGCGCGCAAAATCGCAAGCACCGACAGGTTCGCCGTGCACCAACGTATGCCGGATCGATCTGGGACACGAACTATGCACGGGCTGCTTCAGAAGCCGCGCGGAGATCAAGCATTTCAAGTCGATGGACGATGCGGACAGACGCGTCGTGCTTGATGATCTGCTAGGTCCTGTTTACATTTAAGAGCGGCCCGAAGGCAGACACGATGGAGACAAAGGTGAGGTAGCTGTGGGCGAGTTTGTCATATCGAGTGGCGACGCGACGAAAATGCTTGATACGCTTAAAGA
>NZ_LFJJ01000113.1 GCF_001189365.1 Candidatus Burkholderia verschuerenii | reverse complement strand
GTCCAATCGTTACTTCCGTTCGCTGGGCCTGCCGTCGGTCGGTCCAGCGCCGATCAACTGATCCGAACCGCCGTGTACGGACCCGTACGCACGGTGGTGTGGGAGGGGTCGGGCCGCGAGGCCTGCCTCTATCCCGATTCCCCGGCGGCCGATTATGTTCCCCGCGCGTCATAGTAATCTGCGTCGGTTCCCCGACACATGAAGATTGCGATGACGATTCCCACGCATACCCAAAAGACCCGCATCGCCGTGGCCGGCGCGGGCTATATCGGCCAGGCGCATATGGACGTCGCGCGGCGCAGCGCGACCTGCACGCTCGCGGCAATCGTCGATCCCGCGCCTGCCGCCGTCGATATCGCGGCGAAAGCAGGCGTGCCGCTCTACCGGACGCTCGACGAACTGATCGCCAAGGATTGCCCGGACGGCATCGTGCTCGCGACGCCGAATCAGCTGCATGTCGAGCATGCGCGCGTCTGTCTCGCGGCCGGCGTGCCGATCCTGCTGGAAAAACCCATCGCGCCGACCGTCGCCGAAGCGCAAACGCTCGTCGATGAGGTCGAACGATCGGGCGCGAAGGTGCTGATCGGCCATCATCGCGCGCACAGTCCGATCATGGCGCGCGCGAAACAGGTGATCGACGAAGGCCGGCTTGGCAAGCTCGTCGCGGTGATGGGTAGCGCGGTCTTCTTCAAGCCCGAGCAGTATTACGCCGATGCGCCGTGGCGGCGCGAGCCGGGCGCCGGCCCGATTCTGCTCAATATGATCCACGAGGTCCACAATCTGCGCATGCTGTGCGGCGATATCGTCGCGGTGCAGGCGTTCGCCTCGCAGGCGACGCGCGGCTTTCCGGTGGAAGATACCGTCGCGATCAATCTGCGTTTCGCGAGCGGCGCGCTCGGCACCTTCATGCTGTCGGATACGGCAGCCTGTCCGCGCAGCTGGGAACAGACCTCGCAAGAGAACAAGGCGTATTCGACTTATCCCGACGAAGACTGCTACGTGATCGCGGGCACCTTCGGCTCGCTATCCGTGCCGACGATGCGTCTGAAGACCTACGCGAAAGCGGAAGACCGTTCGTGGTGGAAGCCGTTCGAGGAGCAGATCGTGCCGATGACGCGCGACGATCCGCTCGCGCATCAGATGGAGCATTTCGGCTGTGTGGCGCGCGGCGAGGCCGCGCCTATTGTCAGCGCGCGCGACGGGCTGCAGAATCTGCGCATCACGGAGGCCATCGTCGAGGCGGCGCACAGCGGCGGTATCGTCGAGACGGCCTGAATGCTTTCATCACTCAAGGACACATCATGGCAAAGATCCTGACGCTGCACGGCGTCAACCTCAACATGTTCGGCAAGCGCGATCCGAAGCAGTACGGCACGGCCACGCTCGCGCAGATCGACGAGCAGCTGGCGGCGCTGGGGCGCGAACTGGGTGTGGAGGTGGAGTGCTATCAGACCAACATCGAAGGCGAGATGTGCATGCGGATTCATCGCGCGTTTGAGGAGAAAGTCGATGCGATCGTGATCAACGCGGGCGCGTGGACGCACTACAGCTACGCCATTCGCGATGCGCTTGCCATTCTGAGCGCGCCGATTATCGAGGTGCACATGTCGCATGTGCACGCCCGGGAGGAATTCCGCCACAAGTCGGTGTTCGCGGAAATTGCCAAAGGCCAGATTTCCGGCTTTGGCGTGGACAGCTATCTGCTGGGACTGCGGGCCGCCGTGGCGGCCGTCAAGTAAGACGTCGAAACCTTCTTCCAATGCCGGGCGGCCTCAGATCGTCCGGCTGAACTCCTCGACCTGTCCGAGCGTCGGCTCGGCGCTGCGCACCGGCGCGGGACGCAGATCGCGTGCCGTCGCGCCACGGATGAAGAACACCGCACAAGCCGCGCAGGTGGCCCAAACGATTGCGATGATGGTCAAGTAGCTCATTTCTTCCGTCCTGTTTCTTCTCGTTGCGGCTCGCGTTCTGCGATGTGCGGGTTTTTGCAGTTTCGCGGGCGGCATTCAATTCGCCCGCGGGTTCTTCGAAACGGTTGATCAGACTGCTGAAGCGGGCATGGCAAGCAAACGGGCGATCAGGTCCTGCGCGATGGCGTTCTGCTGGTGGATCGCAGCGGTATCGTCGGCGCCGCGATCGCTTTCGGGCTGTGCGCGCAGCGTGCCGGCCAGCCGCATGATGTTGTCCGACACGGCTTGCAGCGAGCGCATCAGTTCGGCCTGAGTCTGCTCGGCGATTCGATGCGGCCTGGCGTTACCTTCCATCGTCTGAAACATGTCGAACTCCCCGTGTGTTGTGTGTATGGGATGAATTCTGCAGGCGAGTCCACCTTTTCAATCTGCCGATAAATACCTATTTCCGGCCTCAAATCGTGATCTGCCCCTTGTGTGACGATTCATGTGACGAACGAGGCCGCGTCCGGCAAGGCTCGGGCGGGCGCGAGACGGTAAAATCCCGTGTTTTCCCGAAGCGCGGACTTAATGGCGCTTCAACGCCGCGATCGGCAATTCTCCGACGAAAAAGCAACGCTTCGCGCGGCTGTCGCAAACGTTTGGCATCGACGCGCGGCATTGCCGATCAGGGTTTTCTCGCAGTTTTTCTGTAGTTCAGGCAGGCAAGGGCAATGGATTCAGGCAACACGAAAGACGCATCACACGACACGCTTCAGCGCGGACTGAAAAGCCGCCACATCCAGTTGATCGCGCTCGGCGGGGCGATCGGCACCGGACTGTTTCTCGGCGTCGCGCAGACCATCAAGCTCGCGGGGCCGTCCGTGCTGCTCGGCTACGGCTTGGCCGGGATGATGGCGTTCTTCATCATGCGGCAATTGGGCGAGATGATCGTCGACGAGCTGGTCGCCGGTTCGTTCAGCTATTTCGCCGATAAATACTGGGGCCACGCGGCCGGATTCATCTCGGGCTGGAACTACTGGGCCGTATATATCCTCGTCAGCATGGCGGAGTTGTCGGCGGTCGGCATCTACATGCAGTACTGGTGGCCGGGCCTGCCGACGTGGGTCTCCGCGCTGGCGTGCTTCGCGCTCGTCAACGCGATCAACCTGACGAGCGTGAAATCCTACGGCGAACTCGAGTTCTGGTTCGCCATCGTCAAGGTCGCGGCGATTCTCGGCATGATCGCGTTCGGCGGATGGCTGCTCGCGTCGGGCCACGCCGGGCCGCAGGCGAGCGTGACGAACCTGTGGAAGCTCGGCGGCTTTTTTCCTTACGGCGTCAACGGGCTGGTCATGTCGATGGCCGTGATCATGTTTTCGTTCGGCGGGCTGGAACTGGTCGGCATCACGGCGGCGGAAGCGCAGGATCCGACGCGCAGCATTCCGCGCGCGATCAACCAGGTCATCTATCGCATTCTGATTTTTTATATCGGCGCGCTGGGCGTGTTGTTGTCGCTTTATCCGTGGGACAAGGTCGCGAGCGGCGGCAGCCCGTTCGTGCTGATTTTCCGCGAAATGAACAGCACGCTGGTCGCCAACGTGCTCAACGTGATCGTGCTGACGGCCGCGCTGTCGGTCTACAACAGCGGCGTGTATGCGAACAGCCGCATGCTCTACGGCCTCGCGCAGCAGGGCAACGCGCCGCGCGCCTTCATGAGGGTCAACGCGCGCGGCATTCCGCTGGTCGCGCTCGGCGTGTCGGCGCTCGCCACGGCGATCTGCGTGCTGATCAACTACTTCATTCCGGGCCGCGCCTTCGAATTGCTGATGACGCTCGCGGTTTCGGCGCTGATCATCAACTGGGCGATGATCAGCATCATCCACCTCAAGTTCCGTCGCGAAAAGCGCGCACAGGGCGCGAGCACGGCGTTCCGCAGTCTCGGTTATCCGCTGACGAACTATCTGTGCCTCGCCTTCGTCGCGCTGATCGTGTGGGTCACGTATGAAACGCCGGGGCTGCGGCTGTCGGCGCTGCTGATCCCGGTCTGGCTGGCGGTGCTGGGAATCGGCTACTATCTCAAAACCCGCGCCGCCGGCGGTTCCGCCCGCGCGCATTCCCGTTGATCCTGACTTTCACATCATGTTCGAACATATCGATGCTTATCCCGGCGACCCGATTCTGTCGCTGAACGAGAATTTCCAGAAGGACCCGCGCACCAACAAGGTCAATCTGAGCATCGGCATCTACTTCGACGACGAAGGCCGTCTGCCCGTGATGCAGGCCGTGCGCGAAGCCGAAACCTCGCTGCTGAACGAACCGGGCGCGAAGCCCTATCTGCCGATGGCCGGTTTCGCGCATTACCGCGACGCCGTGCAGGCGCTGGTGTTCGGCAACGACAGCCCGGCGCGCGCCGATGGCCGTATCGCCAGCGTGCAGACGCTCGGCGGCTCGGGCGCGCTCAAGGTCGGCGCGGACTTCATCAAGCGCTATTTCCCGCAATCGAAACTGTGGGTGAGCGATCCGACGTGGGAAAACCATCGTTTCATCTTCGAGCGCGCGGGCTTCGAAGTGAACACGTATCCGTACTACGATGAAGCCACCGGCGGCCTCCTGTTCGACGCGATGCTCGACGGCATCGACAAGTTGCCGGCGAAGAGTGTCGTGCTGCTGCACGCGTGCTGCCATAACCCGACCGGCGTCGATCTCGACGAAGCGCAATGGACCAGGCTGATCGACGTGCTGCAAAAGCGCGATCTGCTGCCGTTCGTCGATATGGCGTATCAGGGCTTCGGCGCGGGACTCGACGCCGATGCCTTCGCCGTGCGCGAACTCGCGCGACGCGGCGTGCCGGCGTTCGTCGCCAATTCGTTCTCGAAGAATTTCTCGCTGTACGGCGAGCGTTGCGGCGGCCTGCACGTGATCTGCGACGACGCCGCCGAAGCCGATCGCGTGCTCGGTCAGCTGACCAGCGCGGTGCGTGCCAACTACAGCAATCCGCCGACGCACGGCGCGAAAATCGTCACCAAGGTGCTGAATACGCCGGCGCTGAAGGAATCGTGGGAGCAGGAACTGGCGTCCATGTGCCAGCGCATCGTGCGCATGCGTCAGGCGATCCACGATGGCCTGAAGGACCACGTGCGCGGCGAAATGCTGACGCGTTACGTCAAGCAGCGCGGCATGTTCACCTACACGGGACTCGTCGCCGATCAGGCCGAGCGGCTCAAGGAAGAGTTCGGCGTGTATATCCTGCGCTCGGGCCGCATGTGCGTCGCGGGTCTGAACGACAGCAACGTGCAGATCGTGGCCGACGCCATCGGTCGCGTGCTCGCGAAGTAAGTGCATCATCGCGGGACGCGTCTTGCGTCCCGCGTCATCTAGCGCCGCCATTCCTCGCCGCATGTGCTAACTTGATTAGAGCAGCACGCGCAGACGGAGGCCGCCATGTCAGTCATCGCACCGGACGAAAAAGCGGATTTTCTGGCGATTCTTTCGCGCCATCGGTTCGAAGCGAACGATTTTCTCGTGCGTGAAGCGGATCTTTCGGACATCGTGGACGATGTGTATCCGTTGCAGTGAATCGTCAGCATCGTGCGGCAATCGACGCTGAAAGAGCGTGGATATCGCGTGGGGCACGGCACACACTGGACCACGGAATTCGAGCAGGATCTGAATAAAGGCGCGTTCGGCTGACGGATGCGCGCGGCGCTTCAATCATGCCGTGCGTATCCGTTTCCACGCACTTTTCGATGCGGAGCCGTCGATGAGACCGATCGAGTTCACTGCGTTCAAGGCACATGTCGCGATGCTGCTGCGCGATCTCCCGCGCGGCACCACGGCAGATCTCACCGATGTCGCGGTCGCCTACTGGAACGGCACGCAAGTGGTCGGCGCGTATCTGCGCGATAACGGCCGCATCGACGAGGATTTCGATTTCGACGAGAACGCCTGGGGCAACTGGCGCGACGAATTCCTGCTGTGGTTCGACGCCCCGCGTTTCTCCGAACGCAGCGATCTGAAAAGCGCCATGCTGTTCGCCCGGCCGATGGCCAACGCCTACGACGGCCGCTGGCCGCGCTAGTCCCTCAAGATCCTATCGTCTGCTTAGTCTGCTCTGACGGCACGACGCTTGCTCCTTCGCACGACGCGCATTCACCGTCACGGAGGGCTCCAGCATGGCTGGCACCGGAAGACTTCACCGGCTCACATTCTTCACAGCCATCGTGTTCATCGTGCTCGGCGCGGTGCTCGCGGCGGGCGGCGCGTATCTCGTCGCGCTGAAAGGATCGTGGTACTACGTGATCGCGGGCGCGGTCATCGTGCTGTCGGGATTGCTGCTGCTGATCCGCCGTCGTTCCGCGCTGCTGCTGTTCGCGCTGATGCTGTTCGCGCTGATGCTGTTCGGCACCACCGTCTGGTCCGTCTTCGAAGTCAAGTTCGATTTTTGGCAACTGCTGCCGCGCCTGTGGATCTGGGTGTTGCTCGGCGTGTGGCTGCTGATTCCGTGGGTGCATCGCGGCGCGCTGTTCGGGCCGCCGAAGACCGCGCGGGCGGCGCGCGTGCCGCCGGCATCGGCGATCGTGCTGGCGGTGCTGCTGGGCGTCGGTACGTACTTCACGAATCCGCACGACGTGCCGGGCCGTATCGACGTGGATGTCGCCGCCGATCCGAACCAGCCCGATATCAACGCGGGCAACGGCCGCAAGCCGGGCGACTGGATCGACTACGGCGGCTCGCCGCTCGCGCAGCGCTACGTGCCGCTCACGCAGATCACGCCCGACAACGCGAACCGGTTGAAAGTGGCGTGGACTTTCCAGACCGGCGACAAGCCGGGCCCCGACGATCCGATCGAAACCACCGACGAGAACACGCCGCTGAAAGTCGGCGACACGATCTTCCTGTGCACGCCGCATAGCAAGGTGATCGCGCTGGATGCGGCCAGCGGCCGAGAAAAATGGCGCTACGATCCGCAGATTCAGAGCGCGATCGGCTTCAAGCATTGGGAGCATATGACGTGTCGCGGCGTCGCCTATTACGATCCGGCGATGCATGCGGGCGCGGAGACGCCGGTTGCGGCGTCGGATACCGCAGCGGCCTCCGATACCGCAGCCGCGGCCAGCGAGCCTGCGGCGGCGTCAGGCGCGTCGCCCGCGTCCGACGCATCGGCCGTATCAGCCGCGTCCGATGCGTCTAGCGTCCCCGCGCTCGACACCGAACCCAAAGGCCCATCGCCGACGCCCGCGCAAACCACCGCCGCCGCCGAATGCCCGCGCCGCCTGTTCCTGCCGACCGCCGATGCCCGTCTGATCGCGCTGAACGCCGATACCGGCAAGCCGTGCCCGAGCTTCGGCCGCGACGGCGCGATCGATTTGCGCGCGAACGTCGGCCCGTTCACGCCGGGCGGCTATTACTCGACTTCGCCGCCGGCCGTCGCCGGCAATCTCGTGATCGTGGGCGGTCACGTCACGGATAACGAATCGAACAACGAGCCGTCCGGCGTGATTCGCGCGTTCGACGTCAACGACGGCAAGCTCGTCTGGAACTGGGATCCGGGCAATCCGGACCACACGGAACCGATCGCGGCGGGCGGCACCTATGTGCGCAATTCGCCGAATATGTGGTCGATGTTCAGCGTCGACGAAAAGCGCGGCCTTATTTATCTGCCGATGGGCAATCAGACGCCCGATCAATGGGGCGGACAGCGCACGCCGCAGGCCGAGCGCTTCGGCGCGGGCGTCGTCGCGCTCGACGTCTCGACGTGATGACGGGCAAGCTGCGCTGGAATTACCAGTTCACGCACCATGATCTGTGGGACATGGACGTCGGCGGCCAGCCCACGCTGATCGATCTGCAGACGGCGACGGGCACGCAACCGGCGCTGGTCGCATCGACGAAGCAGGGCAGCATCTACGTGCTGAATCGCGAAACCGGCAAGCCGATCTTTCCGATCGACGAAGTGGCCGTGCCGCAAGGCGCGGCGAAGGGCGATCACACCGCGCCGACGCAGGCCGTTTCCGCGCTCAACTTCAATCCGCCGCATGTGAAGGAAGCGGACATGTGGGGCACGACGCCGTTCGATCAACTCATGTGCCGCATCAAGTTCAAGAGCCTGCGCTACGACGGGCCGTTCACGCCGCCGTCGGAGCAAGGCACGCTCGTGTTTCCGGGCAATTTCGGCGTGTTCGACTGGGGCGGAATTTCGGTCGATCCGGTGCGGCAGATTCTGATCGCGAATCCGGATTACATGGCGTTCACGTCGAAGCTGATTCCGCGCGAAAAGCTCTCGGCGGACGCGACGAGCACGAGCGAGACGAGCGGCATCAAGCAGGCGCGCGGCACGCCGTTCGCCTATGAAATCAGCGCGTTTCTGTCGCCGCTGGGAATTCCGTGTCAGGCGCCGCCGTGGGGTTATATGGCGGGCGTCGATCTGCGCACAGGCAAGATCGCGTGGATGCACAAGAACGGCACGATCCGCGACAGCGCGCCGTTACCGATTCCGATGCCGCTCGGCGTGCCCAGTCTGGGCGGCACGATCGTGACGGCGGGCGGCGTGGCGTTCCTGACCGGCTCGCTCGATCAATACGTGCGCGCCTACGACGTGCGCGACGGCCGCAAGCTGTGGGAAGCGCGTCTGCCGGCAGGCGGCCAGTCCACGCCGATGAGTTATGCCGACGCGAGCGGCAAGCAGTACATCCTCGTGACGGCGGGCGGCCACGGTTCGCTGGGAACCAAGGCGGGGGATTACGTGATCGCCTACACGTTGCAGTAGGCGAGATAGGAGCGGAGGCCGATTCAGACCGAGCGGCGATACGCTTTGGCCATCAGCGCGCTGACTTCGGCACGCGTTTTGAGCGCGTTGCCGATGACGGCGAACAGCTTGTCGAACAGGATGGTGAAGAGCGGGCTGCTGGTGGCGGCGATGATTCCCATGACGAATTTCCTTAATCGAGTCAGATGACTAGGTTAACTACCTAGGTAATAACCCTATAGTAGCACGCGATGATGCGTTGCAATAAAAAGAAGCGCGAGGGATGTCTCGAAAATGGGAATAGGCGCATCCGTCGATCCGTTACGATAACGTCGCCGATGCATTCTCGCGGGCATTTCGATTGCTGCCCGATGCATCATCAACGTGAAGCCTGCTCCGCCGGCCGGTCGAGGGGATTGCCATGAAACTGGGTCTGTCTGGAAAGGTCGTCACGCTGATTCTCGCCGTCGCGGCGGTCACCGCCGCTGTTTCCGGCGGATGCGGCGGCGGAGGATCGAATTCGCCCAGCGCCGCGTCGACGGGAACGACCGCGCCTGCTTCGGCGGCTTCGGGTGCATCCGCTGCGTCGAGTGCTTCGGGCGCAAGCGCGCCCGCGACCACAACCACAACGGCGAATCCGATGGACGTCGCCACTTATCACAACGACATCGCGCGGACCGGGCAGCAGCTCGCGGAAACCGTGCTGACGCCCGCCAATGTCACATCCGCCGGCTTCGGCAAACTCGCGACCTTTCCCGTCGATGGCGCGGTGGACGCCGAACCGCTGTTTCTCGCCGGCCTGCCGATCGCGGGCGGCACGCATAACGTGCTGTATGTCGCAACCGAAAACGCCAGCGTCTACGCGCTCGATGCCGATTCCGGCGCGACGCTCTGGAAAGCTTCTACGCTCGGCAGCGGCGAGTTGCCCAGCGACGATCACGGTTGCTTCCAGATATCGCCGAAGATCGGCGTCACGGCGACGCCGGTCACCGACCGGGGACGCGGCCCGCACGGCGCGATGTACGTCGTCGGCATGTCGAAGGATGCGTCGGGCGGCTATCACCAGCGCATCCACGCGCTCGACCTCGCGACCGGCGCGGAACTGTTCGGCGGGCCGACGGAAATCACCGCGAGTTATCCCGGCACCGGCGCGGGTAGCCAGAACGGCACCGTGGTGTTCGATCCCGCCAAATACGCGGAACGCGCGTCGCTGCTGTTGCTGAACGGCGTCGTCTACACGGCCTGGACTTCGCATTGCGACGTGATGCCCTACACCGGCTGGGTGATCGGCTATAACGCCGACACGCTGAAACAGGCCAATGTGCTGAACGTCACGCCGAACGGCCAGATGGGCGCGATCTGGATGAGCGGCGCGGGCCTCGCGTCCGACGGCACGTCGATCTATTTCCTCGATGCCAACGGCACCTTCGATGCGACGCTCGACGGCAACGGCATGCCGGTCCACGGCGACTTCGGCAACGGCTTCCTGAAACTCGGCGCGACGCCTACGCTCGCCGTCACCGATTACTTCGAGCCGTCGAACACGGTGCAGGAATCGAATATCGACGAAGACCTGGGTTCGGGCGGCGCGATGGTGCTCCGATCTGACCGATGCGAGCGGCACCGTGCGCCATTTCGCGCTCGGCGCGGGCAAGGACTCGATCATCTACGTCGTCAATCGCGATTCGATGGGCAAGTTCGATTCGAACGCGGATCACGCATATCAGAAGGTCGTCGGGCAAATCACCGGACCGATGTTCGCCGCGCCCGCGTACTTCAACGGCGCGGTCTATTTCGGCTCGATCGGCGACAACATCAAGGCCTTCACGATCACCAACGCGGCGTTGTCCGCGACGCCCGCCAGCAAGACCGCGAACAGCTTCGGCGCGCCGGGCGCGACGCCGAGCGTCTCGGCGAGCGGGGCATCGAACGGGATTTTATGGGCGGCCGAAAACGGCGATATCGCGGTGCTGCACGCGTACGACGCGGGCAATCTGGCGCGCGAGCTCTACAACAGCAATCAGGCGGGCAGCCGCGACCAGTTCGGCCAGGGCACAAGTTCATCACGCCGATGATCGCCAACGGGAAGGTTTATGTCGGCACGAAAACCGGCGTCGGCGTGTTCGGTTTGCTGAGTCACTAACACGACACCGCAACACGCGTCAGTTGCGTTATATTCGAACGTATACATCGAGCGTTGTCGAACCACCATGCTGACGCAATCCGAATCCCCGCCCGCGGCCGATTACGCCGCGACCATCATCACCGTGCGAGCCGCGCGGGACGACGCGCGCGCCGAGTCGATCCGCGATCTCGTCGATGCGCATCGCCGTCTGCATGGCAGCGTCCGGCGCTTTCTGACGCGTTTCGGCGATGCGACGCCCAGCGCGGCATCCCTCGATGCGCTCGCGGACAAGCTGGAATCGCGGGCGCGCGCGGCCAAGTTTCCGCGCATGACGGAACTACGCGCGACGCTCGACGCCGTACGCGCGGCGGCCCGCGAGCGTGAACGGCTCTTTTCCGATTCCTTCGGCAACGGACGCGCCCGCGCTGCGCGACGCGGCGCGCGCGTTGGAAAGGCTGGATGCGCGGCTGGTCGCGCTATGCGTCGAACAGGTGCTTCACGAGGCAGCGCAACGCTAAGGCTGCCTCAAAACGCGCGGCGCTTCGCCCAGCTGACGGAACACGCTCAGCCAATCTTCCAGATGCCAGGTTTTGGCGATGCGGCCATCGCGCAATTCGTGAAACGAGTGGATCGCGAACCGGATCGGCTTGCTTGTCGCGGCGATGCCCATCAGCGGCCCGGACTGCGTGCCGCTCACTTCCGCCCGAACGCCCACGCGATTGCCCTGCACCAGCGTGTCGAGAATCTCGATATGCATGTCGGGCAGCGCCGTCGCGAGGTCGGCGAAGACTGGGATCATCTGATCGGGGCCGGGCTTTTGGCCGGGCGGCTCGGGAAGGTAGGCCCAATCGGGCGTGACGGCTTCGCGCAGCAGCGCGACATCCTGAGTTTCGAACGCGTGATAGATGCGTGCGATGGCCTCGCGCGCGGCTTGATGAGCGGAATCGGCCTGCATGATGCCTCCATCGTATAGTGGAGAAAATCGCGGCGTTAAGCGTCTATTGCGTGCTATACGCTGGCACTTTACCGGAATTCGCGGAAATTTCACGGGCGCACCGAATTGATCGTGATAAGCTTCGAGTTCTTCGCTGGGGAGTAGCCGGCTTTCCGCAATCGGAAAGCGCCCATGTCAACACACTCGATCGTCCGATCGTGGCATGGGCAGCCGTCGCAGTTGTTGACGCGGGTTGGCAAGACCATCGACAGAGTGCGCTTGAAGGTCGGGGGCGCGGTCTGTCGCATCTTCTTGCCCGACCGAAACGCCAATAAAAACGCGATGAACCTCGCCTCCACCATTTTCCTCGCCTTCGCCATGTCCACCGATGCCTTCGCGGCCGCCGTCGGCAAGGGCGCGACCTTGCACAAGCCGCGTATCCGCGAAGCGCTCAAGACGGGTCTGATCTTCGGCGTCATCGAAGCCATTACGCCGCTGGTCGGCTGGGCGCTCGGCCGCGCCGCCGCGCACAATACGTGACGGCGTGGGATCACTGGATCGCGTTCGGCCTGTTGTTCGTGCTCGGCGCGCGCATGATCCGCGAAGGCTTCAGCCAGGCGGATCACGAAGAGGAAAAGCCGAACTCGCACTCATTCCTGGTGCTCGCGGTGACGGGCTTCGCCACCAGCATCGACGCGATGGCGGTCGGCGCGGGTCTCGCCTTTATCGATGTCGATATCTTCTCGACGGCCGCGACCATCGGCTTCGCGACGATGCTGATGGTGACCGTCGGCGTGATGGTCGGGCGGCTGGTCGGCGCGACCATTGGCAAGCGCGCGGAGATCGTCGGCGGGCTGATTCTGATCGGCGTCGGCAGCGTGATTCTGGCCGAACACCTAGGCTATCTGAACTAAGCCGCCGCGCCAGTCCGGGCGCGCGTCTGCTCGCCGCGCGGCGTGAAGTACGCCAGCGCCGCCGCGACGATAAACAGCGCAGGCACGTCGCCGTACAGATGCCCCACATGGCGCGCGCCGTCCATCTCGACACCGAACGACTGCACGGCCATGATCGCGCCGTGCACGATGCTCGACCACACCGTGAACCAGATCAGGCTCAGATGCCGCATCGGATCGCGCGATGCCCGCAGCAAAAACACGCCGAGCGTCGCGTAGACGCCGACGATCATCAGCGGATAGTCGGAGTGGCCGCTGTGCCAGGCCCAGCCCGACGGCCAAAGGATCATCAGCGGCCAGATCGCGAATAGCGCGATCAGACCGACGACGATCAGCACGATGCGCAAGCCTGCGAGTCGCTGAGTGTCGTTCATGGCGGTCTCCCGAATGAAGCGATGCGGTCGTTCACTATACAGCGCATCCGCGCGGCATGGTTCGAATAGTCGTTACGCCCAAAAAGCGCGATAAATATAATAACAACGACTGCCTGAGCGTCGATACGATTGCGCAATCCACTGCAATCTTCGACAAACACGCTTGAATCGCGCTGCTGCTGCTCAGGAGCCGCCATGCCACGTCCGATTTCCGCTCGCATTCACCTCGATGCGGTGCGCCACAACCTCGATTTCGTCCGGCGCACCGCGAGCGCCTCGCGCGTCTGGGCGGTCGTAAAGGCCAATGCTTACGGCCACGGCATCGAGCGGATTTTTCCGGCGCTCGCGGCGGCGGACGGCATCGCGCTGCTCGATCTCGACGAAGCCGTGCGCGTGCGCGAACTCGGCTGGACCGGCCCGATCCTGCTGCTCGAAGGCATTTTCGACGCGCGCGATGTGGCGACGGCCGATCATCATCGGCTGACGGTGACCGTGCATTGCGACGCGCCACTCGATCTGCTCGCGTCCGCCGCACCGCGCGCCGATCGATATCGAACTGAAGATGAACTCGGGCATGAACCGCCTCGGTTTCCGTCCCGACGATTACGCGCGTGCTTGGCAGCGGGCGTCGCAGTTGAAGGCGGTCGGGCGCATCGGACTGATGACGCATTTCGCCAATGCCGACGACGGCGCGATCGACTGGCAAATCGACGAATTCGATGCCGCGACGAAGGATCTGCCCGGCACGCGCTCGCTGTCGAACTCGGCGGCGGTGTTGTGGCATCCGCGCGCGCATCGCGACTGGGTCCGTCCCGGCACGATCCTCTACGGCGCGTCGCCGACGGGCAGCGCGCGGCATATCGCGGGCGCGCCGCTCGCCGCCGCGATGACGCTGGAAAGCCGCATCATCGGCGTGCAGACGCTGGCGGCGGGCGAGACCATCGGCTACGGCCGCACGTTCGCCGCGGATCGCGCGATGCGTATCGGCGTGGTCGCGTGCGGTTACGCGGACGGTTATCCGCGTCACGCGCCCGCCGGTACGCCCGTCGTCGTGGATGGCGTGCGTACGCGGATCGTCGGCCGCGTGTCGATGGACATGCTCACCGTCGATCTCACGCCGTGCCCGGCGGCGGGCATCGGCGCGCCGGTGGAACTGTGGGGCCCGCGCGTGCGGGTCGACGAAGTGGCGGAACCGTCGGGCACCATCGGCTATGAATTGATGTGCGCGCTGGCGCGGCGCGTGCCGGTATCGGTCGATGCGCTCAGCGAGACGCGTGTGGTCGAAGCCGAAGCGGGGTGATCGAGCCGCCCTTTACCACCGCGCCTCCGACGTCCCCGGCGGCACCGAAGGCCGCGCGTAACCCGCCGGCGTGCGCGCCAGCCGCGCGCTCGGCGTGACCGCCTTCAACGCGCCGAAGCCCGATTCCACCGTTTCCAGATAAGGCGCGAAATCCGGCTTCGCGGCATGCACGCCGTCCGCGATGCGTCCGAGTCCGCGCAGCCAATGCCCGGTCTGCGCGAGCGACACCTGCACGTGCCAGCTTCCGCCTTCGGTCTGCTGCTTCCACAGCGCCGCCGATACGCCGAACGCCATCAGAAAGCCGCTCGCCATGTCGAGCATCTGCATCTGCATCTGCATCTGCAGCGGATGCGGCTTGTCCTCGCGGAAGGCGCGCGCTTCGGCATCGTTGAAACCCATCGCGGTCTGTACCAGCGAATCGAAGCCGCGACGCCGCGCCCACGGACCTTGCGTGCCATAAGCCGTCAACGACGCGTACACGATGCCCGGCCGCCGCTTCGCTACTTCGTCGGGCCCGAAGCTGAGCGCCGCGAGCCCGCCCGGCCGATAACCCTGCGAGAACACATGCGCGTCGTCGATCAGACGCTCGAGCGTCGCGCGTCCGTCGCCGGTCAGCAGATCGAGATGGGCCGAACGCTTGCCGCGGCTCGTATCGGCGATGGCGGGAATGTTCGGCAGATTCGGCGAGTTCACCAGCATCACGTCCGCGCCGAAAGCGGCCAGCGCGCGCGCCGACCGGCCCCGCGAGAATGCGCGTGAAGTCGAGCACGCGCACGCCGTCGAGCGGACGGGCATCGGCGGACAAGGGCGGCAGCGCAAGCGGCGCGGCATCGCCGATGCGCGTGATGGTCATCAGCGGCTGGGCGGCAATCGCCTGCGCTTGCGGCGTGGCGTCCCATTGCTCGAAGCCGCGCAGCATCGTGACGACCAGACCGCGTTCGGCGCAGGCGTTTTCGTAATCGGCGGCGCGCCAGTCGAGCAGCGCGCGTTCGGCTTCGGCGCGCGTGGCCGTGCGCGGATCGAGTCCGAGCACGCGCAGCGCGCCATCCTGATGATGTTGGAAGTTCGCGTGGATCCGCACCCAGCCGTCCGCGCAGCGATACAAGCCGGAGAACGCGCCCCAGGTTTCGGGCTCCTGGCCGTCGACGGTGAACCAGTTGGTGCATTCGATGGCGGCGTGCGTCATGTCGACCGACACATCCTGCCGATCGACGCCGCGCGCGTGCGCGACCTCGCACGCGGCCAGCGCCGCCGCGCCGATGGTCGATTGCGCCGCCACGCCGATCGCGAAGGTCGACGGAAACACCGGGTCGCGTCCCGGCAGATCGATGCGGGACAGTGCATCGGACGGAAAGGCGGCGAGACGCCAGAGATCGGCGAGGGTATCGCGGGAAGAGGCTGAGGTCATGGTCGATGCGCGCGTGAGTGGGAGGAACGCCTGCATCGACTCATTCTAAGTCTAGCCGTCCCTGCGCGCCGCGCGGGTGCGCGCCATGTCTTCGTTGGAGCCGAGACCCGTCATCGCCGCGACCACGATGCGCTTGTTGCCGTCCTCGCCGCGCGCGCTTTGCCGTTCGCGCAGATGGCGGATCACGTCGAAGCCCGTCATGCCCGGCATCGACAGATCGAGCAGCACGACTTGCGGATGCACCTGATCGAAACGCATCAGCGCGTCCGGCCCGTCGTAGGCGGGCGATGCCTTGTGGCCCAGCATGTCGAGCACGAGCGTCATGCTGTCGGCGGAATCGCGGTTGTCGTCGACGACCAGCACGTCGAGCATGTCGGTCGAGACATGACTCGGCGCGGACGGCACGACGGCGCCCGCTTCCGGCGGCTGCGCGAGCGGCAGCCACAAGCTGAATACGCTGCCTCGGCCGGTTCTGCCGCTTTTCGCTTCGACATGTCCGCCGTGCAGTTCGGCGATGGCCCGCACCAGCGTGAGCCCGATGCCGAGCCCGCCTTCATCCTGATGCGCGCCCGGCGGATGCTCCTGCACGAACAGATCGAACACGATGGCCAGCGCTTCCGGCGAAATGTCGCGTCCCTGATCGGTGACGCGGACCATCACCGAGCCGCCGCGCGGACCGACTTCGAGCGTGATGGTGGAGGCGGGCGGGCTGAACTTCGACGCGTTGTTGAGCAGATTGTTGAGCGCCTGCACGAGTCGCGTGGAATCGCCGTTGACGAACAGACGCTGCCCGCTGTCCTGCACGACGATGCGCTGGCCGCGATCGTCGAACAGCGGCTGGCTCGCCTCGATGCTCAATTGCACGACATCGGCGATATCGACGATCTCGGTCGTCAGGCGAATCTTGCCGGAACTGACGCGGCCCGCTTCGAGCAGATCGTCGACGAGCTTGGTCAGATGCGCGAGTTGCCGGTCGACGATCTGTCGGCTGCGCACGACGTCGGCATCGTCCGACGCCTTCAGCTTGAGGATGCTCACCGCGTTGCGGATCGGCGCGAGCGGATTGCGCAACTCGTGGCCCAGCAGCGCGAGAAACTCGTTCATGCGCCGGCTCGACGCTTCCAGTTCCTCCAGACGGCGGCGCGCGGTCATGTCGCGCGTGATCATCACGTAGCCGTGCTCGCGGCCGCCGTTCTTCGGCAGCGCGCTCAGAATGACATGCGCGCGGAATTCGGAGCCGTCTTTTCGCACGCGCCAGTCTTCATGCTCGACGCGGCCGCGTTCGGTGGCCGCGCGCAGGTCGTCGCTCGGGCGGTCGCGGCCGAGTTCGTCGGTGGTGTAGAAGAGCGCGAAATGCCGGCCGATCGCTTCGTCCGACGAATGGCCGTACAGCGCGTGCGCGCCGTCGTTCCACGAACGCACGATGCCGTCGTGATCGAGCATGCAGATGGCGTAGTCGCTCACCGATTTGATCAGTAGACGCAGGCGCTCGTCCGCTTCGGTCGCGCGGCGGCGATCGGTAATGTCGTGCACGAAGCAGGCGAATTGCCGCTGCCTGTCGAACCACACTTCGCTGATCGACAACTCGGCGGCGAATTCGCTGCCGTCGCGGCGGATCGCCGGCAACTCGACGCGCCGGTTGATGATGCGCGCCTCGCCCGTCGACAGATAGCGGATCAGCCCCGCGCGATGCGCTCGGGCACGATGATCTGCGCGAGTTCGAGATTGAGCACTTCGGCGGCGCGCCAGCCGAACAGATGCACGGCGGCTTCGTTCCAGTCGACGATCAGGCCGGCTTCGTCCATCGACACGAACGCGACGTGCGCGTTGTCGAGCACGGTGCGGCGGCGGCGCAGCGCATCGGCGATGCTTCTTTTGTGCGCCCAGCATGGGCGCACTCTTGCGGGTGCAAGTCGCGCGGCAAGTTGACCACAGCGAGCGAAGTGAAGCGCAACTGCGGAAGGGCGACCGACCGTGGGGAGGAAGCGTGGAGCGAAAC